>JAANXD010000099.1 GCA_018263435.1 Candidatus Scalindua arabica | reverse complement strand
AAATAAACCAAGAAATGTAGCGATTTATTTGACAAGGTGTCTACGGCGAGACTCTTTGAAAGAGATAGGGAAAGAGTTTAAGGTTCCTAATTATAGCAGCGTAAGCAGTATCATTGAGAGTATGAAGGCAAATCTGGCCGGAAACAAAAAACTGAGAAAACAGGTTGATAAGATAAAAAGAGATTTGCAGTTAAGCCATAAGCAGACTTGACCCCTTATTCAGGTCGTTCCTTGAGTACATGAACAAATACTGCTGTGCATAGCCGGCGTGGGCGCCAAAGTAATCTAATCCAAATTCCCTGATCCTGTCATTAGAAACATTATTGTTGTCGAAGTATAGCAATTGCACTGTTTTCTTTATCCAGGTGTCTACCGGAAATGCCTGATTGAAGCCGAGGGAAAAGAGCAGAACGCAGTCAGCCACTTTGTCGCCAACCCCATTTATCTTCTTTAATTCATTCTTTGCAAGGTTGTATGGTTGTGTTCTCAATGAATTCAGATGTTTAGTATCTATGGTATTATTTGCTTCGAGAATGTATCTTGCACGGAAACCTGTTTTTGCATCCATGATTTTACCATAGTCATTTATTTTGCCTGGCGGGGGAAAGGTATAATTACAAACTCCATCCAGTGTAATCTTTTTACCAAAACACTCTGAGAGAGCCTTAAGCTTTGACTTTATTCTCGGGATGTTTGATGCGGAAGAGCAGATAAAAGATATTAAACATTCCCAGGGGTCCTGCTTAATGAGCCTTAGGCCCCTGTATTTATCTATTGATTTCTCTATATATTTGTCTTTATTTATTTCTTTAAGAATTTTAGGGAGGTTTTCATTTAATGAGAAGAAATGTACGACAAATTCTTTGTCAACACCATGAAACTCAATCTCGTTTCTGATCTGTTTGATTTTAAAGAAGTTATCCTGTGCATTTACAAAATACCAGTCATTGACCCTGTTTATCCTGAATATCTGCCCGCAATCCAGCGTATGTGTTAAATTGAAATCTTTTACCTTTATTTTGCCCATGCCATCACATAGCGCGGCGTAGCCGCAACCTTATTAAAAACAATTTAGTATTAGGGGGGGGGTTAATTCTTCAATTCCTCCCTGTCCGCCAGTTTGTTAGGCGGAAATCCCTAAATTCTTGAATTCATAAAACTTATGTTGTTTGCTATAGAATAATTATGTCAACCTGTATGTCAATCTCTTTAATCAGAATTTACTTGTAAAAGATACAGTATTTTTATATATAAAAGAACAAAAATTCAGATATTTTATTATTAGTTTATTATAAGTAGTGTGTTATGGCCAAACTCCTGATAGATTTTATAGAAACGGTTGACAAGATCAGCCACAAGATAATAAAGGGCAAAAATGGGTATATGCTGCCTAAAATTACCTCAGATCATCTTAATTTCGAAATCCAGCACCGGGGGATTACCGGTGAGACTGCGCCTGAAAGCAGCCTGAATATGGCCATTAAGAGATCCCATGCCCATCTGCTTGGAGAGCAGGATAAAGAGGAGGGATTTTGGGCAGGGGTTCTGGAGGGTGATGTCGCTTTAACTGCAGAATACTTGATGTTAATGCATTTTCTAAAACGCATTGACAAAACTAAACAGGAAAAGGCGATCAGGTATATTATCAAAAAACAGGAAAATGATGGCGGCTGGAGTATTTATCATGATGGAGATAGTGATATTAGTATTTCGGTTAAGTGTTATTTTGCGCTCAAATTAGCAGGACATTCCGAAGAAGAGCCGGTTATGCAGAAGGCCAGAGAGTGTATTCTTAATTTGGGTGGGATAATGAAGTGTAATACGTTTACGAAGATATATCTTGCTATCTTCGGGCAATTTGATTGGAGGGGTATACCGGCATTGCCCGTAGAAATAATCCTGCTGCCTAATTTCTTTTATTTTAATATTTATGAGATGTCGTATTGGTCCAGGTGTATTGTAGTTCCTTTAAGCATTATTATGGCAAACAGGTCTAAATTCCAGGTTGGTGACAGAGCGGCATTGGATGAATTATATGTGATACCCAAGGAAAGAGTCAGTTATCGGCTGCAGAGGGATCAAAATAAGTTAACGATTAAAAATTATTTTATTAATTTCGATACAATACTGAGGAGATATGAGAATCAGCCTATTGCATCTTTAAGGAAGATAGCCATTGAAAAGGCGGAAAAATGGATGCTGGAACGCCTTGAACAGTCAGGGGGTCTGGGTGCGATATGGCCTTCAATGGTAAATTCATTAATGGCTATGAAATGTCTTGGATATGAAGATGGAAACCCCAGCGTGGAAAAGGCGATAGAAGATATAGAAGCATTAGCAGTGTACGATGAAGATACCATGTTCCTTCAGCCGTGCGTGTCTCCTGTATGGGATACGCCATGGGCTATTATGGCGCTTTTAAAATCTGGTTTACCAAATAACCATCCGGCATTAGTTAAGGCAGGAGAATGGATGCTGGAAAAAGAGGTTAAAAGCTTTGGAGATTGGAGTGTGAAAAATCCCGTCAAGGAGCCAAGCGGATGGTATTTTCAGCACGCTAACGAGTTCTATCCGGATAATGATGATGCGGCGGTAGTGATGATGTCCTTGCAGCTTTTAGATTTGCCTGACAAGGACCGTAAGAAGCAGGCAATCCTCAGGGGTTTCAAATGGCTTATGGGGATGCAGTGTAATGATGGCGGATGGGGTTCTTTCGACAAAAATAATAATAAGACAATTCTAAATAATATTCCTTTTGCAGATTGGAATGCGCTTCTTGATCCCAGTACGAGTGATCTTACGGCGCGAGTGCTGGATTTGATGGGCAGGTTAGGGTATGACTTGGGCTTTCCTTCCGCAGAAAAGGCGCTTAAGTTCCTAAAAAAAGAACAGGAGAAAAACGGTTCCTGGTTTGGGCGTTGGGGTACTAATTACGTTTATGGAACATGGTCAGTATTGACCGGTTTGCATTCGATAAAAGAAGACATGACTAAGGATTATATAAAGAAGGCAGCGTCATGGCTAAAAGACTTTCAGAACGAAGATGGCGGCTGGGGAGAGACATGCAAATCGTATTGGGATACATCCCTCAGCGCTACAGGGAAAAGTACACCCTCTCAAACATCGTGGGCGGTATTGGGCCTTTTGTGTACAGAAGAAAGAGACTCTGACTCTGTAAGAAATGGCATTGAATATTTAATAAAGACTCAAAAAGAGGATGGGACATGGGATGAGAAAGAGTTCACCGGTACAGGGTTCCCTAAAGTCTTTTATCTCAGATATCATATGTACAGGAGTTACTTTCCACTACTCGCATTGAGTAAATATAGAAATATGGTCGAGTAAATTTAACCACGAAAGACATTGGACACCGATTAACGCAGATAACTGCTGATGTTAAAGGCAAAAGACTTTTCGCTACTGAGACGCGAAGGGAGCAGCGAAATTACAATATACAATCCTCAAAATACAGACAATATTCAATTACAAAATTACAATATCTAAACCTATGATCAAATCATTTTGATTCTCTGTTTCGGTCATTTGGTATTGTGATTTGTTTGTGATTTGGCATTTGAGCTTTGACATTTGGATTTGATTAGTAGGTCTATCACAATGCTTTACTCGTAACTCTTCCCTTTTCCTCCCTATCTTTACGCTTTGCGGTGAGTGCCTTTTTTCTTTCTAAAGACTAAAGCGAAGAATAGTTCTGTTGCGATAGCAAACTAATTAAAGAGATGTTTAAATTATAAACATACTGTTTAGGATAATTACAAATCCTTGCCTCACAATAGAGATATTTCTTCTGTTCTACAGTTATCATTCAGAAAAAATCACACCTTCATCGGCAGATGTATAATGAAACATAATTTCCGTGAAGCAACTTGAAACGAGAAACATTTTCCTCCCCCTATGGCTGTAAATATTAATTACACAATAAGATACAAACGAAATATATTTTATAAACAGCAACAACATTTCTAGATTAACATTATAAAGCTTTAAAAGATCCGACTTAACTGGTTTGATACCCATCCAAGTATTAAAATATCATTCGTCAAACATCACAAATCCACTAAATTGGCAACTATTTTGCGTCATTTACAGGAAAAATAATTTTTTGACTAATGTTTAAGTGGTTAATACCGATACTATAATGATACTAAGAACTGTTAGTAAGTTAATATATTATCATATGAGGAATTTCATGATTTTTGTCCCTACGTCAACATCAAAGAAAAAGTCGTTGGGTTTTGTCTTTTAAAACCCAACCTGATTTGATTAAAAAAAAATTTAGATAGTTCACATGTTAGATGTGAGCTGCCTTGCCGTACAGGACATGGGCCTGTAAGTTGAAGGCGCAATCGAAACGTACTCTTAACGGAGTATTTGTTCGATTGCGCCTTTTTTTTTGCCTGAATTTTCACAAATGTTTCATAGTTGTCAGTCAGTTTCACAAGGATAACTAAAGAATAATGTTTGATTTTTATTTTTCTTATTTTTGAAGAAGGGGGAGAAGCGCCATGAAGACTACCAGTCTAAAGTAGTCGTCAGCCTACTTGACAAAATATTGATCGGTTTAGTATCGAGAGATAAAGGCCTGAACCTGCTGACAACTAGAAATACTGATATTTTATTATTTTAACCGAAATAACTGATGGAGTAAAAAATCATGAAAAACATAAGTTTAAGCGCTAAATTGATTTTTGTTCTGGCCCTTGCTTCTCTGGTGACGGGTGCTGTTTTTTACCTGGGGATTGATGCCTTGAGCAATATAAACAATAGTCTCAACAACATTGTAGATGTCTCATCGGAAAAGGTAAAGCTTGGTGCACGAATTAACCAGGACCTTATTAGTATAAGCCGGGCAGAGAAAAACATTATAATGGCTAAAACACAAGAAGAAATGGATGAATATGCTACGTTCATTAAGCAGACACGTGAAGACATGCAGGGGCGTCGAGGGAAGTTGCGTGCATTGGTTGATGGATCAGGCAAAGTAAAATTAGATGAATTTGCTGCTAAATGGGATAAATACCTTAAAACAAATGACGAGGTGCGTCAACTGGCGCGTCTTAATTCTAACACCAAAGCACAGTCTCTTTCGAGTGGAGCTGGCCGTAAAGCTTATG
>JAANXD010000098.1 GCA_018263435.1 Candidatus Scalindua arabica | reverse complement strand
AAAGATGGTGAGTGAGGTGTTAAAGATATATAACGAGGTGCTTACATGAAACAACTAATGCTTGCCACTTATCCCAAATGTCATTGAATTAAGGACTTTTTAATAAATTCAATGTATACCAGCAAACTGTAGCGGAATGGCTTCCCGCCCGAACGCCCGCCTGTACCTATTCGGGCAGGTGCCCGTTCGGTACGGGCGGGTAGCCTTCCATTTATTCAGTTAGACATAATAATGGAAACCTGAAGGTTTCCGCTACGTCTAATTTAATGACATTGCCCATATCCCCACAAGCTGGTTTGCAGATGTACATTCCAAGTTTTTTCTGGACAAATCGAGTCTGATTGTTTATAAAAATAAACATTGTGTGGCATTAGTGTGATATATAGTATGCTTAGTAGTATGTGTATATAAATGTAGTATACCCTATACTTGAGTCCAATTACTGCTCCAAGATTTTTTATCTGTGTTTCTTGAGTCTGTTTGCTGTATGAAATATTACTTGCAGGTTGCATATTCTATCAGAAAATGTAACTGACACGGCGGAGCTTTTTTTACACACCGTGCTTTTACAAGCATGTACTGTTTAATGCCTGCTTCTATGGCCATTCATTTTGATACTCACACCTTAATTGCTAATCTTAATGTTGCAGCTAACAACTTACTCTCTATTTTCTGTAGTGGTTGCCTATTGACATTCAAGATATCAACTTATTCTTGCATCATGCCTCTAGTATTATGGAAATGATCTAAAGGAGGTGCTTCTGTGCACTATAAAGAACTGTTAAACGAGATCAGAAGGATAATATTGAAACACTCAAACCCGGAGAGGATATATCTTTACGGGTCTAGGGTAAACGGTGATGCGATTGAGACAAGCGATATAGATATAGCTTACTTTGACAAGGAGTTTAGAAATAATCATCTAATAGAGGAGGACATCCAGAAACTTCCCACTTTGATTAAGATAGATGTAAAGAATATTGCTTTTACAGATGAGAGATTCAGGAACAGGGTTCTTGCAACGGGGAAGGTCTTATACAGTGCAAGCAAGAAGTTGAGGTTTGAGGACGGCTTGTATAATTTCCAGAAGGCATTTGAGAAATATGCAAAAGTTGTGGATGGGAAAGAGACATTTCATAGTCAGGGTTTTGGAGATATTTATCTTGATCTTGTAGTAAAGAGATTTGAATTTACCTATGAGATGAGCTGGAAGGCTGTTAAAAGGTATCTCGATTATATAGGGCTAGGGTGTACTGGTCCGAGGCAGTGTTTTAAAGAGGCGCTCACACAAAAGATTATTGATTGTGAAGATGTCTGGTTAGATATGATAGAGCAAAGAAACCTTTCAAGTCATATCTATGATGAAGACGAGATTAAAGAAATCCTTGGAAAGATCAGTAGATACAAGGACGCTTTCCAATCCCTTTTTGAATCGCTTAAAGATAGACTAAAGAGAGACATCTGATATCACATTAACTTGTTTGCCTGATAGCAGATTGTTCATTCAACAATAGCTTTGCCAGTAAGGCAAAGTGGCTTATTTGTGGTTGACAACGTCTGCTGAAGGACAGTGTTGTAAAACTCAGAAATATGAATAATGAGAAACCGGTTTAAGGTTGTTGAAACTGGGGATTAACCCTTGCAGAAACTGTTGGCTTGCATGACAACCCGCTTGTCGGGTTAAATGACAAAGAAACGTGGAAAACATAATTAAGGGTATTAAAGAAGTATAATGGAACTTGATATGTTTGTTAGGTAGCTAAGATGATAACAGAAGAAATTGAAAAAGAAATTGTAAACAGAATCTTCATGGCAGAGAAAGTCTCTAAAATCATTGTTTTTGGTTCATATGCTTATGGTAGGCCGGGTAAAGACAGTGATATTGATCTTTTGGTGGTAATTGATAAAAAGGAATTAGTGTAAATTGGGTATTGATAAAGAAAAGATAATCGAATATTTTCAGGACAAAAAGGGAGTGGTCGCCGTTTATCTTTATGGTTCTGTTGTTACTGGAAAGTTTGTTATGAATAGTGATGTGGATATTGCACTGCTAACGACTCCATACAATAATTTGATAGAAAGCCAAAGAGCTAGAATTCGATATCAGACGGAGATTTCCGGGTTGATAAGAAGAGATGTAGACTTGGTCTTTCTGCAAGAAGCAGGTGAACTACTTTCCTTTCAGATACTGAGTAGGGGGCAGGTAATCGTTGAAACAGATAAGAGAATACATAGATCTTTCAGGGCTTTCAGGCTGATCAAATGTCTCGATTTTAAATTTCTTGAAGATCAGATGAAAAGGGGGATGGTTACTGCTATGAAGGAAGATGTTATTGGTTAACGAATCAGTCATCTTAAGAAAGGTTTCTCTTATACGGCAGAATCTATCAAGGCTAAAGGGCAAGGAAAATATTTCTTTAGAATCATTAAAGAATGACCTTGATACACAAGATATTGTATTACACAACCTTCAACATGCAATTCAGGGATGCATTGATATTGGAAGCCATGTAATTTCAGATGAAGGGTGGGGCGTTGCTGGCAGCTTAAATGAGATCTTCTATATTCTTCAGAATAAGGGAGTTATAAAGGCAGAGATGGCAGAGAATATGATTTCAATGGTTGGCTTTAGAAATATACTGGTCCATGAGTATGAAACTATTAACTTAGATATAGTTTGCAATATCGTGCATCACCATCTGAAAGATATTAATGCGTATTTGTTGACGCTGGTGAGTTATTTCAAACTGGATTAAGTAAAAACGCTTTTGCCTGTTATGTACAATAGCGATACATGATTTAATTACCCTTAAGAATGTAATTATTGTATGTCTATAGTGAAAGCATTGATGACGACAAACTCAACCTGTTGAATAGGCCCTACATAGATTCGAGATGCCCAGGTGTTCTTGAGTGTTACCTAATGATAAGCAGTATATAAATAGAGATTATTTGCAACTTCAGACCTCCGACGTCTGGCTTTCTGACATCTGACCTCTGATCTCCGACATCAGACTTTCTAGCTCACTTTAACAAACTGACAAATGACAAACGATCTGGAACAAATAACCAGCCTTCAGAAAAAGGAACTTACCGACTATAACATCCTGAAGACCATAGAGGGTGACTCTACAGTTTCACAAAGAAGGCTTTCTTCTCAAATGGAGATAAATGTAGCATCAGTGAATTTTGCACTGAAGCGTCTGGTCAAAAGGGGTTTAATCAAGATGATAGGTGTAAATCCGAGGCGCATTCAATACCATATTACACCTGAAGGAATAAGGGAAAAGACACAGTTGGCATATAGCTTCTTTGGCCGGAATTTTCATTTTTATAAAGAGATCAGGAGTGACATAGAATCCAGGATTGCAAAGGCTACTAATGGCGAGGAGACTGAGATAGCCATTTATGGAGTAAGTGAACTTTCAGAGATTGCGTATATGGTGGTATCGTTAATGAGATGGCAATTTGTAGGATTCTTTCTTGATGGTTCTGAGATTGACAACAATGAAATATTTGGCCATAAGGTGCAAAAGCTTGAAAATCTTAAGGAAATGCAGCCATGTCTGTTATTGCTAACAAGAAAACTTCCTGTTGACATGAAGTGCGACATCAATATAAAGAATGTGGATACATTGAATTTATGGAGTTATTATTAAAAAGAATTGAAAGTGTACAAGAGTTTTGCCTCGTGACGTAGTATCGGTTTACCATGACCCTGCCCTGCCTGCCCGACGGTTTGTTAGGCGGGTGGAATGCAAGGCATATTCCATCAGGGAGCCTATTTCACTGGGGACAGCGCAGCAAAATAACCAATGATAACCCGCTTGTCAGGTTAAATGACAGTGAAAAGTGAAAAAACACAATTAGAGGAGGTGAACGTATGTTAGTTGAATATATACAAGAGGCATTAGGAAGCGCAGAATACAAAAAATTAGAGAATGGGACATGGTTTGCTGAGATACCTGGTTTTAAGGGAGTCTGGGCTAATGGTAAAACTGTTGAGGAATGCAGAAAAGAGCTTGTTGAAGTTCTAGAAGAATGGCTTATTCTAAAATTAAGAGATGCAGACCCTATTCCTTTGGTTAAAGGCTATGAAATAAGTATAAAAAAGGTAACCTCTGTCTGATTATGCCGACTAATATTTCAAGAAAAGAGTTAATCAGAAAGTTCAAAGTGCTTGGATATTCTGGTCCTTTTTCTGGAAGCAAGCATCAGTTTATGATAAAGGGTAGAAAGAAAATTCGCATTCCCAATCCCCATAGGAGTGGGGATATACATATAAGTTTAGTTAAAGAGATACTTAGGCAAGCTTCTATAAGTAATAACGAATGGAATAAGGTTTAGCTTTCATTTGTTGATTTTGTATTTTTTATAAAGATATTACTTTAATGCCCTCTACTGATCAGTTACAAACCTGCTGGTGACCTCAAGCCAAGCTGACAAATCAAGGTGACCCCAGGCTTTATACAGTGCGAATTGGATTTGAATTGTATGCAAAGAGAAACTATAATGATCGTTTTGAAATAGCACGGATGATAATATGCGGTGGATCTTACCATAAACTTTGCAGGAGGTGTTTTTATGTCATATAAAGGGGTAGTTAAGGGGAATGTAGTGGTTTTAGAAAAAGATGCTAAGATTGATGATGGAATGCGAGTAGTGGTAATTCCTGAAAAAGAGATGGGAAAGGTGATAGATTTTGATGCGGATCCTTTTTTGAACATTGATGATTGGTTGCCTTCATCTCCAGACAATACGCCTAGAGATTTAGCCAACCAGCATAATCACTACCTTTATGGAATAGAAAAGAAGTGAGTGTAAAACAGGTTATTTTTGTTGATACGGTAGGTTGGATAGCCTTGGTTCATCGGCGTGATGACCTTCATAAAGAGGTAGTACAAATTTACCGCAATCTGGGCAGGGTTTTGCGAGTAACTACAGATGCCGTTTTAATAGAAAGTTGCAATTCCTTTAGCAAATTGTAAAGATGTGATTTGTCAAAGATAAAGAATTGATACCTAATTTGCCTCAAATTCTTAAATTCCTTGCCTGCCCGCCAGCCTGCCCACCAGTCTGTTGGGTGGGTTTGTTAGGCTGGAATTTCTCAAATTATCCTTATAACACTTTAGCGCACTTTAAAAAAAGTATGGTGTTACTTCGTGGCTAATAACCAATGACAAATTACTGATAATTGAATAATGAAGACCTGATAATATGAGAGATGATTCCTCATAAGAACTGTTAAAATAAGGATGAATAGTATTAATGTTTCAAATGCTTAATCTTGCGATTGTGGATTAAAATACTTACAATACCAAACAAGCCTAAACATCCAAGAACGATGTAAGCAAAATCTAAAGTATTCATATTTATTATAACTCCTTCTTATCAGTTAGAAAGCCTAAAAGTACTGTTTTAGAACTGTAGTCCTGATTAATAAATGGAGCAATCACGGCTGTTCCAACTATAATTTTTGAAATATCATAAAAATATTTTGATACATTATCTTTAGCTTCTCTATTAACAAACCATTTCACACCTTTAAGTTTATGTGATTCCTCAGAATTTGTCAAGAAATGAATTTCCGGGATACGGGTATTAAAGATATTTGGGGTTCGGATCGTCTTAGAGAAATTCGTATAAACTATCCTGATGACAATTGTGAACCATGTGACCAATGGACCGGTCATACATGCAGAGAATCCTGGTGTCTGGTGGATGGGGAAATAGAGCATAAAATATATGGAGAGATGAAAGAGGTAAACGTGGAATGATTAAGTATAGAAAAATTGCTGTTAGCGTGCTAATTGCCAATTGAAGACCCCTTTCCTCAAGCTTTGCTCTTAACTTTAAACACTTAGAAACTTTAATAACATTTTAGTAAACGCTTAGTTGAAACCTCTCCATTATAAAAAACTCTGTAAGATATTTGAAAAATTCGGATGTGTTTATAGTCATACCCGGGGAGACCATAAGATTTATCATTTCAAAGGTGCAAAGAGAGCAGTCGTAATCCCTAAATATAAAGGAGTGCCTGTTTTTATAATCAAAAACAATATGCAAACTGTAGGTATGGCAAGGATATTAAAATGGTTGATGTTCCTCATTTAATAAATGATATTGAAGATAAATTAGACGAAGCTTTAGATTACGTTAAATCCTTTGATCTAATCAATGTTGTATATTTGCATGGCTCTTGTGTCAAAGGAAGATTACATCCTGGTAGCGATATAGATATGGCAGTTTTAATGCAAGGATTTTCTGATTTGAAAACAGAAAATATTCTTGGCATGACAGGTCAATTAGAATTGATCTTTAAGAGGAAAGTTGATTTGGGTGTTTTATCTTCAAACAATCTTGTCTATGCTAAAGAAGTTATAGAGCACGGCAAACCTGTTTTTTGTAGAAACAGGTTTGAAAAAGAGCTGTTTGAGGCAACGACCTTGTCAATGTACTTAGATTTGCAAATAGAAAGAAAAGAGATATTAAATGCGTATAGAGCCTGATGATGTTTTGTTGAATAAATCTTCAATAATTGAAAGATGTATTAGAAGAATAAAGGAAGAGTATAATGCATGTCCTGAGTTAACAAATTTTACTCATCTTGACGCATTGATACTTAATATTGAACGCTCCTGTCAGGCTGCAGTTGATATGGCCATGCATATCACAGCAGTCAATCATTTGGGAATTCCCCAAACTAGCTCAGAGGCTTTCGGGCTTCTTTTTAAGAATAATATTATCGACAAAAAACTATCTGTTTCATTACAGGCCATGACAGGATTCAGAAACATTGCAATTCATGCATATCAAACTCTTGATAATGAAGTAATAAGAAAAATCGCAGTTAAGAATTATAAGGACTTTATAAAATTTTGCGAAGCTTTTAAAATAATAATCAAAGAGTGAAGATAAAAAGAAAGAGAGAATAGGAGTGAAAAGTAAAACTTATTATTTTAAAAGAGGAAAATTCCGATTCACGGTGAACCGGTACAAAACGACAAATGGCAGTGAAGCAATTGGCCTGTGGCCAATGACATAAATAGTGTCTGTCCCTGTTTTCTGTGGGTTGATATGTGAAGAGGGAGGTGATTGAATTGTCAAATACTTTAAAAGAAATGGATAAGGTTGAATTGGTCAATCTAGAACGCTTGGCCCACTTATTAAAAGGGCTGAGTGCAGCAGAGTTTGAAACTTTAGAGATACTTTTAGATGAGGATGCATCTAAAACCATTGCTCAATCTATTAGCGAACTTAAGAGTGAGCAAAGGATACCGATTGATGAGTGGTAAACGATATCAAGTTTTTATGGCTCCATCTGCTCATAGGAAATACAAGAAGTTTGATCCGCTTTTGAAGGAAAAAATAAAGAGGAAATAAAGTATCTGTCAGAATCTCCATATCGTTTTGAGGAATTGAAGGGTGTTTTGAAAGGTATCAGGTCTTACCACTTCAAGCATAGTGAGACACAATATCGTATTGCCTATAAGATTCTTGAGGAAAAAACAGAGATTGAGGTTGTTCTGGTGAAATCAAGGGAGAGTTTCTTTCAGACTTTACGGAGAATTATTAAATAAATGTGGCGGTAAGTTCTTATTACTGACAAAACAAAACTTATAACACTGTGTTATCTAAATTCCAGAATTCCGTAATTCTTAAATTTTACTTTAGATCACTTTAAACTTAGTCACTTTTATTGTATATCAAAGATAAAGAATTAACACCCAGGCGACATACAGACGGACGAGCAGTGTAACAGGTGGCAAAGGCTATAGAAAACGGTCGCTGTCCCTGCTTTTACAACAAGTACTACTAACAAACAACAAATATCTAATATGCAGTCAAGGGGAGATTTGACCCCTTTTCGACCCCTTTTTCTTCTTAAAACGACTGAGGAATGCAGAAAATATCTTTGAAAAAGAAAAGGTCAATACGTCGCCATCACCGGGAAAGGATAATAAACAAAAGATATAGAAGGGTACAGATGGGATATTGGTATGTAAAGAGCCCTGGACATCTTGCAAAAAATAATACCATTTGCTCTTGTTGGATGTGTGGTAACCCCCGAAGGTATTTTGGAGAAATAACTCGTCAGGAAAGGATCGCAGAAAAACTTTAAAGAACTGGATACCAAGCAACTTCTAACGAACTGTAACCGACATGGCGAAGCTATGTACAAACAAATCATAACCAACAACAAATGACAGAAACAAACAATCCCTATTTTTCCATATTCGGAATTCTTGTTGTAGCCATCATCCATCAGCAATTAACAATTAACTTTTTACCCGACTATTTGTACAGGCGGGCTTGCCCGACGTGCTTTTTGGCGGGTAGTACACTTTTATTGTTTGACCACAATCTTCCTATTCTGCTCACCATTCGACTAAAATGTCAACTATCTCCGAGAAGATAATAAAAAACAGGATAAAAAAAATCGAAGCACGTAAAAGGATACTTCAGAATGACCTGAAGAAGGCTGTAGACATTTTGACCCATCACTATTCTGTCAGTCGCATAATACTATTCGGTTCGCTGGCTACAGATAAAATCTGTGTGAGCTCAGATATAGACCTTATTGTAGAAGGGTTAGGTGATCAATTTCTAAAAGCTCTGGGTCATTGCATGAGAGAATGTAAGACAAATATAGATATAAAACCTTTAGAATACCTCACCCCTCAATTTAAGAATGCTGTTTTAGAGAAGGGGGAAATAATATATGAATCAGGAAAATAGTTATTTAAATGAAATAAAGGAGTTGATAATAGCTGAATTATCAAATGTTGATAGACTGAAGGACGAACTGAAACTATATGTTAATGATGAAAAAGCAAGGCGCGCGAAGGGGTCAATATTGCATGATTTTTACAACAGCTGTGAAAGAATTTTCAAACTGATTACAAAAGAGGTAAACGGAGATTTTGAAGCAGAAGAACACTGGCATAAGCAATTATTATATCGTATGACATTGGAATTAAAAGATACTCGGCCAGCCGTAATTTCAAAGGATCTTGCGGCATCACTTGATGAATTCTTAACGTTCCGCCACCTATTCAGAAATATTTATGGTTTTGAGCTAATGGGTGACCGTCTTGATAGATTGGTTGAGACATTCTTTGTGGTGTCAGAGCAGTTTAAGAAAGAGATAGAATCTTTCACAAACTTGATATAATGATTGAAGACTTCCTCTGGTTTTTCTTAAATAGGATAGTTAAGCCAACAGCAGACCCCTTTGTTCTGAAAGTGCTAATTGTCAATAGGTGCCCCTAAGCTCTAAACAAATGGCTGTTTAAAAGTGAAGTGTATTCTGCTTTCAAGGTCTGACCCCGGAGGACTAATTTTTATAATTTTTGATTTAAAAACATCCGTGTATATCGGTGTCCATCCGTGGTTTATTAGAAAGAAAGATTTTGTAATTTGTAATTTCTTTGTTATATGTAGTCAAGAATAAAGTCCTGACCCAGGCCTCCCACAAAGATAAAGAATTGATAATCCTCTTTAATCTTTGAAATAAAACTGTTTAACTGTTAAAATACAGACATTTATAATTGAATGAGTGGAGCAAAGTAGAGGAGGCCTGATTTGCAGAATATTGAGTTGCCAGAGTCGGCAAAATACATATTTGATTTTACAGAAGGCGCTGATATAAGTGAAAAGTTACGAAACCTTGTCAGGGGTGATCTGGAAAGACGTCTTAAGAATTGCACCGGACGAATATTTGAGTATGAAAAAAAATATGGAATGGCCTTCGGGGAATTCGAGTCTGACTGGCAGGAAGGGAAGGTGCCTGATAAGCATTCTCACGGTGTAGAACGCGATTATATGGAATGGGAAAGCCTTGAGGACGAGCATAGAGAATTGCTTCATAAAATGAAGAAAATGAAAGAAGATCAATAGATAAGTTGGAACCTGTGTCAGTAAAAGAATTCATAGAGCAACTGAAACTCGCCATAGCCAGATTCATTCCTCATCTCACTCTTAAGATTATCGAGGAAAACCCTCACAGGTTTAAAGGGCGTATAAAGCTTGCATCAGGAAGAAACGTAGATGTTTTCTATGGAAGCAAAAAAACAAGGATTGATTTCGCACTGATTGATGGAAATCAGAGAATATGGGGTGTAGACAATCTAGGCGGATGGCATTTTCATCCAATTGGGAATGAGAAGGAACACATTACGGCAAAATACACTTCAGTAGACCAAATTGTTAGAGAATTAAAAGGCGTAATAGAGAAACTTAATGAAAATGACTAATGACGGCTAGTTCCACTAGCTAATCCCTAAATCCCTGCCTGTCCGCCCCGCTCAGCGTGGTCCGCTAGCCTGCCCACCAGTCTGTTAGGTGGGGTTTGTTAGGCGGGAATTCTTAAATCTTTAAATTCTCTTTGTGTCTCTGTGTCTCTGTGTGAGGATTAGTAGTTTACTTTTTTGTGTTTTTCTTTAAATTTGTGATTCATTTTTATCCGTGTTTATCGGTGTCCATCAGTGGTTAAAAGTTTTGTATTTGGAAATTATTTGCGATTTGAATGTTGTAATATGAAATTTATATGGTGTGTCTTATCTATGCAGTCAAGGGGAGATTTGACCCCTTTTATTTTGTCGTAATTTGAAATTTTTATGTTTTAACTTTAGGCACTTTAGTTCACTTTAAACTTTAGCTCACTTAGAATATTGACCCCTTTTGACAACCATACAGACGGATGAGCAGTGTAACAGGTGGCAAAGGCTATAGAAAACGGGCGCTGTCCCTATTATGTCCAACAGTTATTAAAAAGGGGGGGGGTAATACATGTTATGTAAATTTGCTATTTGCATTTTATTATTTGGTATTAGTAAATATCCGTGTTCATTAGTGTCCATCCGTGATTAATAAATTTTGTAGCTTGGTTATTATTTGAGTTTTGAGATTTGCCGTTTGTTTTTTTCTATGCAGTCAAGGGGAGATTTGACCCCTTTTATTCTTGCCCCGTTA
>JAANXD010000097.1 GCA_018263435.1 Candidatus Scalindua arabica | reverse complement strand
AATTCAGCTCTTTTACGCGTTCGGCAAGTTTGTGTGATTGTTTTTTCAGCGTTTGTTCGCTCGCTTGCAGCTGCTGGTAATGTGCATCAAACTGTTGATTGGAGGCCTTTAGCTTCTCTTCCTGCTCTTTACTATTTTGGCGTAATTCTGCCAGATCGGCCAGTAATTGTTCTTTGGTTTTATCGACTTCTTTAACCATAACTAATTCTTCCTATATTAAGCTTTAAAGTTAAATAATTCCGCTTTTTAAACACGCATTGAGTTGCCAGCCTGCCGACAGGAAAACACTTAAGAGTTGTATTCAAGTTTATTAAATATTTCTTCATCTATTTTTTCAACCACTTGCTATTTTTCGTCCCATCCTTCTTATTCAAGGAGATTGCCGCGCTCATTCTTCGCATTACCAATTCATATGTCTTGCTCATATCGGACTTGACTCATAATCCGCCAGCCAGCGGAGTTGAGTCATGAACGATATTTTTCTCAAATCTCCGCAACATATTAATCTGCGTTCATCTGCCTTCACCTTTTTTATTTCCGCCTCAATCTTGTGCCACAGGTACCCTGTTAAGCAATGTATCGCAGATTTTCTTCAAATCGTCTTTCTCTATCGGCTTAGGCAGGATCCCGTCAACGTCCAAAGTTTTCAGTTCATCCACCGTCTGCTTGTCAAGATACTCCGAAATCACCAGGACTTTCGTGTCCGCTGCCACACTGCGGGAGCGCATCACGCGCAGTAGTTCCAGCCCCGTCATCCCGGGAAGCCTCATATCCAGCAGAAGTAGTCTAGGACTCGGCTGACACAGCTTAAGGTAACCGTCAAAACCATCTGTTGATGATTCGATCTCGATGCCATCGTACAGTTCCTCAAGCATGAGCGATAAAATTTTCACTAGCTGCTCATCATCATCTATGATGAGTATGTCGGTCTGAGACGGCGCCGCACCGAAGTAATCTTCATCGTAAGGGAAACCGTGCTTATTAAGAAACTCGATGAATTCACTTCGGGTGACTCGAAAGTGCCCGGCGGGCATCGAAAATGCCTCAAGGTCGCCCTGGCGAATCCACCGCTTCACCGTGTCAACATTAACCTCGCAGTAATGGGCTACATCCCCAGTTGTATAGAATCTTTTCATGTTATTTACTTTTTCCTTGATATAAATCAACAATTCTCGTAATTTTAGCTATGTTCGTAATATACGTAAAATACGTACTTTATGATGACTTTGTCAAGAGTTTTCCTATTTGTTCAAGGTAATATCGCTAAAATTCTATGAAGCATTTATTAGTTGTTGATGATGATCGCCATTTGAGGCACCTCATAAGGGAGGCTCTCAATGAATCAGGCTATGATACAGATGTAGCCAAAGACGCAACCCGTGCATTACAGTCCATAAGCTCAAACCAATACGATCTTATTCTGACAGATATGAAAATGCCGGGTATGGATGGTCTTGAGCTTCTTTTAAAGATAAAAAATGATGACCCGGATATCGGTTTTCTTATCATGACCGCTTATGGGACAATCGAACAAGCTGTTGAAGCTATTCAAATTGGGGCCTATGACTTTGTCAGTAAACCATTTCCCCTCCCGGAAATTGTTACGAAAGTAGATCGCTATTTTGAAATGACATCGCTTCAAACAGAGAACAAAGCACTCAAGCAAAAACTATCTGAAGAACAGAAATTCAAAAAACTAGTGGGCCGTAGTAAGGCTATGGAGAATGTTTTCCAACATATCAATGTGGTTGCGGACAGTGATGCCACCGTCTTTGTTCAGGGCGAAAGTGGTACGGGAAAGGAGCTGATTGCTCAGGCCATTTGCGAAAATAGCCGCCGTTCAGACCGACCTTTCCTAAAGGTCAACTGTTCAGCCATCACCGAAACATTGTTCGAAAGCACACTCTTTGGGCACGAAAAGGGGGCTTTCACCAATGCCATGAAGATGCACAAGGGACTTTTTGAGGAAGCCCACGGTGGTTCCTTGCTCCTGGATGAAATCAGTGAAATGCCTCTTGGGATGCAGCCCAAGCTCTTACGTGTATTGCAAGAGGGAACTGTTACCCGCGTGGGGAGTGCCAAGGAGATCCCGGTGGATGTGAGGATTATTGCCACGTCAAATAGAGACATCAGAAAGAGGGTCGCAGAAGAGAGGTTCAGAGCCGATCTCTTCTTCCGAATAAACGTGGCACCCATTGCTGTCCCACCGCTCAGGGAGAGGTTTGAAGACATCCCCGTCCTCTTAGAGCACTTTCTTAACGTTTTTCAGGAGAAATATGGTTGCGCCAAGAGAAAGATCGGTGATGATGCGTTGAAGGCGCTGATCGACTATGATTGGCCGGGGAATGTCCGCCAATTGGAGAATCTGGTAGAACGGGCAATCTTGTTCTCAGGTGATGAGGAGACTCTCACAAAGCAGCATTTCTCACTGGACCTGGAACATCTTGAGAGTAATGGTGACCCTGAATTCAGCGGGACACTTCGCACGCTGGCCCAAATGGAGAAGATGCTGATTCAAGCAACCGTAAAGAAAATGGACAATAACCGCACCCAAGCAGCGAAATCATTAGGCATCAGTACTCCAACGCTGAGGAGTAAACTCCAAGCCTATGAGACAGAGAAGAACAGGCGTACTGTAGAATCCTAGATTCTTACCTCTCTCCCAGAATCGTCACCAACCTTTCTCCTCCCGCCAGTAGCAGAACAAAGCCGCAGCGGCGACAGGACGATACTTTTGCTCCTTACAGATGAGACTCCCGTCGACAACATCCTGGGCCACCCTGAAAGTGTCCGGCCTAACTGGAGTAGGAAGCCTTACTAGAACGGCCAGAAAACAGGAATCAAAAGTGTGCCAATGATCCAGAAAATAATACCGATTGGAAGACCAGCCTTAACAAAATCCATGAAGCGATAATTTCCTGGACCGTACACCATCAAGTTTGTCTGATAACCTATGGGTGTCATAAAACAAGTAGAAGCGCCATAACAGACGGCAAAGATAAACGGTCGGACACTGACTCCCATACTTTCGGCCACTGAGATGACAATTGGGGTCAACACAATCGCTGTAGAGTTGTTGGACATCACAGCGGTCAGAATCACGGTCACCAAATATACAAATGAGAGCACAGCATGTGGCGCAATTTCCGGGGGAAACCAATTGCCAAGCTGAACAATAGAAGAACCAATGAGGTCGGCAGCCCCGGTCTTTTCCATGGCAAATCCAACAGGTACAAATACAGCCAGTATAATAATGACCGGCCAATTAATCGCTTTATATGCTTCGTTTATGGTGATGCCTTTTAAAATAAGTAACACAGTCACTCCAATCAATGCCGCTTCAAGAATGTATACAATCTCCAGGGCAGCCGTAATCATGACTATTGGGATTATAGCGATGGCAAGCCACCAGAAACGCACTTTATGCAGTTGGATTTTATGTTCCTGCAAAATGGCAAGATCGTTATTATCGGAAAAATCTTCCAAATGTGATTCCGGTAGATAGATGAGCAGTGTATCCGCAAAACGGAGAACTGTGTGCGCAACCTTATCTCTAAGTGTGGCACCTTCACGTCGTATTGCTAATACAAGGGCACCAAATTTCCCCCGAAAATTTACTTGACTAAGAGTCTTGCTAATTAGACCGGACTGTGGAGGGATCAATGCTTCTACAACAATGCTGCCACCGCTTGTTAATTCTGCTTCATCCATTTTGATCTCGGTCAATAACAAGAGCTTTTCCTGTTCACTAAATATCATGAAGTCATCCATGGTTCCATTAACAATGAGTATATCACCTGCCATCAGTTCTAAAAACCGGATACCTTTTTCATAGCGCATATCACCTCGAATCACTGAAAGGATTGATACATTATATTTATGGTTAACCTGCCTGATTAAACATGTAGAGTTTATCAATGGAGAATCGGCTGAGATCTGTAGCTCAGTGAGAAAGGGCGATAAGTGGTAACTCCGCGTTAAGCTCGAGACAGCAGCCCGAGAGGGTAAAATTTTGGGCACAATCCAGAGATTATACACGGTTCCCACCACCAAAAATATCAATCCCAATTTAGTAAATTCAAACATTCCCAGTGGAGCCACACCTTCTTTTTCTGCAATGGCACCTACCAATAAATTTGTTGATGTTCCAATGAGTGTAAGCGTTCCGCCATAAATTCCAGCGAAAGATAAGGGTATCAGCATCTTTGATGGCGATAGCTTAAACTTTCGACATAACTGTAATACAAGGGGTAAAAAAATAGCCACAGCAGCCGTATTATTAATAAATCCTGAAAAAACGCTGATTAATACCAAGAGAATGCCCATGGTTACCCACTTCTTTTCACCGCCTAATCTGCTGACTCGGTCCCCCAGCACCTCAAGCACGCCTGTATTCACTAAAGCTTTGCTTAGGATAAACATTAAACCAATGGTGATTACTGCTTTATTACTAAAGCCGGCGACTGCTTCACCTATGTCTAGGTATCCCGTAGCAAGAAGAATGGTAAGGAGAGCAATGGCTGTAATGTCTATGGCCACCAATTCAAAGATGAAAAAGATCATAGCCACACCAATTAATATAAAGAAAAAAACAACCTCAAAAGTCATCGTCTTTATTCCCTTTAATGATTATTAATTGGAAACCGCAGGGTTGAAAAATGATGTTAAAATCAGCTACGGGCAAGAAATGTCTTTAGAGACCTTAAAAGTATCTCCACAATTACGTCCCTTTTCTAACAACAACATTTTCATATTTGAAAATTTTTGTTCCAGGTGACTGAAGAAAATCAATCCTGTTTTGCCACCGCGGGTTCATTGTATCTTTTACTTGCCATATACCTGAATGTTTTCCTGCTCCATCCACGACAACATAATCACCATAGTTGAATGGTCCGTCCCAACGCTTCAGTAAATTTCGTGACATAGCTAAAAAGCGATACCGGCTTGCTTCTGCTACAAGAATCCTGGTCCCATCTGCCAATATATCTGGTGAATCATCTGTTTCTGTTCGCGTAGGCCTGTACATCGTCGCTGTTACGACTACCTTAACTGCCTGATCATCTGTTTCTTGAAATATTGAACCGGCAGTACTTTTTGCATGTTCAGAATGAATCGTATTATCTTGAGAATCTGTATCTGAATTCACCCTAAGAAAATTATCCATGGGAATACCTGCACCGTATAACAACACAAATATTCCTGTTATCCAGGCAATAAGCCTAATAAGACTCTTCGACGTATTTATAATCTTTGTTCTCTTAACTGCAAAACTCATATCCTGTTTTTTGAAGATCATTGATAAAGTTGCCTTTTCGCTAATATGATATTGGAGTAAGATTCCAACCAACCATAATAGGCTCACTTCTTATACCACCTAGATTACTGACAGATCCTAATGAAACCTGTTCAGACTGCTGGCTTGGAATATTTTTAAAAACCATATGCAGTTTGTTTTGTTCGATTGAAAAAATAACAGACAAATTCCTATTCATCTCATCAGACCAATCCACCTGTTTAGTAATGCTTGTAAAAGTATCTAAAACAGTATCGTGGAAATCTTCTAAATCCTCGCTGCCCAGTGCATGATTTATTCCATTTACTGTTAATCGTGCAATGATGGAATCATCACCGTTAAATGGTGTTTCAAGGTTCAAAGCTTCTTCACTCCAGGAGTCATTACTTAAATAAGTATAATTGAAAATTTCTTCTAATATGTCTTTTATTCCTTGTCTTGTAGTCAAACATTTGAACAAATCATTTTCATTTATTTTCATTTCTTTGACTAATTTAAACTTAGGTTTGATTTGTACTTCGTTGGTTGTCTTTTTGTTACGGATGATGACATTTAACATTTCTCTGATTGATTTCATGGGTCCTTGCTCCTTCTCTTTTAATTTCTATCTGTTTATCAAATTTGGTAACTGTTTTATTTCTTATGGAAAACTGGTTTAATTATTTTCGTTCAATTTGGCAAGCGATAGGCGAATCCAATATCGAAGAATGGGTCTTCACCTTCACCTGACATTGCCAAACCACCATTAACATCAATTTGGATAATATCGTGCAGTTGGTACATGATACCTCCATCTATGGTATGGGTTATCTGGTTAAAATCACTGGAAGGTGAACCGCCATACATTTCGATAAATACGCCCGTTTTTTCAGACAATTGATATCCCAGCGTGGCGGTGTAAAGAACATCTGATGTTTGTTTTATATCATGCTTGTACACCGTTGTACCCACACTCCAACCTGCTGAAACCAGATGGGTTATTGACTTTGAAAATGTAGCTATCAAATTATATTCACTACCGTTGAAAGAGAGACCACCTTCATTTGGGACGGATACAGTTGCTACAAAAGCTGTTTCCGGTCCTCTGTCACTTTCATCTCTAATTTTGAACATTAAACCGCCCATAACACCACCATACACAGAAGAAGGGGGTGCTGCTAAATCATCAAAGGAAAACCTGACTTCTAATCGGTCGGTGATGCCCGTACGCATCATAATGTTTCCGGTAGTTCCTCCCGAATATGTTCCTCCTGATTCCAATTGATAGAAGCCTTTGGGTACTGGTGTACTGGTTTCTGTAGCGCCAGGCCGTCCTGCATTAAAATCAGGCTGTTGACCTGAAACTAAAGCAGCACAAATGAAGAGCGAATAACCTATTATTTTTTTTGATATACTCATTGTTAGTTTCCTTCCTATTTCTCTTTTTTATTAACTAAATCATAACACAGGAATGTTCTCATCTTTACTATGCTATTTTTTAATAACCGTGACACATGCATTTGTGAGAGCCCCACTCTTTTGGCAATATCCGTTTGAGACATATTATACTCATAAGATAAGGATACAATTGTCTTTTCCCGCTTTGTCAGGAGATTCCTGGCCAAATCCAAGCTCATCTTATCAATCAATCCATCTTCGAAATTTAGATCCTCTAATATATCTTCGACAGTCAAGGTGTTATCATCTTTTCCTGTTGAAAAGGGACTATCTAAAGACGAAGGTGTATAAGCTTCTTGTAATTCCATCAGCTCTATCACCGTTTCCTCAGTGGTATCAACCCGCTTTGCGAGTTCAGATACAGTGGGTGATCGATCCAATTCATGGGTAAGATGCTCAGCCGCTCTCAATATCTGTGACTTTCTGTCTTTCAGGTTTCTGGGTACTTTGAGACTCCACCCGTTATCACGAAAATGATGTTTGATTTCGCCAATAATATAGTGTGTAGCGAAAGTGGTTAATTTGGCGCCATTGTTGGTCTTAAAACTATCAACAGCTTTTATGAGTCCCACAGAGCCTACCTGAACCAAATCTTCGTAAGGAATGCCCCGCCCTCGGAATCTTTTTGCCAAGTGGCGGACAAGATCCAAGTTTTGACAAATTGTTTCTCTTCGCCTGCACTCTTCCTCGTGATCATAAGCCGACTCATAATAGCCATCAGCACCCCAACGTAAAAGTGATGCTGTGTCCAGTGCAGCTGTATCATGGCTGGTGTTCGCGTGAAACAAAGTCTGCATCTTAAGCACAGGCCTTTTTCCCATGTGTAAGAAATTTGACCATTTTAACCTCTGTCCCTCGTCCTATTGTGCTGTACAGACCCACCTCGTCCATAAGGCTTTTGATCAGGAATAGACCAAGTCCCTGGCCCCTGGAGGATGGTATTTGCTTATACTTTAGCTTACTGTTATTAAATCCCATGCCAGTATCTTTTACGTCCATAAGTAGTTTGTGATCCGTCACGCTGAACCAAATTGTTATCTTACCCTTGACTCTGTTTTCAGGATAGGCGTGTTTCACAACATTTGATAGTGCTTCGGTAAGGGCGATCTTTAGATCCTCAATCGTGTCAAAGCTCAGTGTCAGTGATGCACCGATTCCTGCCACGACAAGCCTGGCAAGGGTGATATAGGTCATATCCGCAGGAACAGTTAAATGAATATCCTTAACGGCAGGATCTGTATTGGTCTCGTTATAGTCAACATCATCCAGCCTTGTTAAATCATTTGGTGTTTTTTTATTCACTGTTGCACTCAACGGAAATGACAACCCTAATTCACTGACTGCTTCCATAAGGGCGAGCCGACATAGAGCTCCGTCAGGCTTGGGGGCATTTAACGACTGCCGGTAAACGAAGGACAGGACTTGTTCTATTGATGTCATGACGCCTCTTCTCGATTTATCTGTTTATCCCGTGTTTCAGGAAGTGAACTCCCATTAGACTTCTGATTGAATATATTTTCCATCAACAGGTGATACGCAATTGGTCTTCCCAGCACACCATGCAAATCATCTAAATACTGGAACAATGCTCTGGCTTTATGAGGATTCATTTGGGCATTCCCCCCATTCGGGTAGACTAAAATTTCTCCATTGGCCAGTTTATCCAGCACAGCTGCTCCCTCCACTGTGCGAGGGGTCAACCGCAACATATCCGCAATTTCAAAGAGCGTAAACTCAATGACTGGTTTCCGGATATCTATTTCTTTTTGAGAACTATATGCACGCAAGAAAAAACTGATAGTGTTAACACCAAATTCCGCATGGACAATTTTAGAGCTTCCTTCTTCTCCCAACCTGCGAGCCAGGGCACGAAAAGCATTAACAGCTCTCTCACCATTGGTCGTTCTTTTATACACAGTCTTTCCAATTGTGACCGTCTCAGCTACCAATGAATGCTCCTGCAGCATGGTAAGGTGACGTACAACTTCTTCTACAGGTTCATTTTCCTTTTGAGCAATAAGGTCCTCAAGGCTCATTTCTACTTCCAAAGTCTGCAGTAACCTGAAACGGTAGAAGTCGCCCCGGGGAGACGTAATAATAGCATGTACATTTGCTAATTCTTTACAACGCCGTAATAATGTTCTAATTCTTTTATCTTTTTTCGGTTGTGTTTGATTGTTCTCTAATTGGACAGTATCTAACTCATGGGTGAACATGGTTTGACCATTTGTTGGTGCGGCCAGCCTTTCTGCAACCAGGGAAGAGAAAATTCGTGTAAACGACATATCTTTCAGTAAATAATCATCGATGAATACCCGGTCATCATGAAATTTTGATTTGTATTGTTCGTTAAGATAAATTGACATGACACAATCATCAGTAGAGTTATTTCCTGTTCTAAACGAATCCGGCAGACCTATCTGCAAACCGAGATATAGAGCCAGAAAAACCGGCTGTATCTCTGCAGGAAAATCCAGCAGCTGCAAAAGAGGTCCTGCGAACAATAACAGCTCTCCCGGAATCCCCGGTACGCCGAAACCGATCAGGAAAACCACTGGAATGGCCATTAACAATTGAACAGCAGTCAAGTTGATTCCCAATATATTTGCCACCGCTCCAGCCAAAACAATGACACAAATCATCGTACCATTGATGCTCAAATAACTACCAACCCCTATTGTAAATTGACGTACCCTTGTTCTCACGCTTGGGTAGTGGCGTTTAACGAGATATAAATTCAGTGGAGTAGCAAGTGCCTCAGAACTGGTGGACCATAATAAAGGATAAACTCGAATCCAATACTCTGAAAAGTACTTTTTAATCGAAAACCCCTTTACTTTGTTTTTAACTATAAATAGGAGGCCAAAATGCCAAATGATACAGCACAATCCAATCAATAATGAAATGAGGATATAAGCCCAAACCATACCAAATTCCCCTTTAATATTGGGGTGCCAGCCAAAAATGCTTAATCCTTTTATCAGGTTTGGGTTCGCCTCAGCTTCGGCTCTCAAAGCAATTAGGTTTTCTAACTGTTGGTCAACTTCTGGTGATTGTTCTGCCACACTCAAATTGGAGATCTGTTCATCATACCCAGCCACTATTTGACTACCAAGCCGGCCGTCAAGCTGGGCGACGTAAACACCAATTGCCAGCATAAATGCCGGAATGACGGGAATAACATATTGACCTACACTTTCTACACCTCTTAAAATGCGGCGTAGAAACATTTCAAATTTTTTGTATCGTTTGGCAATAAACATCGCACCGACCGCAAGATACATCGCATAAAAATATTGACTGTTTAAAAACATAAAAACCATGTTCTCACCCGTGGTTTTCAATGACCCAATCAGCGTAGACGAACCACCCCCAAAGAATGATAGATCAAAAGCGGCCCAAGTGAACAGCACTGCCCAGACCAGCGAAAAAAGACGTCTTAACGAAAGCCATGATATGGCATATGTAACGAAATCGCCCCGTTTGCCACTCCTGGCACGGCCCATCTGCGCCAGGGAGGGCGCCAGAATTATAAAAATAACCAGTGGTGCAAGCGTACCATAGAGTTCTACAAAACCGTCCATACCGCTGAAAACAGCATCTGCTACTGCCGGTATATTGGATATAAAAATACCAACTATAAAACTTCCTACCACAGCGATGGGTAGATATTTTTCAAACCAATCACAGAATTTTTTATAATTTGCAATCAGCTCACGGGTTAAGTGTAAAATAATATTTGCTGGAGTTGTGTTTATAGTTTGGGACACACTATTTTTAGACATTGGAAATCCTTTCTGTTGAATATGTTGAATTTGTATTTGTGCGGTGTGCCATTACCGAAAACCGATGAACAAAGGCCCTTATGACTTACCCAATAAGGACCTTTGCACAAGTTAGGACGGCTAGTCAGCCATCTGGGCAATGAGCTCTTCTGTAACACTCTTTTTAAATGCCGGGTCCGCTGATGCTACCTCAATGACTTTTCCCCTAAATGTGGGATCATCTTCCAGTATATCCTCGAGTTCATCTGCCACATCTTCTGCGAGTTCCTGAAGAACTTTTTTATCACTTACAACAGCAGCAACGATTTCATCTACCAGACTTTCATCTTCTAGCATTTGACGAGCTTGTTCTTTATTTATCCAACCCATGGTTTTTTCTCCTTATTTTTACGGTGTAGAAAAGTGTCCTTGCTTAGTTCTCTTCCTGATCACTAAAAAATA
>JAANXD010000096.1 GCA_018263435.1 Candidatus Scalindua arabica | reverse complement strand
CGGAACGTTAGAGTAAGAAATTTTATGAAAATTAATTTATATCAAGCAGCTAAAGATTACGTTAATATTATTGAAGAAATAGAAAAAACGAAGGATTCTAACAAATTACAGTCTCTTGAAGAAAGGGTAGCAGAAGGGGTCAAATCTCCCCTTGACTGCATCTTAAATAAACCAGAAGCAGGATGTAAAATCATGTGAATGGGAATAGAGTTACACCTGATTTGTGATTAGCACTGTAAATCTGTATTTATTGTTGACAAACATCGTCAAAGCTAATAGAAATAGTGACTATTAAAGACCTAACCAGTTAGTAGAGTTGACGCCTTTATCTCATGCGATTTTTAAGTTTTCAGATTCTTTGTTTATTTTATTTTTTCCATTATTTTATCCGCCAAACGGCGCACCTCACCTCGACGTTATATTTTAGTTGACAAAAGGCACACGCTGTCATATATTTTGGCAATGAAGGCTTATTCATGGAATACCGAAAAAAATGAAAAGTTAAAGTCTGAAAGGGGTATTACCTTCGAGAAAGTCGTTCTTTACATTGAGAATGGATGGTTATTAGACATAATAAACCATCCAAACCACAAAGAGTATTCTGGACAAAAAGTATTTATAGTGAATATTGATGATTACGCATATTTAGTTCCATTTGTTGAAAGTGAAAATGAGATATTTTTAAAAACCGTTATCCCAAGTAGGAAAATGACAAAGAAATATATTCACAGGGAGATTTAAGAATGAAAAACATAAAATTAGACAAAGAGGAAAAAGCCCTATTGGAGTCTGTTGAAAAAGGTGAGTGGGTATCAATAAAGAATAAAAATAGAGAAATATTAAAATATATAGAAATAGCAAAAGCCTCCTTTAAAAAAGATAGACGAATTAATTTACGCATGTCTAGTAAGGATGTAGTAGCATTGCAAACAAAAGCATTAGAAGAAGGAATACCATATCAAACGTTAATGTCGAGTGTATTACATAAGTTTGTAACGGGTCGTTTAATCGAAAAAAAAATATAACCATCGCATGAAGCCAACCACCAATAACTATGCGATTTAATATTTTTTGAGGCTACCACTTCAAGACTTCTTGCATGCATCACGCACAGGTGGTGGTTGCTTATGCGGAACGTTAGGGTAAGAAATTTTATGAAAATTAATTTATATCAAGCAGCTAAAGATTACGTTAATATTATTGAAGAAATAGAAAAAACGAAGGATTCTAACAAATTACAGTCTCTTGAAGAAATGAGAGTTGAATTTCATTGGAAATTTATGGACTTATTGAAAGAGCAAGGTATTGCGTATAAGGATCGAGATCATGCAACCAGAATCGCTATACGCATTGCTAAGGAGGAGCTATGAGTTTACAAGAAATTGCCCAAATTTATACAGATTTAGTGAATGCTGAAAAGGAAATTCCAGAAGAAGAGTTTCATGCCAAGGATCAAATCAGTGCATTACGAACTAAGTATCACAATATTTTGATGGATATAATGAGAGAAGAGGGTGTTGAATTTTACGATCGTTTTGATGCCACTAGAAAAGCTTTTGAATTAATCCAAAAACAAGAAATCTAACAAATCAGTCGAGTTGACGCCTTTATCTCTTGCGATTTTTAAGTTTTTAGATTCTTTGCTTATTTTATTCTTTTTTTTTAGTTCTTTCTGCCAAGCGGGTTAGCTTAGCTCAAACGTAAGTTTTTCCCCAGAGATTCTAGGAAAGAGGGGCCGGAGGGTCACCTTGAATATGGAATATACAAGCCTTTCCGTCCTTGTTCTAAAATCTTTACTTGTTTTACTTCGTATACATATGCATAATGCTGCTTTGTTTACCGCACTTATACTTACTCCAAATATCTCTCCTATTGCTTTATTTATTTCACCTTTTGTCCTCAACAAGAATATCTTCAGGCTGAATCCAAACGATCTTTCCATCTTCCCATAATGCAACAGGATTGCTTGCTTTCTTATGTTGAAGTAATGCCTCATTGACTGCGTCGGACAAGGCTTTTGTTATTATTTCCTTGTTTTCAAATATTTCAGAAATCTTGTCTTTTACTACTTTATCAGTCATCAGAATGATTTAATACAGCGATTAAGTTTGGCTTGTGTACGGCTTTCCATACTGATTAAGAAACACCTTTTCATATTGTAGTTCTTCTTTCTTGTGAGGAGGTTTTTTCTCATCAGGATATCCCACGGCAATAATTGATTCCACCTTCAATCTTGATGGAATACCTAATACTTCTGATACATATTCTTCAGAAGTTATCGTTTCATTATGCATTCTTTCCCTGATCTGTATCCAGCAGCTCCTTAGTCCAATAGATTCTGATGCCAGGAATATAAACGTGGAAGCAATAGAACAGTCCTCAACCCACACGTCACATTTATCCTCATCTGCACAGACAACTATTCCAAGAGGAGCATTTTTCAGAAACTGTGATCCATGAATTTTTGCACTTGATAATCTTTCCAATAAATCCGGTTCTGTAACAACTATAAACTCCCACGGATTATACCCCCTTGAAGAAGGAGAGCGAAGAGCAGCTTCTATTAATATTTCAATCTTCTCATTTTCAACCGGGTTCTTTTGGAACTTTCTTATACTTCGTCTTTTCTGAATAAGAGAACTGAACATTTGGAATACTCCCTGTTTAAAAGAAATGAAACCGGATTACTTCCTTATTATCCCTCTGCTTTTCAACAAACTCAGCATAGCCTTAAGATTATCCTCAATTGATATATGCTCCGTATCCAGGATAACATCAGGATTAAGAGGTTCTTCGTACGGTGCGTTTATTCCGGTAAATTGAGGTATTTCTCCATCAATAGCCTTTTTATAAAGCCCTCTGGGGTCCCTTTGTATACAGGTTTGAAGACTGCAACGGACAAAGACCTCAAAGAACCTCCCTTCCGGTATTAAGGCCTTTACCTGGTCTCTCTGGCATCTCAATGGAGAAATGAAGGTACATAACACAACAGAACCGTGCTCATAAAAAACATTGGCAACCTCTCCCACCCTTCGGATATTCTCTATCCTGTCTTCATCAGAAAAGCTGAGGTCTTTACACAGTCCATGACGAAGTTTATCCCAGTCCAATAACGCTGTATGAATTCCCGTGGCGAAGAGAAGACGTTCAAGACTTTTAGCTATAGTCGACTTGCCTGACCCGGATAAGCCCGTAAACCAGATAACAGCAGTTTTATGTTTGTACCTTTCTTCCCTCTCAGTACGAACTATCGCAGGTCTTTCCATCTCAACCTTGACGGGCAGATCTTCTTCTTCCTTCACAGTCTCTTCGGCATGAATAGTCTCTTCTATGCTTCTCACAGCGCCTCGAATCATTCCCGCTCCGACTGTGAAATTAGTATCAGGATCTATGATTATGAAACTGCCTGTTTCGCGGTTCTTATTATACAGATCAAACATTATTGGCTGAGTAAGTTTAAACCGAGCGCGGCCAATCTCATTCAGCATCAAAGTGTTTACATCTGTACGATGCGGTGTTGTTAATAGCTCACAGAAAAGATTATGCTCTGTCGCATCGGTGCGGTGCAGGGTGTTTACGTCAAACATGTAAATCAACTCACTGATATAGGCATTAATCATTCTTGTGGTATGTTTTATGAAATAATTCTTGTCGACTTTAAGCGGGTCGTTACCCATCCAGCATACAATAGCATCTATATTGCTTTCGACTAAAGGGAGGTTTTGTCGCCGAGCAATCATATCCCCCCTGCTGACATCTATTTCATCTTCCAGCGTCAAGACAACAGATTGTGGAGCGCGTCCTTCCTCAAGCTCACCATCCATTGTTGTAATAGTTTTAATCTTAGAAGTTATACCAGAGGGTAAAACCACAACTTCTTCGCCGGGAGTAATTGAACCCGCAACAATTCTTCCGGCATAACCCCGAAAATTGAGATCAGGCCTTATTACATATTGCACCGGAAATCTAAAATCACGGATATTAATATCAGAACCGATGTGAACATTTTCAAGAACATGCAATATCGTGGAACCGTCATACCAGGGAGTATTTGTACTTTTGGTAACTACATTGTCTCCATTAACGGCCGAAACCGGAATGTAAGTAATATCCTTAATATCAAGCTTTCGGGAATATTCATCATACTCATCAACGATTGATTCAAAGACTTTCTGGGAATAATCTACAAGATCCATCTTATTAACTGCAACTATCATATGAGAAACCTGCAAAAGACTTGCTATGAAGCCGTGTCTCCTTGACTGTTCTAGAATGCCCTTACGCGCATCGATTAAGATAATAGCGAGGTTTGCAGTGGAAGCTCCTGTAACCATATTACGTGTATACTGAACATGACCAGGCGTATCGGCAATAATAAATTTCCGCTTTGGAGTCTGGAAATAACGATAAGCCACATCAATAGTTATACCCTGCTCCCTTTCAGCAGCCAGTCCATCTGTTAACAGAGATAGATCTATTTCCTTTTCACCTTTGCGTGCCGCAACTTTTTTGACCGCTTCAATCTGGTCATCGTATATATTTTCGGTATCCATAAGAAGTCTGCCAATAAGGGTAGACTTTCCGTCATCTACACTGCCAACGGTAGTAAACCTGAGCAAATTAGCATGACTTGTGGATGTATGTGGACTTATCATTTAGAAATACCCCTCCTTCTTTTTATCCTCCATCGAACTGTCAGTGGTAAGATCGATAATCCTGTTCTCCCTCTCAGACTTACTAGCTTCTTCAACTTCTACGATTATATCATCTATTGTCCCTGCTTCTGACCGAACTGCCCCGGTACACGGACTGCAGCCCAGACTTCTAAACCTGCACATAACTTTTTCCACCTTCTCACCGGACCTCAGCTTAACCATATTATCATACGGAACTAATATACCGCCCCTGTCAACAACTTCCCTCTCCTGTGCATAATATATAGGCACAATAGGTATCTCTTCCTCTCTCAAGTAATACCAGACATCCATCTCCGTCCAGTTACTCAATGGAAACACCCTGATTGATTCATTCTCATTAATACGGCAATTATATAAGTTCCAGAGTTCCGGCCTTTGATACTTGGGATCCCACTGCCCGAATTCATCTCTGAAAGAGAAAATACGTTCCTTTGCTCTCGATTTCTCCTCATCTCGACGTGCCCCTCCAAAGGCCGCATCAAACTTGTGTTTCTTTATCGCATCAAGCAGGCCTTGAGTCTTTAATTTAGCACAACATTTATCCACTCCGATCGTTTGAGGGTGTGTACCCTCACTAATTGCCTCCTCATTGCGCTCAACAATAAGCCTGCACCCGATCTCCTTAACATACCTGTCGCGAAATTCAATCATCTCCGGAAATTTAAATCCGGTATCAATGTGCATGAGCGGGAATGGTATCTTGCCGGGATAGAAGGCTTTCTGTGCCAAACGCACCATTACACTCGAATCCTTACCTACGGAATAGAGCATAACAGGATTTTCAAACTCAGCAGCAACTTCACGAATAACGTGGATGGACTCTGATTCGAGTTGTTTTAAGTAGACAAGATTGGTATTACTCAAAAAGTTTCTCCAAATCTATATGTCAGCTTCAGCTACTTTGAATCAACTCACCATAAATTAAGCACTTATAGATTAAGGAGTCAAATTTCACTGAAAACAGGAAATACGAAATTTTAAGGCTTTAAATAATAAATTCAAGCATAATTACTTATTACTTATTATATATGTTTAACAGTTTGAATCAAGGGCTTTAATACATTGATTACTATTGCTCAATTCGGGTTACACAAATTGTCCGGCACAAAACCCCGATGACCAGGCCCATTGTAGATTATAACCACCCAGCCAACCGGTCACATCTACAACTTCTCCGATAAAGTAAATGCCCTTCACATTCCTCGCCTCGAAGGTTTTGGAAGATAGACCATCAGTATCAACTCCCCCTCTTGTTACTTCCGCTACCTTATAACCCTCAGTGCCGGAAGGCATGATATGCCATTTATGAAAGATCGCTACGATCTCATTGATCTCTTTTTCACTATATTGGTTTACAGGCTTATTATGATACCACAACTCCACCAATCTATGGGCAAGACGCCTGGTTAATAATTCGCCCATCAGAGTCTTTAACTCTGCTTTTGGCCTTTCATTCTGCCATTGCTTTATGGTTTGAACGAGATCAATATCAGGCAGCAGATCAATAACAACCTCATCCCCCCGTTGCCAGTAATTTGAAATCTGTAATATGGCCGGACCGCTAAGGCCTCTGTGTGTAAAAAGGATGGATTCCCTGAAGGACTTCTCGTTACAGGAGACTACCGCATCTACGGAAATACCCGACAAATCACCAAAATTATTCAGGTCGGTTTTGCTCAAGGTAAGCGGTACTAGACCCGGCTGACGGGATACAAGATTAAGTCCAAACTGTTCGGCTACCTTATAACCAAAACCGGTAGCACCTGTTTCCGGCATCGACAAACCACCTGTGGCGATAACGAGTGATTCTGCTACATATTCTCCTGAATTGGTCTTTACTGTAAAATACTGATCCTTTTCGATCTTCCTGATTTTACATTTCGTCTGAATCCTGACGCCGGCAATCCGGCACACTTCCAGTAAAATGCTTAATATCTCTCTGGCTTTCCCATCACAGAAAAGCTGTCCCGATTTCCTCTCATGATAAGAAACACCATGTTTTTCTACTAGCGAAATAAAATCATTCTGGCTGAATCGGCTCAATGCTGATTTGCAGAAATGAGGATTACCGGAAATATAATGCTCCGAGTCCAGATAAAGATTGGTAAAATTGCAGCTACCCCCTCCGGAGATCAGTATCTTCTCACCCACACGACCGGCATGATCCAGAACTAGAACCTCCCGCCCTCTCTGCCCGGCCGTCAGCGCACACATCAATCCAGCCGCCCCGGCGCCAATGATAACAACCTCGTAGCTTTTCATAGAGACAGTTGACTATTCACAAAGCTTAATTAGCAGATTTCCCTCAAAATGCCTGTCTGCAAAAGTATCAACTTGATAAAGAGTTAATTCAATTATAGAGTGTTTTTGCACAGCTATCATTTAAAAGTATGATGAACTATATTGGCAAACAGCTAATACTTCAATAAGAATGTAATATTAAGACTTGATAATCAACGATATATGGTATATTATACCAACAATGGTAAGTGGCCTAATAAAACATGTAAAGGTTATCGAAGACGATGGTAATATTGTAGAAGTCAAAATGTGGCAAGTGACACCATCTCACGACAAACCCCATGGATACAAATACTCTCTTGCTTACATTGTAAAGAACAAGCGAGTTGTCGGTTATAATAATGGTGAAGGCAAAGGTGATCACAGGCATTATAAAGGGCATGCAAAACCATATCAATTTAAGGACTTAAAAAAACTTACAGAAGATTTTTATAACGACATAAGAGAATATAAGGAGCGTGAGCTATGAAACGAAAAAGCGTCAAGATAGGAGTAAGAAGCATAAAAGGTGTCTTAAACGACTTTGTTAAGACCGGTAATATGATAGAGGCTGGCAAACAAGTAAAGGAGGAGAAAGCGATTTATTTTGAGAGTATTAAAGGATTTCGAAAGGCATTAACGCCGATGAGGCTGGAATTATTACACCTGATCAAGGAAAAACATCCTAAAAGTATTCAAAGCCTTGCAAGACTGGCCAAAAGAGACATTAAGAGCATTTCAGTAGATATTAAGATATTAGAATCACTTAATCTTATTGATTTGGAACGAAAGAAGGTTGGACGCAAAGAAGTAATGCCGCGTGTTGAATACGATACAATAGAACTATCTATTGCAGTATAAATGATGTTCATAAAATCTTCATTTTAAAACTCTTCCCTGACACGAAGAAATGAAGCGAACTTTGGAATGCCGGATTTGTAGAAACCATAGTACTTAAAGGTAATAATACTTCCGACAGGAGGAGGATTCTCTCGTTCCTGATCAGAAAATCCGGTTCCAATTTTAAATTGAATTCCTCCCATTAGTTCTACCAACAGCGACCCTAGACGTCCTGCATTTCTTCCGGAACCTGAAATATGCCTGATGACGGTTGCCTCCGCATCTTCGTATGTTTTTACCTTCAACAAATTGTAAGAGCGCCCAATTGTATACGGAGAACCGGGTCTTCTCAACATCAAACCTTCACCTCCAGAATACTCAATCTCCTTGAGCCTTCTTCGGAGATGTTCCTCACCTTCACATATCTCCTGCTCCAGTATTTCAACAAACTTATTTGGATGTTCACTAAACCAACGGTGTGCAAACTCAAGACGTTTTTCAAAACCCCCTTCTGTTTGAGGAGCGTCAAAGATAAGGTAACGGACTTTTTCCCACTCAGTATCTGCGCCCTTCCGGCGAACAATACTTACAAGCTCTGAAAATTGCCCTCTTTCTGTCCAGAGTTCACCATCCAGGGGAAATGATGGAAAATTCCTGGTATACCATGCGGGAGCATGAAAAGGGTTTCCTGCACGTGAAACCATCTCTTTGCCTGTCCAGTATCCCCGTACCCCATCAAGTTTTTCGCTCATCCACCACCCTTTAATATCACTCTTCTCATCCCATCGGTGCGCAAGCATCACAGGAGCTTTCTGTTGTTCACTGCCATGCAGGAGAGTTTCTGAAAATAAGGGGATTACCGGAGTGAAGAGCGAAAGAAATGAAGCAACGATGAAACAACTTAACCTCGCCGGAGAAATAATTGAATACCTTTTAATAACAACACTCTCTTTTGCCATATTTGCCATGATTCAGAATTTTAATAAATTTTGTATTATAAATAAACAAATAATTGAAATGTGAATATCAATCGTGTAAGATTAATCAAATTTTTTAGAAATTATTAATAAGAGGAGAAGTTTTACCATGATAGAATTCTGGAAGCCAAATGCAATAAGTAAAGGCCTTAGCCATCTTAAAGTACTGTTTCTATCACATAAACAGTCGCCCATATCTATTAACGTTATAATCATGGCGTCTATGATACTTTTTGTTCTTTCATGCGGAAAGAGTGAAAATGCAGTTTCCGATAAAAAAGATGAAGAGGCTGTTACGGTATTAGAGTTTGAGAGTATGTCAAGTTTCAGGTTGGACATGAAAGAACTTGAATACTATTGTGATGATTTAACGGCAGCGATCAAAAAGAAGAAGTGGGAGAAAATAAGAAAATACGCCGGGAAGTTGGGGAAAATAAAACCTGTCGCCTTAACAGGATTAAAAAAAGAAGAACTGCCAAAAGATTTTGTTAAGTTTGATTCCGAGTACAATCTCAGCACGGTTAAGCTGATGGAAGCTGCCGAGGCAGAAGCAATGGATCAACTAAACATCGAATACGAAAAGGTGAAACAGGCCTGTGACGATTGTCACGCAAAATACAAAGAGGAAGATTGGTGAAAATGTGTTAACAGGATTTTAATATGGCTACTCAATAGCATATGTGTATAATTGGTTAAGTAGGAATATTATTAAATTCAGATAAAATTTATTATTTAGAAAGCAGGAAAATGAAATATAGAGACATAGTTGAAAAACTGAATCATCTCCATAACGATGGATATTTTAACAGTCATCACTCGCCTGAAACTCACGGTACTGGTGAATACAACCAATTTGCGTATACTACGATTGGAACTTGTGATTGCCCCAAATGTATTGCCCATGCTCTCGCATTTGGAATAGACGATCACTATCAGGATCACGAGATCACGAAAGAAATTGTAGAAGAATTGAAAGCTCTTTATAAATTGGATAACCTGAAGGACGCTTTAATAGAAAGTGAAAAGGACTTTGACCTAACAATATAGTAACTCTTTCACTCCTTATACTTCTGCCAGACGGCTTGTCCGGCGTAGAGATCAACTATTCCGCGATTACGATCAAATGCTCATCATGACGGAAAACTAATGGTGCTAAGCGTTCAAGATCCTGTGGGGTGACCGCTTTCAGTTTTTCACCGTATTGATCGTCAGCTTCTGGTGATTTACCGTCAAGTATCTCCATACTTATGTAATATGCCTGGCCCACACGATCCATGCGGCGCATACCGCGACGTCCTAATGCTGCGTTAACTGTCCTCTGGACATCCTTCGCATCGAAAGATGCTTCACGCACTGACCGGATCTCCTCTTGAATACCGGAAACAGCTTTATCAATGTTTTCAGGTCTCGTCCCCATTGTGATACTATACCAATGCGCATCCTTGTATTTTGGGAAGTACGCACCGATTGAATATGCAAGCCCTTGCTGTTCTCTAAGGTTGAAGGCAAGACTGTCGGAGAATATACTGCTGAGTATGTGTAAAGCCGCCTGATCTTTCTCCTCAACTTCACAACTGCCTGCAACGATAATATACGATTGAGACTTGCCGACTTTATGACGTACTGTCTTGCCGGGTTTCTTAAGTTTAAGCTTAAATTCAGGAGCCTGCCATCCGGCATCTCCCCATGCCCCTCCAAAATCGGCTTTCACAAGCTCCATTACCTTCTCAATCGGAAGATTGCCTGAAATAGTCAGCAGCAGATTTGAGGGATTGTACAGTTTATCGTGAAATGCCTTTACCTCTTCGAATCTAAATTGCTCTATATCTTTCGCATTACCAAGCGTCCACCCAAATCCCGGGTTTTCTTTAAGCAGATTTTCATACAACATTCTGCCGGCAACCTTAGGCGTACTTGAAGCCGCTGTGGTAGACAGTGAGATGACTATTTTTCTGGCCTGCTCAAAGGCGTCCTTTGTAAGCTGAGGCTGGGATACCATCTCTGCAAGCAACCTGAGCCCTTCTTCGAGAAAGAAATCTACAACCTTCAATCTCATGAAAGCAAAGCGTGGTGAATTGTAATAATCGTCATAAGGAATATTCGGATTGTCGTGAAGTTTTAATTCAGCACCGATAGATTCAAGTGAATGATACAACTCCTCTCCGGGATGGTTTACCGTTCCTCCTTCAAGCAGCATTCGCTGTAAAACCTCTGTCATCCCCCACTGTCCTTCTCCTTCACACAGGCTTCTGCCTTTTGCCGCCAGGTGCACGCCGATAACACGGCTGTCATGGTTTTCCTTTACAACTACTGTCATACCGTTTTCAAGCGTTTCCATATGGTATCTGTTTGGTGTTTGATCAGTAGCTGTTCCGGATGATTTTGCAGGCGGTGACATTAATGTAACGACCGGCAACTGGGATTTCAGATATTGCAATGCAGCATCCTGAATCGATTCGGGTGTAACCTGCATTATGCTGTCCATGTATCCACGGAGAAAGGTATAACCACCGGCGGCAAGATAGCTCGATTTCATCATGGCATAATAGTGCAGTTTTTCCTGCAGGTAAATCTCACTTGTAGCCCTTGATATTAATATCGGTTGAATCTCGTCCACAGGAACAGGTTTTACTGCCATGTCTCGTACTGCATTTAAGATTAAGTCTACTACCAGATCGACATCGATATTTAAGGGCAGCTCTGCAGAGATCTGCAGAGTTGAAAAATCACTGTTAAATGATACACTCGTATTGATTGAATTAATCAGGTCTTTATTGGAATCCTGTTCAAACAAAACGTCCAGAATTGAGTCTTTCTTGCCGCCAAGAAACTCGGCCAGCATCTGTAATGAAAAGAAATCCTCAGACGCAGGCGCAGGTAATATGTAACCCATATTAAGATACTGCCGATCGTCAGGAAATTTCCCCATACCATTTGCACTGGCAATCCGCACTGTTTTAGGTGGTGTCAGCAGGACAGGCTTATGTTCCGGAAGATGGCCGGCAGAATACGGGCCATACTTCTCTTTAACCAGTTCTATCATTTCTGTAACGGCAAAATCTCCGATGACCATCAACGTCATATTGTTAGGCACGTACCATGAATGATAATACGCCTTCACATCATCACGCTTCAGATGTGTAATTGTGGATACGGTTCCAAGTACAGGCCTTTCATAAGGCGTACCTGAATATAAATTACGTAAGAAGTGGTTGTGTACCTGAGTTGTCGGGCGGTCTGCGCTTTTACCAATCTCTTCGATAACGATACCACGCTCTTTTTCGAATTTCTCGTGAGGCAGAGTAGAGTTGAAAAGCATGTCCGCCTGTATGTCCATCCCCTGCTCAATAAACTCCTTCGGCATCAGGATCATGAAGTTTGTGTAATCAGGTCCTGTATGAGCATTATTATAACCGCCATAATAATCCATTTCGTTATAAAGCTCCTGCTGTGTGCGGTTCTTGGTACCGTTGAAAAGCAGATGTTCAAGGAAATGAGCGGACCCGTTTGTTGCCGCATCCTCATTGCGGCTTCCGGTCTTGACGATCGTAAATGCCGTTATCATGGGACTGGCATGATTCTCTATGAGAATCACCTCCATCCCGTTATCAAGATAGAAGACCGAAGCCTTCTGGGTCTCACTAAACAGAGACAGCGCCTGATCTTCCAACTCATCAGCACTGCATGTAAAGCAGGTTATTCCGATAAGCAAAACGTATATTGCAAAAATGTTTAAGACAATTTTCTTCATTATTTTAAGTTTTCCTTCTTTGCGCTCTCTGCGCCTTTGTGTGAAAAAGATTATTTTCATTTTTCAAGACTATATAACAGATTTATCTCCTCCGGCCATATCTCTGCATCGATTGTCTCCAGCACCATGGGGATTTCATCAAAGCGTTTATCATTCATAATAAACCGGAACGGCTCCACTCCCAGCTTTCCTTTGCCAATGCTCTGGTGCCTGTCCACACGGGCGCCAAGATCAGGCTTTGAATCATTCAGGTGCATTCCGCTTAAATATTTAAACCCGACAACCTTATCAAACTCATCCATTGTCGCCTTAAAAGTCTTCTTTGTTCTAATATCGTACCCGGCAGTAAAAGTGTGGCATGTATCCAGGCACACCCCTACTCTCTTTTTGTCCGTAACGTTATCTATAATAGTAGCCAGCTGCTCAAACCGGAAACCCATATTGGTACCCTGTCCGGCAGTATTTTCTATAACTGCCGAAACGCCTTTAGTTTTGTCCAGAGCGATGTTAATCGATTCCGCGATTCTCTTCAGACAGGCATCCTCTGAAATCTTCTTAAGATGACTGCCCGGATGAAAGTTCAGCATTTTCAACCCCAGTTGTTCACAGCGCTGCATCTCGTCCAGAAAGGCGTCTCTTGATTTCTTCAGTCCCTCCTTTTCCGGATGTCCGAGATTTATCAGATAACCATCATGAGGAAGTATATGTTCCGGCAGATATCCGGCTTCTTCACAATTATTTTTAAATTTATCAATATTATCACTGGTATAAGGTTTTGCCTTCCACTGCCTCTGGTTCTTCATGAAGAGGGCAAACGCCTTTGCGCCTATTTGCGAAGCGTTTAATGGTGCATTCTCAACTCCACCGCTTGTACTTACATGTGCTCCGACTCTCTTCATATTCTTTACTTTTCCAAAAAGTCTATCATCCCCTTAGTATCCACAACATAGGCAAATCCATAGGCCAGAGTCTTAAGGGTGGCAACGTGTAGTTCTTCGTCAACAGTAGCACATGCATCTCCAACTACAAACACCCCATAGTCGTGATCGAAAGCCGACCTTGCCGTTGTCTCTACACAGCAATTGGTCAGCACTCCGGAAATGATTACGTCCTTCACACCCGCGTTTTGAAGTCTCAGATCAAGATCAGTTTTATGAAATGCACTGTACCTGCTCTTGTCAATTATGTCCTCAGGAGGCACCTCTATTCCATCAATAAGCTCCCACTCTTCTGTTCCATACTTAATCAGGTCTCCCCACCATTTTGACATCATACTTCCATCAATTTTACTTTTGTGGCCATGCCGGGTAAATAAGACCTTGATTCCATTTCCCCTGCAGCCCCTTATTAGTGAAGTAACGTTTTCAAGAATGGGTTCGGCAATCTCGCCAAAGTATTTCTGCATACCGACTACGAGAAGGACAGTCTTACCGGGCTTTGGTTCTGCCTGTCTGATGTTGTACTCAGCTATTTGTGAAAATATATCTTTTGCCATAATCTATCAATAGGACGCGGATTTACGCACCCGCCAAGCAAACCCAGCCTAGCAGACCGGCGCCCGCCCGGCCAAGCCGTTCGGACGGGGGCAGGCCGGCGGGCAGAGATAAACGCAGCGCTACTATATTGTCATTCCCATGAAAGTAAGAATGATTATTCACTGACAACTTACTGAAAATATTTTACATTTAACAGGCTTGATTACAAGGATTACATTAATCTTGATACCATACCCGATATGGCACTTTCAACATGCAGGGTTCTTTCTCCCATGTGAACGGCGGTAAAACCGCACTCAATTAATTTTTTGATTTCATACGGGATAAAACCCCCTTCAGGGCCAACCGCAAGTGTTACCGGTTGTCCTATATTGTAAGGACACTGTTCCGAAGCATACGGATGTGCAACAAAAGTAAGGGTTCCTTTTATAATATCAGATAATTCGTCTTCAACAAAAGGCTTAAATAATGGACGAATCAAAACCTCCGGAACAATAGTGTCCTGCCCCTGTTCAAGCCCCATTATCAGATATTTGGTCAAACTTTCTTTTTCCAGCGCCGGGCTCTTCCAGAAACTTTTCTCTACGCGATAGGAGTTAATTACAATGATTCTCTTGATTCCCATAGCGCTTGCCTGTGTAATGACGCGCTTGAAAACCCTTGGCCGTACCATCGCAAGGACAAGGGTTACTGGGAGCGGAGCAGGTGGTTTCCGATCCAGAACTACATCCATTTCAACCCGTTTCTCATTGATAAGTGTTATCCTGCCGACTCCAATATTCCCATTTATCAGCCCGACACGCAATTCATCTCCAACCGATGACCTGTTTACTTTGCGGACGTGCTCAAGGCGATGGTCCTGAATACGTACCCGTTTTGTACCATCAATAAAATCACTCTTAAACAGGATAATAAGGTTCATAATAAAGTATTGTTCATTCGGAAGTAAATATATTTATCAATGCCCCTATACGTGTATGCTTTCTTGTCTTTTTCTGTGCTAATCTGCTATTATCCGTGATAATTAGTGCCTTTTACTCGCCCTCGGCGTCTTTTGTCCGTGGGAAATTCGTGTCCGAAAATATTTTACATTTAACGGTTTTGATTACAAGGATTTATTACATAAAGACGAGTTTCACACTAAGCCACAGAGATCACGGAGAAAAACAAAAACATGGACAAAGAAATTAATTAGACAGGATAACCGGATAAAAAGGAATGGAGGATTCAGGATTGCAGCAATCCGCAACCCGTAACACCTAACACGTACCCCGAATCTCGCAACCTGTAACTCGTAACCCGTAATCCGTTTTTCCTTGACTTTAATGATGTGTGGTTTTACTATCACATTTCATTCATTTCTTAAATTACAAAAACTATACCACATAGAGTGATGTGGATATACTAAAACCGGTTTGGTTTTTGGCCTTTCAAAAAACCAAATCTTGGTTGCAGTTATCCCCGGACTGGGAAACGCCGAGGACATTACTCATCCGGGAGCCATCTTGTTCAGGCTCTCGAAGAAGATGATTTTGCCAGCAAGGAGATTGCACCTCCTGACGGTATTAAAAAGAGTAGTTTTTTCGAGGCCGTCAACCACAGAGGGCTAGA
>JAANXD010000095.1 GCA_018263435.1 Candidatus Scalindua arabica | reverse complement strand
TATTTATAGTCTCAGATGTAAGTGTAAGCGAAGAGCCTCTGGATTCTTCAAATAAGGGAGAGATATTTTTTTAGACGCTCTCATTCCTTCCAACTCTCTTGCAACATCCGTCCTGATCTTGATAATCTTTTCCCACTTATCGTTAAGCTCTTTATCTATATACTTGTCATTATTAACCGGCCAATCAGACAGGTGCACAGATGTGATATTGTCATCATCATGTATCATCTCCAGCCACACCTCTTCAGAGGTATAGGCCAGGATTGGGGCAAGGAGCCTTACCAACACAGAATTTATCCTGTGAAGAACGGTCTGGGTTGCACGTCTTTCAATAGAATTCTTCGAAAAGGTATATAATCTGTCCTTCTGAATATCCAGATAGAAGGAGCTCATCTCAACCGCACAGAAATTGTGAATAATATGATAAACGCGGTGAAATTGATATGATTTGAAAGCAGATGTTATTGCGGTTATGAGTTCCTCTGTCTTGTGAAGCGCCCACCTGTCAATCTCCAACAGTTGGGAGTACTCTACCGAATTTTGCTTTGGATCGAAATCAAATAGATTGCCAAGAATATACCTGAATGTATTCCTGATACGCCTGTAGGAATCTGATAACTTTGCAATAATATCGTGAGAAGTGTTCATCTCATTTCTGTATTCCATGGAAGATGTCCAGAGCCTTACGATGTCCCCTCCCATATCCTTCAGGGCGTCTCCGACCGATACAAAGTTGCCAAGCGACTTAGACATCTTCTTACCATGCTCGTCTACTACAAAACCGTGAGTTATTACTGCTTTAAATGGCGCGCAACCCCATGCCGCAACTGAAGGAAGCAGAGAGAGCTGAAACCAGCCTCGATGCTGGTCGCTTCCTTCAAGGTATATATCCGCAGGGAAAGATAATTCCTCCCGCTTCTTCACTACAGAATTGTGACTGGAACCTGATTCGAACCATACGTCAAAGATATCGTTCTCCTTTTCAAAGTCAGAAGAGCTGCACTTCGGACATTTTGTGCCGTCCGGCAGGAACTCCTTCGTATCTTTATAAAACCAGCTGTCTGCACCATGCTGCAGGAACATATCGCGCACATGGTTCACAACTTTCACATCCAGGAGTGATTCCTTGCAACTGTTACAATAGAAAGCAGGTATAGGCACACCCCATGAGCGTTGTCTGGAGATACACCAATCAGGGCGATCCTTTATCATATTTGATAATCTTACTTCTCCCCATTGAGGTATCCACTCTGTCTTTTCTATCTCAGCTAATGCATTCTTCCTGAGATCCTGATGATCCATGTTTACAAACCACTGTTCAGTTGCCCGAAAGATCACCGGTTTCCTACAACGCCAGCAATGAGGATAAGAGTGGCCTATTTTGTCCATACGCAATAAAAGACCCAACTCATCGAGTTTGTCTGTTATTGATTTATTTGCGTCATATATATTCTGCCCGGCAAAATCCCCCGCCTCTTCTGTAAATACACCAGAGGCATCTACAGGGCTTACAATCGGCATGTCATATTTCAAGCCTGTCTGGTAATCGTCCTGTCCATGGCCTGGAGCAGTATGCACACACCCTGTTCCGTCAGTAAGGGTTACGTAATTTGCCAGTACTACAGCCCCTTCCCGCCTCATAATAGTATGCTGATATTTCAACCCTTCCAACGAACTGCCCTTGACCGTACCCAAACGTTTGTAATTCTCTATTTCAAGCCGGTTCATGACCGAATCCACTAAATCTTCTGCCAGAATTGAGACCTGCTTCTTTTGTGTCTTTGGATTTATATATCTTACTGCTGTGTATTGATATTCAGGATGTAGTGCGATAGCAAGGTTAGCCGGCAATGTCCATGGAGTAGTAGTCCATATCAGCATATAAGCATCTTCATCCTGGAGTCCATCAAACTTATCTTTTGTAGTATCTATCAGTTTGAAGTTGACGTAAATTGAAGGGCTGGTGTGATCATGGTATTCCAGTTCTGCCTCAGCAAGCGCAGTTTCGCATTGCATACACCAATGTATGGGTTTCAGACTTCTGTAGACGTATCCTTTTTCAACAAGCTTCCCGAATACCTCAATAATACCTGCTTCGTATTGAGGTGTGAATGTTAGATAGGCAGATTCCCAGTCGCCCGATACCCCTAGTGCCTTAAACTGCTTCATCTGCACCTTTACGAATTTTTCAGCATATTTTTTGCACTTCTTGCGAATCTCAATCTTTTCCATCTCTTTAGCCTTTGAACCCAGTTCCTGCAATACCCTGTGTTCAATGGGCAGGCCATGGCAGTCCCAGCCCGGTATATACGGGGCGTCATACCCATTCATGGTATAAAACCTAACAATCATGTCTTTCAGTATTTTGTTTAATCCTGTTCCTATATGGAGGTCTCCTGTAGGGTATGGAGGCCCATCATGGAGAATGAATTTCTTGGCGCCCGCCCTGGCGCTTCGTATTTGAGCGTACAGGCCATCTTTTTCCCACTTCTTAAGAAACTCAGGTTCTCTCTGAACGAGGTTTCCCTTCATGGAAAACTTTGTCTTTGGCAAATTGATAGTATCTTTATAACTCATGTCTTACAATATCGGCAATGTATTAAAATTAAGAAAACAAAATTGATTACTAAACTAAATTAATTTATACAAATCTTCTTCTGTAATGTTTCTTATAAACAGTTCTTTGTCTCTTGACATTTCTCCGGATATTATTTGAATATCTGAACTCTTAATGCCCAGCCATTTGGCAAACAGTTTGATTACGGCCTTGTTTGCCTTACCCTTTTCTGGTGCTACGGTAACTGCAATCTTTATCTGGTCAGCATATTTCCCTATCACCCGGTCTTTACTGGAATTTGGCTGCACCTTAACAGATATAACTAGCCCACCATCCGTTGCTCTTATCTTAACCATCTATTCCGGCAGATCATTTAGTTGTTAATGGCAAAATAATGTCTTTGTTTTGTATCCCTTTAAATACTGCCGATCCAACACGAACTAAATTTGCACCTTCTTCTATTGCAACTTCAAAATCTTGAGTCATTCCCATTGACAGAATATTCATCTCAACATTCTGAATGTTTTCGTCTCTGATTCTTTCACTCAATTCACGCAGTCCCTTAAACATAGGTCTGCATGTTTCAGGATCATCTACAATGGGCATCATCGTCATTAAACCCTCTACTTTAATACTTTCAAGATTATTTATTTCGCGCATGAAAGGAATAGTCTCTTCGGGAGAAAGACCGTACTTGGTTTCCTCACCGCTTACATTAACCTCTACTAATATCCTCGTACTCTTACCTAGCTTTTCAGATTCCTTATTTATCTCCTTTGCAAGAGTCACACTTTCCACGGAATGTATCAAATCAAAGATACGAACAGCCTTTTTAACCTTATTCCTTTGAAGGTGGCCAAACATATGCCAGCTTAAATCCAGATCATTCAGTTCTTCTCTTTTTCTCTCAGTAACCTGTAATTGATTCTCACCTATACATGAAACACCCAACTCAGATAGTATTCTTATAATGTCAGCCCCTACATACTTTGTTGATATTACTAATTCAACCGATTTCTGCTTATATATAGAGCGTGAGCAGGCCAAATTTATACGCTCTTGCAGCTCCGTAAGATTTTTTTCTATTATCTTCTTAACAGTCTTCAATTCACTGCTCTGCTCAACCACAATAAATTCCTTATCTAATATTCTATTGAGAATGTATCAAACTCGTCAGTTACATCACCCCAAGTCACATCAACATTTTTAACCATTGCTCCCGGTGGGCCTTTCCGGCACCATTTTAAAACCTGCTCAACATTATCTCTCTCACCTTCAAAGACTGCTTCAACATTTCCATCCCAACAATTTTTTACCCAACCGCTTAGACCTAATGAGCATGCCTCTTCTCTTGTAGTAGCCCTGAAGAAGACCCCCTGAACTCGTCCCTCGATAATGACATGCAATCTTGCTTTAGACATCATTCTTAAGAATGTAGGGACGCATTTTAGTACGCCCCTGCTTTGCAAAATTATGAAATTCCTGTTAAAGGAGTGATTACGGAGATATGATAAACAAACTCTTTTACGGAGTTTTCCTTTACTTTAATGTCGTCCGGGCAAAACCTTTAAACATTTCTAAAGAAAAATACTGGAACCTAACACAAGTCAAAAAATACTATTCCGAGGCCTATTCTGCATAAATATGGTCACTATCTGAAGCAGTAGGAAGTTTATGCATACCCATAAATGTAAACAAGACTACGGGGAAAGCGATTAACAGTACTATTGAGAGTATAATAGGAGCAAGGGTCTTCTTTATCTTTGTCTTGGGTAAAATCATTGGTAAATGTAGATAAGCGAGATAAACAAGCCAGCTGATTAAAGACCACGTCTCTTTCGGATCCCATCCCCAATACGTGCCCCATGCCCCTTTTGCCCAGATCGAACCTGTAATTAAGCCAATGGTTAAAAACGGGAAACCTATGGTGACGGAAATATAGGCTAATTTGTCAAAGGTTACGTCCTTTCTTAATTGACTGTCAGAACCAGACATAACTATTTCCTGTGCTCTTCCACGATATATTGCTCTATATATCAAGTAAATTATTGCAGCAGTGAATGATATACTCAGGGCAGAATAAGATACGAAATAGTTTATTACGTGCACGACCAGCCAGTTGCTCTGAAGCGCAGGAGGTAATTCTTTTATAGTACTGTCAGTATTCAATGCAGAGTGTATCATCCAGACCGCCAAAAGAGATTGCAGTGCACCAACAATACCCAGACGAGATTCATGTACACGAGCAATAAATATCGTAACAAGTTCCATAATCAGGTACACACCGGCAATAGTAAAGGCAAAGAAGACAAAAGATTCATATTTGTCAGACATCGGTGCATGATTTGCTTCAAACCATCTTGTAATTACCAGTATAGTATTTAATACAAAGCCGCCCGTAAACACACCAAAGGCGATCCAACGTAAGGTTTTCGCCCTCCAAACTTCTCTGACTATGTAAGCAACTATAGCGGCAATATAGACATAATAAGTAATATTCAGCGTGAAATCCATGACTAACACACCTCTCTTTTTTATTTTGTTAAATGAGAACTAATTATCATCAATTTATAATTTAAATTCGAAATTCTATCCGTATAGTATGTTTTACTCAATATGCTCAGCAGCGATCTCATCTTCTGAATAATATTCTTCTACCTTTTGCCCTTTCTTCAATTTTCGTCTTAAGAACGGCTTTACATAAAAGATAAAGACAACACCTATACACAAAAGAATAAATCCGGTATATACCACTATCAGACCGGGATTTCTGGTTACCTGAAGCCCGGTGTATCTCTCCCCTTCAGGATCGTAGCTTGACTGGTAAAATACATATCCTTTATACTTCAAAGGGTCATTAACTTCAATAATTTTTGTCATTACAGTTTTTCCGTCTTCAACAACTCTCAGTATACTTTTATAATCTTTTATCGCCATACCAGCCTGTTCGTATAAAAGCGCAAAGTTCTTATCAGGATACCATTTTGGCGGATTATTTGCGAGCATCCAATCTGCCACTGTACCTCTGGGGCCTTCTATTTCAACAAATATTGCAGGTGTGCCTATATGTTCACCGGGCCCATGATTATGACCCTCATGGCTACCGGTACTCTCAACAACCTCTTTTTTTATGCTATGCGAAGGGAAATATTTTAGTATTCTCATTTGCAGTCCTGTATCTTCAATATCATATCTCTTCTCAACTTCCCAATCTGTAATACTGACCAGCTTACCTTTGCTAAGATATGAAAGTGTCTGCTTTCCATCTTTATTCTGGACTATCCTTAAACTATTTGCAGTTTGAGAGAAATTATCAGGAACATAACACGTAAGCTTAACATCCTTGTATTTTGCCTGATGGGCTTTGTCCCAGTAATCAGGGTACTTCGAGAATGTCCAACGGGTTTCTTTACCCTGTGGGCCGTTAATCTCAACTCTTACAGCCGGATTATCTGAAGATTGCTCGTTTAATGGTGCATCCCTTTCAGCATAATCAAGCGCCAGTTGCTTAATCTCAACCACGTATTCAGTACCGTCAATCGATATGCTTTTTCCTACTTCTACCGGCGCACTCCTGGAAATATTCTTTCCCTCTATAACAACATCCAGCGTTGGCTTTGCGATTTCCCCTGCAGCCTTAGCAAGCTTCTCATAAGCGTCGTCATTATCTGCCCACAGGTACTCAATCTTTAAATCACGTTTAGGATCGTTATACCAGTTACGGTCTTTTGCAAGAAGCCAGCCTTCAGCAGTAACGTGGTTAGACTCCAGCATTTGAACATATATACCGGGATTATTTGGCTCTTTGGACGTATTAATTGGTTCCGCTCTATATTCTGCATCCGGATAAAAATCTTTAACCGTGACCGCATAGTTAGAGCCCGGAATTTTAATTTTATTGCCTACTTTTGGCGGAATAAATTTTTCCAGCTCTTTGTTTTTTACAAAGGTAAGTAATTTGTAATTCGGTGGATGTCTTTCTATTATAAAGTCGTCACAATATACCTTGAAATCTAAAGGTATCTTCCTGTAATCAGCACGATTCAGGTAATAGTCTACAGACTTTCCCTCATAAACATTCACACCACCCTTTTCTCCCAGCATCATATCGATAACACAACCAATCAGTATCATGATTATGCTGATATGTGTGACCAGGAAGCCTATCTGGAGGACGGTATTACGCCACCTCTTTACCGTACAGCAACCCAGATTTACACACAACAATACCAGAAGAAATGAAAACCAGTAGGAATGAAATATATCTGTGAGTTGAACTGCCGAAAAGAATTTCGCAAGGCCTTCACCGTATCTGTTTACATAATCTTCAGGCGGCCTCATTTGAAGAATTAGCGTACCAAGGATACATGCAACTGCCAGAATGATTATAATGATAACGGCAAGCTTAACAGAACATAAAAACTGCCAGGTGCTACTATCATTTTTTACCTTTTTGTTTTGTGAATTTGCTACCGTTGTCATACTGCCTTACTGTAATACCTTCTTTTTATTCAAGCACATCTTCCACTACTTATAGCAGCAAGGCTTTTAAGTTTTGTAAGAAGTGTTTTAAATTCAAATTAATTAGTTAAAAATACTATGTTATTCACTACCTGTCTTAGCTGCAGGAGGCAAGATGAGAAATTCAACTCTTCTATTCTTCCCCTTACCTTTTTTGGTAGCATTGGAGGCGATTGGCCTGTTTGGACCATAACCTGCTATGTGTATCCTTTTCGAATCAATCTTTTCTTTACTAACAAGATATTGCAAAACACTCAATGCCCTTCCTGCCGATAAATGATGATTCGAATCCCACAAATATTTTGATTTAACTATTGGATCAGTATCTGTATGGCCATCAATCCTTACCAAAGCATCAGGTCTTTCATTTAGGTGTGCAGCAATCTTCTTTAGAGCAGCTTCACCTTTCGACTTCAACTTGGCTAGACCTGAACTAAATAAAATTGTCTCAGGAAGTTGAATCACAGGGCCTTCTATTGTATCCCTGACTACAGCACCACCACCAATAGATTTTGCAAGGTTCTCTAAATCAGCACGAAGCCTTCTCTTTACTTCCTCATCAGACTGTGCACGTTCTTCATATGCCCTGTTAATTTTATTAGCAGAATCAACTTCAGTCCTTAACTTATCAAGCTCAGACATTTGATCGCGAATAGTAATTGCCTGACGATTATTAAGTTTCCTTAGTTCGCTCACTTCAGCACATCCCTGTACCAAAAAGACCGATAAAGCCAAAAACACGAGTCCGTAACGACTGATAATTTTATTCATGCTTTGCTTTCCCCCACTATTTCTGACCTGCTTATAGTAAAGATAAATATATTTATATGTTATGAATATAACAATTGATAATATCCTTTGCAAGTAATTTCTGACTACTGTCAGGTCTTAATACGTCTTCTCCGGATCAAAGACCTTTTCCTCTATTATTTCGATACTATCGGTTTTATCGTTGTACTTCCTGTAATAACACGACATATAGCCGGCATGACAGGCAGCAACATTTTGTTTAACCTTTATAACGAGTGACTTACCCTCACAATCAAAGAAAACCTCTTCTACTGACTGTGTATGGCCTGAAGTCTCCCCCTTAAGCATCAATCTATTCTTTGAGCGACGAAATACATGTACTTGGCCTGTTTCGATAGTCTTCTCCAGTGCATCCTGATTCATAAAGCACAGTGTTAAAACCCTGTTATCAGTTACGTCAACAATAACAGCCGGTATAAGGCCTTTATCATCAAATTTCAAGTTAGTTAATAGCTGCATCTTCCCTCCCGGTTAATATTTTCTCTTCTGACTTTGATTCATTCTTCTTAATCTCTTTGTAAAGCCTGCTTGCAGATTGCATAGGATCTTCAGATTGAAGTATAGCTGATATAACGGCAATACCATCAGCACCGTTTTCCAGAACACTGCTTATGTTGTTTTCGTTGATACCACCCAACGCAATAACCGGAATATCTATTTCCTCCTTGATCTTTCCTATTATCTCAGTGCCCAACGGCTCTATAGAGTAATCTTTACTAGCTGTATCAAATATTGGGCTGATGGTAACGTAATCTGCACCTGAATTTTCTGCCTTCTCTGCCTCCTGTAGATTATGGGCAGAAAAACCAATCAACTTATCATGTCCTATCATCTTTCGAACTATTTCTATGTCCAAAGACTGCCAGCCAAGATGCACACCATCAGCATCAACGGCAAGCGCTATATCAACCCTGTCATTAATTATCAGGCTCGCACCCTTCTTCTTTGTTATTTCACGAATCTCTCTTGCCAGAATATATAATTCAACACTGCTCAGGTCTTTTTCCCTCAACTGAACGGTTTCAACACCCCCATCAATGGCCTGGCTTATTATGTCAACAAGTTTTGCTTCGCAGATGTTCCTGTTAGTTATCAATATAAATCCTAATCCCTTGTTTGAGCTTATCGCCATTTTCACACCTTGAATTCAATCTTCACGCCAAGCAGTTTCTTGAACTTTCGAAGCAGAGGCCTGGCAACTTCTGCGTTATACTCAGTCACCTGTTTAGGCGCCCTGCCAATAAAATTCTTTGGATTTAAGATATTAGATAACTTGCCTTTAATTATTGCAAAATCTTCATCTCTTTTGATTCGCTCCATAAAATCATTATCCGCACCTTTCTCTTTGACAAGCGTAATAGTCTCCATTGAATATTTACGTATTTTTTCATGGAGTTTCTGCCGGTTTCCACCTGCTTTTACGGCCTCCATCAATATACTTTCCGAGGCTAAAAAGGGCAATTCCTCGTTAACACGCTTCTCAATCACCTTTGGGTAAACAGTTAAGCCTCTGACAACACCAAGAACAATATCCAGCATTGCATCAGTCGCAATAAACATTTCCGGCAGTACAAGCCGTCTGTTTGCAGAATCATCAAGTGTCCTCTCAAACCACTGTGCCCCACTCGTCAGGTCTGTATTCACTCCATCACAAATTATGTACCGGGCCAAAGCGGTTACCCTTTCACAACGCATTGGGTTTCGTTTATACGGCATGGCGGAAGAACCAATCTGCTTTTTCCCAAATGGTTCTTCGATCTCTTTCAAATTATGCAGAAGTCTGAGATCATTTGCAAACTTATGCGCAGATTGAGCAATACCCGATAAAACATCTGAAATCTGACTGTCAATCTTTCTGGTATAAACCTGGCCTGCAACAGGAAGGATTTTATCGAACCCCATTTTTTTTGATACCTGCTGATCAAGCTGTCTTACCTTTTTTTCATCTCTATTGAATAGAGCCATAAAGCTGTTCTGTGTGCCAATTGTACCCTTAGCGCCTCTGAATCTTAGATTATCTATCCGGTTCTCCAGATCTTCTATATCAAGAATAAAGTCCTGCATCCACAGACATGCCCTTTTTCCAACAGTCGTAAGTTGAGCCGGCTGATAATGTGTGTACCCCAGAGTAATCAAGTTTTTGTTTTTGCTGGCAAAGACGACCAGTGCATCTATAACATTAACAAGTTTTTTCATCAGGATATTCATACCTTTTTTCATGAGAATCAAATCCGCATTATCCTGTACAAATGCACTTGTTGCACCCAAATGAATTATCGAACTTGCGGCAGGACACTGATCACCAAATGCATGAACATGTGCCATTACATCATGTTTCACCCTGATTTCATGTTTCCTTGCCGCATCAAAGTTTATCTTGTCCCGGAATTTCTTCATTTCATCGATCTGCTTTCGTGAAATTGCTTTAACCCCAAGCGCTTTTTCTGTTTCTGCTAACGCAATCCAGAGTGATCTCCAAGTACTATATTTCAATTGATCTGAGAAATTATAGCTCATCTCTTCGCTGGCATATCTCTCGGCCAGTGGACTCTGGTATTTATCATATTTACTATTTATTTTCTTTTTCTTCTTCATCCCACACCCAATCCTGACCTTGTAAACAACGCTTCAAATCTGTAACCTTCACTCTCAATCCCCTCTCTTGCACCCTCTTCCCTGTCAACTACATAAAGAATACTCGATACTTTTGCTCCAGCTTCCTCGACAGCCTCTGCTGCCAGTAACGCCTGTGCACCGGTTGTTGCAATATCCTCAACAATAACAACACTGTCTTCAGTAATCAGGTCTCCCTCTATTGGACGATCAATACCATACCCTTTCTTACCCTTTCTTACAATAACGAAAGGCAGGCCTGTCTTGAGAGATAGTGCAGTTGCAAGAGGTACACCACCCAATTCCATCCCGGCTATTCTCGTAACATCACTATTAAGCATCTTCCCCATGCCCTCTGCAATAGCATCCAACAGTTTTGGACGGGTTTCAAATGCGTATTTATCGAATATATATGAACTACTCCTGCCGGAGCTTAATGTAAATTCTCCCTCTTTATACGATGTCTCAATTATTTCTCTGCCCAATTGTTTTAAGTCCATATCGTAGCGAAACTAATGTTAGTTGGAATAAAAAAAGCCATCTTCTTGCAAAGATGGCTTTTATAATATAAAATTTCTTACATTAATTCAACGTCTACTTCATTTTTATTTCTTTTCCTCTTCCTCCGGAGCATCGCTAACAATAGCGTTTGTTGTCAGTAACAACCCCGCAATACTTGCTGCATTTTGAAGTGCCGATCTTGTAACCTTTGTCGGGTCTATCACACCTGCCGTAACCATATCAGTATACTTTTCGTTAGCAACATCAAAACCGGAGTTACCTTCTAATTCCTTTACCTTTTGAACAACTAAAATCCCGTTAAGCCCGGCATTTTCTGCTATTTGCCTGAGCGGCACTTCCAGGGATTTTCGTATGATGTTTAACCCAACCTTCTCATCTTCATCAAGCTCTGCTTCCAGCTTTTTTAAGGCCTTTTCTGCCCTTAAAAGTGCTACTCCTCCTCCCGGCAGGATTCCCTCTTCAACAGCAGCTTTAGTAGCATGCATCGCATCCTCTAAGCGTGCCTTCTTTTCCTTCATCTCTGCCTCTGTTGCAGCACCAACGTTAATCTTCGCTATTCCACCCGCAAATTTTGCCAGCCTTCCCTGCAATTTCTCTATATCATAATCTGAAGTAGAATTTTCAATCTCATTTCTTATCTGTTCGACTCGGCCCTGAATTTCCTTTCTTGAGCCACTACCTTCGATTATCATTGTAGAGTCTTTATCTATAACAACCTTTTTAGCTCCACCCAGATCAGACAACTTAAGAGTATCCAATCCAACCCCCAAATCTTCAAATATTGCATTAGCGCCTGTTAACGCGGCAATATCTTCAAGCACAGCCTTTCGTTTATCTCCAAATTCAGGCGCCTTTACTACCACACACTTCAATGTCCCCCGCATCTTATTGACTACCAGAGTCGTAAGGGCATCTCCATCCATGTCATCAGCAATTATCAATAACGGCTTTCCTGATTGTGATACCTTTTCCACTATAGGCAAAAGATCCTTTATAGCAGATATCTTTTTCTCATGGACAAGAATATACGGGTCATCGTAAACAACCTCAAGCTTCTCCGTATCAGTAATAAAATAAGGAGATAGATACCCCTTCTCAAATTGCATTCCTTCAACTAACTCCACCGTAGTGTCCAGTCCCTTACCTTCCTCAACTGCTATAACGCCATCCCTGCCAGCTTGACCCATGGCATCAGATATCTGTTTTCCGATCTCCCGATCATTATTTGCCGCAATCGTGCCCACCTGTTCTATTTCTTTCTTCCCTGAGACACTGATACTCATCTTTACAAGCTCATTGATAACAGCTTCGACCGATTTTTCGATTCCACGCTTAATTCCCAGCGGATTCGACCCGGCCACAAGGCACTTTAAGCCTTCTGTATATATTGCCTCGGACAACACAGTTGCAGTAGTTGTACCGTCACCTGCAACATCACTTGTTTTAGATGCAACTTCTTTTACCAGCTGTGCGCCAATATTTTCATATATGTCTTCAAACTCCAGTTCATTCGCAACGGTTGCACCATCTTTTGTAATTGTAGGAGAGCCGAAGCTTTTTTCAATTATTACGTTTCTTCCTTTAGGCCCCATCGTTATCTTGACAGCCCCAGCTAATTTATTTATCCCGCTCTTTATGGCCATACCGGCATCATGACCACACAGTACCTTTTTACCAGCCATTCTGTTCTCCTAATTATTCAATTATAGCAAGAATATCATCCTCTGACATTAACAGGTATTCTTCACCATCAATATCAATCTCGGTTCCTGCATAAGATGTAAAGACTACTTTATCCCCTTTTTTGACCTGAAACTTTGCTCTTTTACCGCTATCCAGCAATTTACCATCACCTAGTGCAATAATTTTCCCCTCTTTTGGCTTTTCTTTGGCTGCGTCCGGTAACAGAATACCACCGGCAGTCTTTTCTTCCGCTTCAAATCTCTTTACCAGAATCTTTTCACCTAACGGTTTTGTCTTCATGATTTGTCATCCTTTCTATGAATTGATTAACTCAATAATTTAGAATCTACTTTCAATAATACTTTTCGAGTGAATGCTCTACAGCATATTTTATGATCTCTTTGTTTATTGGCTTGGAAATTAAGGTATAGGCATTTGCCTCAATTGCCTCAAACTTTAGAGACTTGGAGGTATCAGCAGATACAAAAATACACGGAATTTGTATCTTCTTTTCTTCCTTTATGAATTCAAATGTTTCGAAACCGCTAAAATCAGGCATGTGTACATCCAAAATCAGTAAATGTAATAATTCATGCTTCGCAATTTCAACAGCCTCTCTCCCACAACTCGCCAGGTATGTCGTATAGCCTTCAGGTTCAAATATTTCATTCAAGCCAAATCGACAATCATCATCATCATCGGTAATTAAAATCTTATAATGAACCTTATCACGTTTTAATAGTGTCATCATAATTACTTATCCACAGGTAAAATATTAAGTCGTTCTAATCGCAAAACAAATGCCAACTTATTTTATAAGATAAGGTACTATTTTAATTTACGTAAGCAATATATAAGAAAAAACTTACGCGAAATACAGTGAGATCAGTACTTCTGCCACATTGGCACACAAATTCACGATCCACTTTTTTTGCTGCCATTATGGCATTTGCTATTTACCAACATACATTTCGCCACGCAGGTGTAGCAATGCGAAGTTGAACTCTCCCGCCAGTGTTATAGCGGCTGCGGCTGCAGCAAATTCCTTTGATGTACCTATGCCAATAAACTTAAGGACTTCTCTGGCTGTCGGACAGATCGGCCCTTCTCTGTTTGAGGTGGCACCTACTTCAAGGTTAGGCAGTTCTACCCCGAAGATTACATCTTCTCCCTTGATCTCTACGTATACGTTTTCGGTGCATGAAACATTGTACGGGCGCGGGTTAACTTTGGTTCCCCGGTAAAGTGCAGGAATAATTTCCCCTCCCATCCCTGAGTAAACGAACCCTCCCTGTTCCTGCATAACCCCCTGCCGGTCAATTTCCATATATGACAGCAATTTATCGATACCGGTTTTGCTCATTTTCTCGTAAGCGGGTATTGGAACCTTCACCTGGGCGGAAACATAACGTCCTCGACGGTTTCGAGGTGACTGCTTCAGGTCTCCATCAAATCCCATGGCAATGAGGCTCTGTATATATGCAACGCCCTTCTCGGTAAATTCTGCATCCATACGTCCCCTGGCATATCCTACAGCAGAGGACGTATCACCATGTCCACGAGCATGTTCAAATCTGGTATAAAAACAGATGTAGATATAAAACTGTCCGTGATGCTGTCTTCTTACAAACTCAACCTCATATATTCCTCCGTTGAATTCTGCAAGATATTTTTCCTCCATCTCTTTTCTCAATACAGGTAAAAACTCTTTTGCTACAGCAACTGCTTTCTCACGTTCCTCTTCACACTCAAAAACATATCCTAAGTTGCGCGCAGCGCCTGCCCACTTGCCAACCTTCACCTCTGCGCCCCCTAATTTATTAATCCTGAAACAGCCCACACTGATCCCAATAGACCCAAACCCGGGACCATAGGCCAATAGATTAGTAAATGTTTTGTCTATATCGCCAAAGACCTTTACCTGGCCGGCATAGGAGTAGTATTCTTCTCTACCTCCGATATAATTGTTTACCAGTGGCCGAAATCTATCTACATCAGTTCCAAAAGGTTCCAGAGCGGAACTACAATTAGTACAGACAGTGTCTGTATCTCTGGCTTCCAGATGCCATATAGAGTTATCCTTTGGACAACGCCATTGCATCAGGTAAGGTTTTTCCGGCAGTTCTAAATAATTGAACTTGAAGCCGGATAATTCCTCTATGCACTTTCTTCTGCTCAAGGCCGCTGTACGAAAATGCTCAGGAGCACTTGCTTCGTATTCTTCCAGTAAAACCGACTCTGCCTTCCAGGGCTGTATCTCACCGGTTTTAATCTTGCCTGAAATATCTTCAACAAGATTTTCGTTGTCACCCATTTAACATCCTCCTAGTATTTGTAAAAACCCTCACCAGTTTTTCTTCCAAGATTGCCTTTCTCAACCATCTCACAGAGTGTTTTGCATGGTTTATATTTGGGGTCTTTGTATCCTTCGTACAACACATCTAGAATAGCCTTACATACGTCAAGACCGATTAAATCTGATAGTGCTAATGGTCCCATGGGGTGATTAAGTCCCAATGTCACTGCCTTATCAATGTCCTCTGCAGTGGAAGTACCGTCGGCATGTTTATCCATTGCTTCATTTAAGAATACAAGAAGAAGACGATTAACTATGAAGCCCGGTGCATCACCGGTAAATACGGGTGTTTTGTCCAATTCGAATGCAACCTCCTTCGCATATTCAACAGCTGCATCAGATGTGTGCTTTGACCTTATAATCTCAACCAGCTTCATTCTCGGTACCGGATTGAAAAAATGAAGGCCTACCAATCTGCCGGGATCCTTTAGAGCCTGAGATAATTCGGTTAGAGAAAGTGATGAGGTGTTACTTGCAAATATTGTATCAACATTGCACTCATTGTCCAATTCCCTGAACACCTCCTTCTTGAGTTCCATATCTTCTGTCAGCGCCTCTATCATAAGATCTGCATGCTCAGACTCATAAAGGTTTGCCGTTATCTTAATCCTGCCAAGAATTTCCTGTTTCAACTCTTCCTTTAATGTTTTAGAAAGTGCTTTATCGATCCTTGTCAGCGCTTTCCTGGCAATATCTTCATGTCTGTCAATCATTATTACATGATACCCTGTTTGGGCACAAATCTGTGCAATACCACTACCCATTATTCCTGTACCAACTATTCCAACCGTTCTACTCTTGGCCACCTTTTTAGACTCTTTCGGCTCAGCCTCAATTAATTCTCCCAGTTCATGATCAGAGAAAGATTTTCTTATTTCAAAGTTTCCATACTCATCCTCCAGCAAAAGATCACAATATGGAACTCTTGTATGCCCCGGAGACGGAATCTCAATCCTGGTGAATCCCCTGACGGTACTTTTACTTGACTCCACCTCCTTAACGTCCCCCTGACAGAAGATGCATTTTTTAACGTCATAATACCAATGTTTATGGCAACCTTCACACTCATATACCACGTTAACTCCTCCTTTCAAGAATATGTATTACAGCTGTCCCACCAACACCGCCAATGTTGTGCGTGAGGCCAATCTCAGCTCCATCTACCTGGCGCTTGCCTGCTTCACCCCGCAGCTGAGTAGCAACTTCGAACACCTGGGCAAGACCAGTAGCCCCAATAGGATGACCGTCAGCCTTTAAACCTCCGTCAGTATTTATAGGCATGTCTCCTTTGATAGCTGTTCTCTCCTCTCTAACCCAATCTTTACTCTCACCAGGTTTACATATTCCCAAGTCTTCCATGGCCACTAGTTCGTTTATGGTAAAACAATCATGGGCCTCCACTATATCAAGGTCACCGGGAGTGATTCCCGCCAGTTCGTATGCCTCTCTGCTGGCTACTTTTGCCGCCTCCAGAGAGGTGTGTTCCTTTCGATGTGATAAAGAAATGTGATCGGTAGCAAGGGCTGATCCGGTTATCGTCACATCACGATCGCTCTTCTTATTCTTTGAGATTACGACAGCCGCCGCCCCATCTGACATGGGTGAACAGTCAAACAAATTCAAAGGTGAAGCTATAACTGCCGCATTCTTTATCATTTCACGGCTTACATCCTTATGACTGAAATGAGCTAACGGGTTCAATCTGGAGTTGCAGTGATTCTTGAATGAAACTAATTCCAGGTCTTCATGGGTTGTTCCGTATTCCTGCATATGTTGTTGGGCAACCAGGGCATAATGTGCGGGGAATATCAATCCCTGCATCTGATCTGCCGTTCGATCACCTGCCATTCCAAGGTTCTGAGAACTCTCCTCAGTAGTCGCATTGCTCATCTTTTCTACACCCACAATCAGAATATTTTCGAATCGTGACAAAGCGATTATGGCCTGAAAGAGTGCACTGCTACCTGATGCGCAGGCAGTCTCAACTCGAATAATCGGTAGTCTTAACTCAGGCAGTAAACTTGACACAACAGAGTTCAGATGCAATTGCTTCTCTGATGGCCCACCCAGAAAATTGCTGACGTAAACGGCCCCTATCTCTTCAATTGCAATCGGGCTATCGTTAATGGCATTATACATTGCCTGGTATATCAGTTCCGGCATAGTTTCTGTTAGAACTCCAAACTTTGTCCTGCCAATTCCAGTAACGTACATCATGTTCTCCCTTCTACAATGTTTGATACAAGTTATTTTACATAATATTTATTCTATAACAAAACTCACTTAAAATCATTACTAAATATTAAATTTTAAACTAGCATCATAGCTATTTAGACTTGCAATTACTTCTGTATCTGTTAATGTATTTTCTATATTCCTGCAAGATCAGGTGTTTAATTTTCTTTAATAAGCAAAGTAATAGACCTTATGGATACTCTGCAAATCAAGATAATAAAAGCTGAATGGGATTTAAGAGCAAAAACTAAATTCCTGAAGGTTGAGGGAATCATAATGGTCGACGCTTTTGATGACGAAGTGGTTGCCGAGCAGGATGAGGAACATGCAACCAATGAAAATATATTAACAATTAATCTTATAGTAAATCCCGGCACCGGGCCTAAACAGAGACAACCATCACCTTTTCACTTTGTAAGAATGACAGATGGTGATGAACCATGGACTCATGTACAGGCAAAAGATAGCAGAGGGGCGCATGTTACCTATCCCATCACCAAAATATCCATCGCATGAATAAGCAAGAGGCGTCAGTTCCTTCAATATATTAATGATTTTATTATATTATGTTTAGTGCTATAGAACCTTAGTGTTAAACAGTAAATAATTTTAGATTTTTTCAATAAGGAGAATATTATGAGCGATTCTAATGACGGAAATGAAATACTGGTGGTTGCATCTAAGCTGAAGAAACACATTCGTTCGACGGCGGGAATGAGTACAGCTGCTAACGTTGCACCTGCCTTGTCCAATATCATTCGCAGTTTATGTGCACAGGCAATCGAGAATGCAAAGGCAGATAGACGCAAGACCGTGATGGATAGAGACTTCAGTTAATCAATAATCAATAAAAAAGGACAGGGCTTTCTTACAAGAAGAAATTCCTGTCCTCTTCAATGTGTATATTTGTGTTTTCTACTGCTTAGAAATATCTTTTCAGTAGACCTTCAAGAGTCCTTGCATGTCGTCCTTCATCTCTTGAGGATTCATCGAACAAATCGTGTGCTTCATCTATTCCAATCTCTTTAGCCTTTGTGGCTGCTGTCTTTTTACCCTTGTTAGCTCCCTGTTCACCCGCAAGCATTTTCTCCAGATTTTCTTTCGTAGATTCGCTTATTAACCCGTTAAGTTCTGCAAAGCGAGCCGCATGCCATGCCTCATCCATGGCAATAGATTTCAATGCTTCTGCTATCTCCGGGAGTCCTTCCCTCTGTGCCTGTCGGCACATCGCAAGATAAAGACCAACCTCAGCAGTCTCACCCTGAAAGTTCGCTTTTACTGCATCCTCTACTTCACTGCCCTTTGCAACACCAAGAACGTTCTCGTTTGTCAGTTCTCCCATTGTTTGCCTCCAAAATTATAATTACATTTTAATTTAAGGGATTCTATAATTAATCATTAGCATAACAATCAAAGTTTTTCTGAATGTGAAGAAAGGTAGCCTGCTACGCCATCCGCTGTCGGCGTCATACCATCCTCACCCTTCTGCCAGCCCGCAGGACAAACTTCACCATGCTTTTCGTGAAACTGTAAGGCGTCAACAATACGAAGCATTTCATCTACATTGCGACCGAGAGGAAGATTGTTAACTACCTGATGCTGAACTATACCGTCCTTGTCGATCAAAAATGATGCACGCAATGCAATCCCTGCATCGGCAAATTCAATCCCATAAGCTCGCGCAATCTCGTGCTTAACATCCGCTACCATGGGATACTTAATTGCTCCGATACCACCCTTTTCTACAGGCGTGTTTCGCCATGCAAAATGGCTGAATTGTGAATCTATAGAGACACAGACAACTTCTACGTCTCGTTTCTTAAATTCTTCAATTCGTTTATCGTGAGCAATCAACTCCGTCGGACACACAAATGTAAAATCCAGCGGATAGAAGAAAAGTACAACATATTTTCCCTTCATATCAGACAGCTTAAAGTCTTCCTTGATGTTACCATCCGACAATACAGCCGCAGCCGTAAAATCAGGAGCTTCTTTAGTAACTAATACACTCATATCGGTTCTCCTTTCATAAAATATAGCAATTTCTAATTAGTAATCATTACAGATTAGAAAATATCATTTTTCACTTTGTAAGTCAATAGTAAATTTAATATTTTAATTTAATTTCCTTAGAGATAAGCTTCAGGGCTTGTCATCAGGGTATATATACGTTGCAGTATCCCGTTCACCTTCAGGCCTGCAATCCCAGGTTGTCCATTTTGTCCAATAAACACACTTTTTACCGTCCTTAAGCCAGAACAGTGTACCCTTTCTCAAACGGTCACACTTTTGTTTACCAAAGGTTCTCGTGTGTGTTTCCCTTATCTCTCCTTCAAGGTAATAATCCACCTGGTGCCACTCAAAAGGTGATTTATCCGTAATCTCCCACAATTCTATGTCTGCCATTGTAAGCTCTTTTGCCTCGAATTTACCTTTTTCTACTGAAACTTCATATTTATAGTTATCTTCTACTTCAATCCATTCCGCTTCCGGTGCATCAGGTTTTATATCTCTCATACGCTCTTCTTTACCGGGAACCTTGTCTTGATAAAGATTAAAGACATCGGTGTGTTGAGCATAAGCTGTTTCCCATTTGAAACCTTCAATACCTGCAAAGAAAATATATATCATAGAGAAAACAGTCAAAACCATTTTGACCTTCACTATACCTTTCATTAACAACTCCTCTCATTTAATTAAGTATTTTGCTGTTTGTGTAATACATAGTGTCATATCATAGTAAAATAATGGTTTTTTTACAAAGTTTTTAATCCAATAAAACAATTACTTCTACTTTAGCGTTCCAATCTTCTTTTCTACTGCCGAAACCACCTAATTCGTGCAATTCCTTGCCTGTCGGCAGACAGGGTGTCCACGGTCTTCGTGTTAATTCGTGCACTTCGTGTCTACTGTTCCACTCCCAACATGGAGAATACTTCGTCTATTGATGAACATATCACAGGGTAATCTATCTCTTCCCTTTTAATTACCACAGTGTCTATTCCCATCTCCATTGCAGCCTGAATTTTCTCCTGGACACCACCAGTCTTGCCGCTATCCTTAGTAATTACTACATCTATATGATACTGATTGAAGATTGCCTTATTAAGTTCCAGTGTAAAAGGCCCTTGAAGAGCTAGTATATTTGACGATTTAATACCCATCCTAACACATTGTTCAATAGGCACAGGCATCGGCAGCATCCTGATGTAAATATTTTTCTCATCCTTTAGTTTCACGAACTTTTCGACAGAGGAGAAACCGGTTGTTAATAATATATTTTTTCTATCTGATTTACGGCACCACTCTACGGCCTCATCCACATTCTTAACAAAATGTACTGACTCAAGTTCTTTTATATCCGTCTTATCCGTACATGCTGAGTCCAAAACTGTGGAAGGCCTCTGAAACCTGATATACTTAATACCACACTCTTCACTCACCTTTATTGCATTCAGAGACGCCTGAGCTGCATAGGGATGAGTTGCATCGATGAGGGTTTTAATATTTTTGTCATGTATAAGTCCAGACAAGCCTGTTATGTCAAGCCTTCCCTGAAGGCACAGATGCCCTAAACCAATTTTCTCATAGATTTCGTGTCCGTATTCTGTGGCTACTGTTGTAACTACGTCTACTCCTCGCTCATTCAGTCTTTCAACTATTTCCCTTCCTTCTTCAGTCCCGGACATCACTAGTATCAAACTTTATAACCCCTTTGTGTTATCATATAATTATCATAAACAAATGTTGTAGAATTTCCTACTATCAGTATTGTCGTCATATCTATCGAATGCTCCAACACTTCTCCAAGGGTAGTAATTACTAATGATTCCCCCTCACGCATAGCGCTTTTGACTATACCAACTGGGGTACCTGATGGTTTTTTGCTCAATAATATCTTAATCGTCTTTTCAATCTGCCATTTCCTCTCAGAGCTTTTAGGATTATAAAGGACAACTACGAAATCTCCTTCTGCAGCAAGCTCAATCCTTTTCTCAATTACATCCCATGATGTTAGAAGGTCACTCAGACTTATGGTAACATGGTCATGCATTAAAGGTGCACCCAAAAGAGCTGCTGCTGCATTTTCAGATGGAATACCCGGGACAATCTCGATCGGTATCTTTTGTTTGCCGCTTTTCGCGACTTCCAGTATTAAGCCTGCCATTCCATACACACCCGGATCACCGCTGCTGATAACAGAAACAACATTTCCTGATTCTGCCTTTTCAATAGCCAGAGTAGCACGCTCGACCTCCGCACGCATCCCTGACATAATTACCTCCTTACCCTCAACTAATTCCTTTATCAGATTTATGTATGTTTTATACCCAATAATACAGTCAGAGCCTTTCAAGACCTCAACAGCCTTGACGCTCAAGTGCTCCAGATTGCCCGGACCAATCCCTACCACATAAAGTTTTCCTGCGCTATTGCTATTGTTATTCCCGGATATTTCTGCTTCTTTAATATTAATTTTGTCTTCCTTCCTGAAATAAGGGCTGCCGGCTCACATACACCCCCCACTCCAATCTTCTCTATAACAAAACCTGATTTAGAATAATCTTTTGCACAAGTTTCAATCTCAGCTCTTGAAACCACCCTTAATGGAATATCCAACTCTTCAAGGGCACGTAATAAACCCTCTTCATTCGCCTTCAAATCTACAGTTCCTGCCAACCTGACCCTGTCAACAGATACGTCAGCATCGGCAAGAGCATTACGGATTGCCTCTTTAACATCGGCACTGCCTATGCCACGCTTACATCCTATACCAATTATAATGTCCTTTTCCACCTCTGTTCCTGTAGTAATAACAGCATCCGTTTTAAGGATATTTGCAACATTATGAGCTAATCTGTTTGCCCCTCCTTCATGGCCTGAAAGCAAGCTTATGACAAATCGTCCCACATCATCAACCACAACAACTGCAGGATCAGTATGCTTGTCTGCGATATACGGCGCTATTACACGTACTACAATACCCGAAGCCATTATAAATATTAATCCATCGTAAGCTGAAAATATCTCTCCTATCTGATCAACAAGTTTTTTTGAAAAGTAAGTTGCAGTTAGTTTCGATTGTTTCAATTTTTGAGGCAAGAATACCGATACATCTCCGTTCAGATTTTCTTTAATACGCTCCGCCACCTTAACACCACCTGTTGTTACAGCAATTAAAGCCAAGTTCATATAACAAAAACTCCTTCGTAGAGGCCTAACTTGTGTATAGATTCAACCAGACGGTCTTACTCTGATTAATATATTACGGTAATAATTATGACTGTCAATAGAAAGTCATTACTGAAAAGTATGATTTGCTCCCATGACAAAACATACTGCATACCTGTTACTATTTAACAATGTTTCATTAAAGAAATAAGTAAATTCTGGTCATTTATTGTTGTAAATGTGGGTACAATTTACTGAAAAGAATACACATTATTATACAGCCCAGATCACTAATAAATCGTAAGTATTGTTATAACAACATGATGCAACTACTGGCTTTAGCTGATATTGTCTTGGCACATCAATTGCAAATTAATACGAAGTAAATTACTATTTTTGCAGCTAAAGAGGTAGTTATGATTAGGCTAAAAATAAAACAAGATAGAACTCCAATAACTAAGGTTTCTGAGAGGCGAAAGTATCAGAGAGTTGAGAAACCGATTATTATAAGATTTCGAATCAGGCCTCAAAAAGGTCAGGCACTGCCGCCTTCTGACTGGGACATGGTAGGTGTAAACAATTTGAGTGCCAGAGGTTTATTCTTCAATTCCAGCTACAACATAGAAATCGGCACAGTCCTGGATTTAAGGATTGGTTTCTCTACATCTACAGTTCCTGTTAAGTGTAAGGGAATTGTCACTCGCGTTAAAGAGAGTCCTCAGACATCTATATTTGGTATCGCAGCTGCGTTTACGGAGATAGAAGAACGCGAAAAAGAGATGATAGATAGATTTGTCAATGCCACTTTAAACACCAAACTTACTACTATGCAATTTCAATCTGCATAGGCTTACATATTTCTAAAACATTTAATCAGCTCCAGTCTCCTTCATACTTTTGAAATACCTGCAGCGAACGTATCGGCAAAAAGAAATTTATCAAGGTATTAGTTACCTGTAAATTTAAAACTTGTAGAAAAGCCACTTCTCCCATCATAATTCCACTTATGGTTTCCATCATGGAACCTGTGAGTGACAGCCTTTCCCATATTAAGAACCATGTCGAATTCCATTGCCCATATTGCAAAGTTTTTATTCACAATCTGTGTCGGCTTTTCAGGGTCTCCTTTTCCGCGCAACAGTTCCACATCCAGCATTAAGTTATCAGCTACTACTGCTTTCTTTCGCCACTTAGTTGTTTCTACCTGTACAGGCAAATACCTTACGGTTGTTCTATCTGACGGGACTTTTGCAAAACCAAAGACATGATTCTGGAAAATGTCTAACAGTGCAATTCCGTGAGCACCAGAAGCTCCCTTCTCGTTAATATAAAAGGCGATCCAATTCTCATCTGGTCCGGCGGTTAAGTCCGTTATCCCGATTACCGTCTGACCATCTAATTTATACTGCCCATACGTTCCTGCTTTAATATGAAAAACACCCGTTATTATACACATTTTATTGTGAGTTGGTTCACTTCCAAATAAACACGGACAGCCAGGATCACACGTACAACCCTCAAAATATTCACCTTCGATTGACCATGACGGGCTAGCCGAAGCCATACCTGATATACAGATGACAATAGAAAATATTATTGTGCCTATCAGCAAACCTCTATTCTTTAAATACATCCAATCCTCCTGTTTATGTCTCATTAAATAGTTATCAAAACATCTCATCAAAAAATATACAAGATGTCATTATTAAAAGCAATTGTTTATTTATCCTATCAAGGTATAATCTTGACTACTTTTATCAATTTGATTTATGTGTTATCATTAAATGAAGATAGGTATTCCAAAAGAAATTTCTGAGGGAGAAAGACGTGTTTCTGTTGTCCCAAAAACGGCTGCACAGCTTATAAAGAACGGCTATGATGTAATTGTTGAGTCCGGCGCAGGAGAGGGTTCGTATTTCTCTGACACTGAATACGAACAAACAGGTGCTTCTATCGTTAATAATCCACAACTGCTCTATTCAGGAGTTGACATTATTCTAAAGATTTGCCCCCCACAAAGACGTGAAGTTGAGATGATGAAAAGTGGTTTAATTTACATTGGCTTTCTCTCTTCTGCTTTAGATTCTGAATTCATTAAGCTAATGAGAGAAAGAAAAATTACAAGTTTTGCCATAGAGTTTATTCCACGTATTTCACGATCACAAAGCATGGATGCACTAAGTTCAATGGCCAGTATTGCAGGTTATCGTGCAGTCCTGATAGCGGCACAACATCTTGAAAAATTCTTCCCTCTTATGATGACTGCAGCAGGAACTATTCCACCGGCAAGGGTCTTGGTAATCGGTGCCGGGGTTGCAGGTTTGCAGGCAATTGCCACTGCACGCAGACTTGGTGCAAAGGTTGAGGCATTTGATACTCGTCCTGTCGTTAAAGAGCAGATAGAGAGCCTTGGGGCACAGTTCGTAGAGATGGAAGTTGTTGCAGACGCTGAAACAGTTACCGGATACGCAAAGGAAATGACAGACGAATTTCTGAAAAATGAGCGCAAAATCATTGGCAGTAGGTTGGCACAAAACCATGTTGTAATCACGACAGCACAAGTCTTTGGCAAGAAGGCACCGGTCCTGATAACAGAAGAGATGGTTAAAAAGATGCAAAAGGGTTCAGTCATCATAGATTTAGCCTCAGAACAAGGTGGGAATTGCGAACTTACGGAAGCGGGAAGGAGCATTAAGAAATATGGAGTCACAATATGCGGTGCTATAAACCTTCCATCAACGCTCTCGATCGACGCCAGTAGAATGTATTCCAGAAACATTGCACAATTCTTCAGACATTTATACAATACAAAAGACGGTACTCCCGACCTTAAAGATAAAATTACTAAAGACTCGTGTGTCACATACAAGGGTGAAGTCGTAAATGAAATTGTGAAAAAGGCTCTGCAGAAGAAGGGAACAAACACACATGATTGATCTATTACTGATAGCGCTCTATATCTTTGTCCTGGCAGTTTTTGTAGGATTTGAGACAATCACGAAGGTACCGCCCCTCTTGCACACACCGCTTATGTCCGGCACTAACGCAATATCTGGGATTACACTGGTAGGAGCGCTAATCAGTGCAGGCGCCGGCCACTCAACTCTTTGTACGTTACTTGGCACACTAGCTGTAATAATCGCTACAATTAACGTTGTCGGAGGGTTTCTGGTTACAGACAGAATGTTGGAAATGTTTAAAAAGAAGAAAAGGGAAAGCTGAAACGTTCCATTCATTAAAACATGAAAACAATAATTGTACTTGCATATCTTCTCTCATCCGTATTATTTATTCTTGGCCTGAAAAATCTTAGTTCACCAAAGACTGCACGCCGCGGCAATCTGTTTGCAATGATAGCAATGCTCATTGCAATCATTGCAACACTAATTAAGAACGAAATTATAGATTTCACTTTCATTATTATAGGCCTGATTATTGGTAGTACAATAGGCGCAATAATAGCCAGGAAAGTCAGCATGACGGCAATGCCGCAGATGGTAGCGCTCTTTAATGGCCTTGGAGGTGGTGCATCTGCCTTTGTAGCACTGGCAGAGTACTATCGTTTAACAGGTGGACTAAAAACCCATATCATCGTCTCAATGATAATCAGTTTTTTTGTTGGCGCAGTAACGCTTACCGGCAGCCTTGTAGCTTTTGGTAAATTACAGGGGATTATCAAATCAGCTCCTGTAGTTTTCAAGGCTCAACGCTTTCTCAATATACTGATATTTACGCTATTTCTGATTGCCGGAATTATGTTTATAATTAGTCCTGTTAATAATGAATACTTACTTGCTATTCTCGCAATAGCCATGATACTTGGAATCTTGCTAGTCATTCCGATTGGCGGTGCTGATATGCCTGTAGTTATATCACTCCTAAACTCCTGTTCAGGTCTGGCAGCCGCAGCCACCGGCTTCGTGCTCTCTAATAATATCCTCATCATCTGCGGCGCTCTGGTTGGTGCTTCAGGAATGATACTTACCCGCATTATGTGTAAAGCCATGAATCGTTCTATTTCTAATATTATTTTTGGAACGGTGGGAGCAATTTCAAAGGATATCAAGAAAGATGATAAGCAAAAGGTTGTTGCATACACTGAAGAGGACGCATCAATGATGCTTGAGAGTGCCCAGACGGTTATTATTATCCCGGGTTATGGTCTTGCAGTCGCTCAGGCACAATTTGCCTTGCAAGAGCTTGTAAAGACGCTTATTACCAACGGTATAAACGTACGCTATGCAATCCATCCGGTTGCCGGACGCATGCCCGGACACATGAACGTATTATTGGCAGAAGCAAATGTATCTTACGACCTTCTTTCCGACCTGGGTGACATTAACAATGATTTTCAGAATACAGATGTTGCACTGGTTGTTGGTGCGAATGATGTTGTTAACCCGGCAGCAAGGGTTAATAAAGACAGTCCGCTTTATGGCATGCCTATCCTCAATGCGGACCAGGCAAAAAGTGTAATAATATGCAAGAGAAGCTTAAGTCCCGGCTTCAGTGGAGTAGATAATGAGCTTTTTTATAACAAGAAGACAATGATGATTTTTGGTGATGCTAAAGACAGTATCAACGAGTTGATTAAGCTGCTGAAGACCTGATTAAATTTGTGTATTATGTCTCAATTATATTATTCCTAATTAAATCCTGTATGGTTTTGTTGGCATATTATTTGCTAATCTATACACAAAATCCAGTATTTAAAAAGGTATAATCATGGCATATACGATAACTAGAACGAATCTAATCAATGATTGCTATTTGTTGTTTGGCCCTGAGATCTTCAATTGTGTTGATTTCTTAAGAGGCCTCTCACCAACAGAACTTAAATCAGCCTACAGAAAAAAAGCTTTTGAGACACATCCCGACAGAGCCCGTACTCTTGGCGAAAACAGAGATACAATGGACGATCGTTTTAAAGCAGTGATCACGGCTTACGAAAGGTTAAGCTCAGTTGTTCAGGGAGGGATAGTGCATATTTTAAGAAATGAAGCTCCCAGGAAAGAGAACACTACAAGACCCAATCGCTACACACAAACAAGACAAAAGAGCGCTTCAGGCTTTTCTTATACAGGTAATGTCAGAAATAACAAGCATACACAAATGACGAAGAAGAGCCCCTCAGACCGTTTTTATAGCGGCAATGTGCCAAGACGTGAGTTATTAATCGGTCAATTCTTATATTACTCTGGCCTCATTTCCTGGAAAACCTTATTCGATGCAGTTTATTGGCAAAGAAAACGCCGGCCAGTCATAGGCAAAATAGCACTGGATTGGGGAATCCTGACATCAGAGGATATTAAAAAGATTTTGACAGAACGTAATTACAAGGAGCAATTCGGCGACTATGCCCTACGTAATGGGTTTATAACTCACTTTGAACACTTAGCCATTGTCGGAAGGCAAAAAAAGCTGCAACCCCCTATTGGCGAATACTTTATAAAACAAGGAATCCTTGCCCATATGGAGTTGAAAAGAATGATTGAACGCCTCAAAACTCACAACAGAAACGTGATAAAACGTGCAAAAGGATTATTTAACTATAAATTTTGATCATTCAGTTAATAACATACCTGTAAGGTAATAATTGTACTAAAAATACGCATATTGTACTTATTTTGTACAATTTCATCTCCAAAAACTTCTGCAAAATGAGCCCCCAAAACACATCTTTTTCTCAATAACACCCGAATAAATAATTACAGATTCATTACAGTTTACCAAAACTAATCAAGAATTTACATTTTTTAAGGAAAATTTAATAAAAACGATTTATAATGTATATCTGTCTGCTTATAACTCTGACTAGTCTAATGAATTTATCATAACTTTTATGAAGATATTGTTTAATAACAGTTATTTACCACGAGTCAGCTTGAAAACATTAATTGTCAAACGTAATTTGATACTCTTGTTCTTAGCCCTATCCTCATGCAATTACTATCAGGAATTCTCTCAGCCAGAAATAACAACCAGCATGGTTCCAAAAGAGTCAGAAATTAGAACAATTGCAATCCTGCCTTTTGAAAACCAATCAGAAAATGAGGAAATATCCAAAGTATTGCGAGAAGCTGTTTTTCGTAACCTGAGCCTGAAAGGATATGATTTGATAAAGATAAAACAAATTGACCAAAGGTTGAAAATGGCTTCATACCATGCAGATGATATTAACACTATGGGAAATTATAAACTCGGCAGGATCCTGGAAGCTGACGCACTAATGCACGGAACTATCACAAAATGTGATAAATTATTTTATGTTGTTCACTCACGTATTGCTATAAGTGCAGAGTTGGAATTGGTTGACACATTTGCCTCCAAAACTATATGGAAAGCAAATCATGAAGAGTTGACCCATAGCGGCACGCCACCCATGTCTCCATTCGCTATTCCGGAGAAAATTATCGAAAGTTCAATTAATGTAAGAGACAAGGTTATAGCTGATACCGCAGACACACTTGCAAAAAAATTAGTTAAGGATATCCCTGAATGTGAGGCTCAAGATGTCCTGGTTCTGACAAATTATACCATTAAGATTCAAGATGTTGGCAATAGTAAAGTTGTACATTATAAAGTACAACCAAAAGACACTCTATTCAAGATAGCAAGAAAGTTTTACGGAAAAGGCTCAATGTGGAAGAATATAAAGTATGCCAACGCTGAAATCAAGGATACATCATTAAGAATTGGCCACGATATAGTCTTGCCGGATGTACCCGTTCTGTCAAATATAAATGATGCAAAATTATTGGACAAAGAATTTTACACTAAAGCAGTCTATAAGGTAAAGTGGGGAGATTCATTATATAATCTGGCATCAGAACTATACCATGACGGGAGGAAATGGCCTGTTATTTACGAAGAAAACAAAGATGAAATTGAAGACAATAACGAACTGATAGTTGGACAGATATTAATAGTACCTCTCAATTCTTACACAAATAAAATTGGATACACCCAATACTGAATAAACACCTCACTCCAAAATCACGTACTACGATACTTCAATTCAACTGCTACTTGATATCTGGCATGTACATATTACTATGAAGCACAATCAAAAATGAAAAGCATTAACTCTTAATAAGAGTACTTAGTATATTTTAACTACAGAGCTTCTATAGAAGCAAGGGTAAATATTCCATGTACGACTCTTGCTTAATACTACATCCTGGTACAATTTTACGTCTTTACCCCTTTTGGTTTACAAAGAAATGTGTGATGTCGTATGAGATGCTTACATACCTGCACTATGATATGCTTATTGACATGATTGGATATTCTGTGAAATGTTTAATACAAAAGTGAGGAATTCTGAACGAGAGATATAATCTTTCCGGGAAATATGCCCAGTTGTATTGTGCCCCATACCGTTAATATAAGGGCAAGTATCATGAATGGTGAGAGTGAAAGCGGTGAGAATTCGCGTACTGGCGTCTTCATGTACATTACGACAGATACTCTTAAGTAATAATAAACTGATATTACGCTATTTACCACACCAATGACAGCCAGAACAATAAACCCATTTTTAATAGCGGCACTGAAGATATAGAATTTCCCAATAAATCCAACAAATGGCGGTATACCCGCAAGTGAGAACATAAATATGCACATCGCTACTGCTAAAACAGGATGCTTGAATCCGAGACCACTGTAGTCTTCAATATTAGCGTTCTCTTCACCTTTTCTTCCAAGTACGATTACCACTGCAAATGCACCCAGATTCATAAATGTGTATGCCAACATATAGAAGACTAAGCTTGCAGGTCCAAAATCTCCACCTGCTATAATGGCCATAAGCGCATAACCTGCATGCGCTATACTCGAATATGCCAGCATTCGTTTTATATTCGTTTGAGCAATGGCCACAAGATTACCCACAGTCATTGTAAGGGCTGCAAGCACCCATAATATTATTGACCAATTCTGTCCTACATCAGGCAATGCCACTAAGAATACCCTTGCGAAAGCTGCAAAAGCGGCGGCCTTTGGCCCCACAGACATAAAGGCAGTAATAGCAGTCGGCGCCCCCTCATAAACATCTGGAGTCCATTTATGAAACGGTACGCATGCTACCTTAAACCCAAACCCTACGACAAGTAAAGATGTGGCTGCTATTATCATTGGGTTTGACAATGATGGGTTATTCGCAAGGAAAGCAGCAATTTCCTTTATGTTCGTAGTACCAGTCGCACCATAAAGCATCGCTATACCATAAAGCAGGAAGCATGTAGCAAATGCTCCAAGCAGGAAATATTTCAACGATGCCTCGTTTGAACGAACACTATCTCTCCTGAAACCAGCAAGAACATAAAGTGAAATAGACATTATCTCAAGCCCAAGGAAGATAGTCAGCAAGTCAGCTCCACCTGCCATCAACATCATGCCCATAGTGGCAAACAGTATCAGTGTATAGTATTCTCCATTGTTAATACCTTCTTGCATCGTGTAACGTACTGATAACAGTATTACAATACCCGTACTAATCAGAAAAATAAGATTAAAAAGGACGGAGAAATTATCTACCACAAACATATTACTGAATGAATATACAGTGTCACCCAGTTGGGTACCGGCTACCATGCCTGTCAAAGCAACAACAAGAAAAGTCAGATATCCCAGACTATCCCTGAACGTCTTTTTAAAAAATACATCCATCGCAAGTATTATCATCGCAAAGATGGTAATAATGATTATCGGCGATATACTTTTTAAATCAAATTGTGGTATTACTATTTCCATAAATTATTATTCCTCTAGCATTGGATCTACGCTGTCTTCTTCAACAGCACTCGCAGCTTCTTCAGCCTCTTCAACACGAGCAGCTTCTGCAGCACGTGCAGCCTCTTCAGCACGAGCAATCTCTGCAGCATGTGCAGCCGCCTTTTCATTTTCGATATTGACCCTGTCTAATGTTATTTTATATTTATCATCCACCTGAGTCAGGAGGTGTTTTACAGATACATCCATTCTGGATATAAATGGTTTTGGATAAATACCAATCCAGAAGACAAGTATTGTAATAGGCAGTAATAATGCCCATTCTCTCATATTTAATTCTTTCTGCATGCTACATTCGGGATTTGTAATCTTGTTAAACATAACCCTCTGAAACATCCACAGCATGTAGCATGCAGAAAGAATTACACCAGTAGTAGCCAGTACTGCATAAGTTACATTAGTCTTGAATACCCCAACCAGGACCAGGAATTCACCTACAAATCCATTTAATCCGGGTAATCCAATAGATGACAATGTAATAATCATAAAGAAGATCGCAAAGATTGGCATTTTTTTTGTCAAACCTCCAAAATCGGCAATTAACCTTGTGTGCCTTCTTTCATATACCATTCCGACAATCAAGAATAATGCGCCAGTGCTTAAGCCGTGATTGATCATCTGGAGTATACTGCCTTCCATTCCCTGGATATTAAATACAAAAATACCAAGCATAATGTACTTTATGCGGTCTTGGCTGCTACAGGTGTAATCCTTTCTGCATGTTATATGCTGTGGATGTTTCAGCGAGTTATGTTTAACAAGCTTACAAATCCAGAGAATAGGAAACTTAAAGACATTAATATGAGAGAATGGGCATTATTACTGCCTATTACAATACTAGTCTTCTGGATTGGTATTTATCCAAAACCATTTATATCCAGAATGGATGTATCTGTAAACCACCTCCTGACTCAGGTGGATGATAAATATAAAATAACATTAGACAGGGTCAATATCGAAAATGAAAAGGCGGCTGCACATGCTGCAGAGATTGCTCGTGCTGAAGAGGCTGCACGTGCTG
>JAANXD010000094.1 GCA_018263435.1 Candidatus Scalindua arabica | reverse complement strand
CCCATATTTGGCGTGGCTTGAAGAAATTAGCCGACATGATTGAAGGGGCTCAGTTGATAAGGAATATTTGTGGGTAATAGTAAGCGCCCGAACGACGCAGTCGGGCAGGCGATCCGGCACGGGCGGGAGCCGGTCTGTTAGGCGGGAATCCCTGAATAAAAGGGGACAGGCTACTTTTTACGTGCTATCTCTTTATCCAATTCTTTTCTGCTGAATAAAAGGGGACAGGCTACTTTTTACGTGCTATCTCTTTATCCAATTCTTTTCTGTGGTCTGCTAAACGATTTCTATACAAGATTTCTATTACATTTATAGAAAAAGTAGCCTGTCCCCTTTTATTTCTCGCGGACGGGCAAAAATCGCTCAGTTTAGGTATGAATTGCTCTGAGTGTATTTTAACTTGCATATTTACTGTAGAACTTTATAGAATGATATTATGAATATTGTATCAAAGGAACTATTTCAACACATGGTACGCATACGCCGCCAGATACACAAGCATCCGGAGCTTGGATATCAGGAAGAAAACACTGCAGCCATCATAACCGAAGAGCTGGAAAAGCTAGGCATAAAGGCAACTGCCGGAATAGCAAAAACAGGTGTAATAGGACGAATTGATACAACAAACAATACCGGACCTGTAGTAGCCCTGAGGGCAGACATGGATGCAATTGCTATACATGAAGAAACAGGGCTTGAGTTTGCATCTGAAGTAAAGGGAGTGATGCATGCCTGCGGCCACGACGGGCACGTTGCAATGCTCATTGGCGCCGCTGCCATACTGAAACAGACACTCAAAACAGGGAACATAATACTTGTCTTCCAGCCTGCAGAAGAAGGTGAAGGCGGTGCACTGAAAATTATGGAATCAGGTCACCTTGATGATGCAAAGGCAATTTATGCCTGCCACCTGGACAGGCACTTTAAGGTTGGGCAATTAGTAGCACAAAAAGGTACAATCTCAGCTTTTACCGAAAGGTTTGAGATCTCGATCAAGGGCAGGGGTGGACATGTCGCTCAGCCGCATGACACTGTAGACGCTATTGTAGTTGCCAGTCTTATCGTTATGTCCTTACAGACAATAGTATCAAGAGAAGTAAATCCTATGCATCCATCAATCGTATCGGTTGGCCAGATCGAGGGAGGCACAGTACCGAATGCTGTTGCAGAAACAGCCTGGCTACATGGCACTATACGTACAACTGAGGAGCACGTAAGAAACCAGATAATAGCGGGGATCAAGCGTATTGTCAGCGCGGCAGGCAAGCTTCACAATGCAGACGTGAAGGTTGATATTATTAAAGGATACCCTGCTGTCACTAATACATGTAATGAATCAGAGATTGCAAGAACGGCAGTGAAAAACATTATTGGAGAAGAAGCACTTGTAGATACCCAGTTTGCAAGTATGGGAGGTGAAGATTTCTCTTTCTATCTGGAAAAGATACCGGGATGCCTTGTAAGGCTGGGCGCACAGAAGGAAGGCTTTGCGAACATTCCCGCTCATAGCTCTACCTTCGATTTTGACGAAAACGCATTAGGTGTGGGAGCAGCATTCCTTGCTGAAGCAGCAAAATTAACCATTGACCATCTGGAAAAATCGTAAGCTTTACTTCAACATATGATATACACAAAAAGAAGACTACAACTCGTTAAAATCCTTAATCTTTAGTCCTGCTTGATGCACTATAATCTTATGTAAGAGAGAGACGGGAATATCCTTGTTACCATGAATGTGAACGGAAGTAAAACGTTTAGTTTGAGGATGTCTTAAATAGTGGGCACTTCCTTTTATACGTACAATTTCAAATCCTGCTTTCTTTAATTTCCGCAAAACCTCTTTACCATTGGCAGATCTCAGCCTCTCCATCAAGCCACTTCAACCTTTTTCTTTGTTTCCAAAGAGAGGTAAAGATCATTCCCGATCAATTCATCACTACAAGGAATAGATTCCCCTTCTTCAATAAGAGTCTCTATAAATCCTGTTGCCAATTCCCTTAACCTTTCAATCGCCTCCTCAATACTTGCTCCAAAGTCGGCAGTATAATTGAGTTTAGGCAAAGATGCGACAATGTCCCCAGTTTCTTTATCAGTCTCTATCTCGACCCGATATACATAAACCATTCTCTTTCTCCTGAAATTATTCTGTACAAATACTAAGGGAATATACAATTAATGTCAAGAAAAACACTCCAAGCTTTAAAGGGAAAAAGGCTTATTCAACAATTGCAGCATGATTTCAGAAGGCTCCTTCTTTTGTTATCACTCTAGATTTTTTTACGCCCTTAGAGTCTTTGGGTGAGAAATTATTCCTTCTCCAATCTTCTGTCATTTTCTTTACGTCTTAGCCTTCTGCAGGAATACTGTACGATAACAGGACCGCAGAAAAATGAACAGATGGCCACATGTAGGCAGCATTGCAGAAACTCCCATTATGAGACCAAAGTAAATGTTACGTTTGTTAGCAAAAGGATTTGCCAATGCATCCACCAGCATTCTCCCGTAATCCTCGGTTCTACCACCCAAATCCTGTCGTACGGACTCAATCAGGTGAACCAGCCAGCCGGCGAAAGAGAAGACAAACAACACCCAGAAAGTCGCCAATATTGCAATCACGAGATCAAGCGAAAGGTGTGAAACGTATTCCAGGTTCTTTTTGGCACGTAAGGCGCGGCGAATAATATACAGGGTAACAAAGAATGAGAGGCTGTCGAAGAGTGCACCCATGAAACCCACAGGAAATTGCACTTTGAAGTAATGTTGCCCTTCAATACCACGTGTAAACTCCGGAAAGGCGGTAAACAAGGCCCACCAGTAACACGCAATATTTATAAATATAAAGAATAGAAACAAAGAGGGATAGAAAGTATAAATACTCCCCTCCTTGTTTCGTAAAAATCCACTAGATTTCTCAGTGAATTCTTCCATGTAACTATCAGCATGAGTGTCAAGTCCCGGCTATTATCTCTATAGGTGATACCATTTACTGATCAGGGTCCCATATTATTCCCTGATTAGCATGCCCATTTGGCCATCCTTCATTAACAGTACCATCGCTATCTCCATTCTGTATTCTCTCTACATGGCCATCCATAAAAAGTATATTTGCACCTTTTGAATGCCTTTGTGCAACACTGCCATATGAGCCGTCATATTTGCTTGCAACAGTTGTATTATTAACCCTACCATCAAACAACAAGACTGTCATGGAGGGAAAACTAATCGAATCAATCATACGGTTACACATTGTTCCCTGGGCAAGCTGAGTATTCATTTTTATAGACCGAGTATTATCCTTTTTATCTTGAGATATGGTTTTAAAAATAGGATCTTGTTTTATTCGCAGTAATTTTTCCTTTGTTGAAATCTCAGTCGGATTCTCAGGCAATGTATCCGTTATTATATATCTGTCAACTGCCTTAAACCAGACCTCACCACTACACGATCCACTATTGCTTTCCAACGGGAGATATCCATCATTTTCAAATGTATATTGTAAGATCGCCTTGTACATCTGTCCCATATTACTCATACATACTGCTTGATTTGATTTTTCCCTGATTTTGTATAAAATAGGAAATATTAAACCTACAATTATTAGAATAATGAATATAACTATTAGAATCTCAATTATGGTGAAGGCGTGATTATCTTTATACATGATTTAACCATGCTTCCCTGCTTGGTTAAACTAATTTTAAATGACTTATGTACTGGTCAGGTAACGAACCTCCTGTCCATCCATGTTATTATAAGATACAACAATGATCTTAAATATCTTCTTTACTGGTAACGACAATTTAAGACATATACTAAAACTACTTTCATGCAAAGCAAAAGAAATATATGGGATTCCTGGTTTTGCACGAAAAATATTACGATATTCTAAGAGAAGTAAAAGTAGCTCGATTTCTACTTAAACGTAATTCATACTAAAAAAGAGAGCTATTCAATTGTAATCTGATCCTTGATTTTATTAAAAATTTTGTCTCCTACACCTTTAACATCCTTCAAGTCTTCAATTGCAGCAAAAGAGCCTGCCTTCTCGCGATGCTCAACTATTGACTTAGCCTTTTTTTCGCCAATACCTTGTAGTGATGTTAATTCCTCGATCGTTGCTGTGTTAATGCTTATCTTTGCATTATCTTCCGCACCTGCCAACCCGCCAACAAAAGATACTAAGGCTACAAGCAGAAATGCTAAACAAACTTTACGAATGACTTCCATGTCTTCCTCCTTTCCGAAACCGGAATCCCATATTATAATGTACGTGAATTTAATGCTTGAAAGTATGTTGCGGACAAAGGATGTGTCTGAAGCATATGTTCTCTCCAGATAATTAAGGTTATTTGTATTCTCGTTAAGCATGTATACAGCTTAACTGATTAATTGTGTGACTTTTGCATTTAACAACTCTTCTCAAGCATTGTCAAGAGAAAAGAATAGAATGTATCTAATTCTCTGCTGTGATATCAAAACTTGACACTATTTTCCATAATATTCCCGATACCATTCCACAAACCTCTTAATTCCTTCCTCAATTGGTGTGGCGGGCTTAAAGCCTACATCCTCAGCTAGATCATCCACGTCCGCATATGTCTCTGGTACATCACCAGGCTGTATTGACAAAAGATTCTTCTTTGCTTTCTTCCCCAGACAATCCTCTAATACCCCAATAAACCTCATAAGATCAACAGGATTGTTGTTTCCAATATTGTATAACCTATATGGCGCATAACTTGTCGCAGAGTCTGGATCGTCACTACTCCAACCAGGATCTGGCTCAGGAACTTTATCGATCAACCTGACTACGCCTTCTACTATATCATCTATATATGTAAAATCTCTTTTCATCTTGCCATGGTTAAAGACGTCTATTGGTTTGTTTTCCAGTATTGCCCTGGTAAACAGAAACAGAGCCATATCCGGCCGTCCCAGCGGGCCGTATACAGTGAAAAACCTGATTCCCGTACACGGCAATTTGTATAAACTTGAATAGGTATGGGCCATAAGTTCATTTGACTTCTTTGTAGCAGCATAAAGAGAAACAGGATGGTCTACATTATGATGTACCGAGAACGGCATCCTTGTGTTAGCTCCGTAAACAGAGCTTGAAGAAGCGAATACAAGATGCTTAACATCATTGTGCCTGCACCCCTCGAGTATATTTAAGAACCCTACAATATTGCTGTCTATATAGGCATGAGGATTTGTCAGTGAATACCTTACACCAGCTTGTGCAGCCAGATTTACAACAAATTCAAACTTGTTTTCAGAAAAAAGATTTTCAACTCCTTTACGGTCTGCCAAATCCAATTTATAGAAAGTAAACTCTGGGTTTCCTTCAAGTTCGCGCAACCTCGTTTTCTTCAGATTAACATCATAATAATCGCTAAGATTGTCAATCCCAACTACACTTTTCCCATGTGCAAGTAAACGTCTGGATAGATGAAAACCTATGAAGCCCGCGGCCCCAGTTATTAAATATGTCATTTTTAATTCAGTCCGCTATAGTGAACAGTCATTGGCTGACTATGCCAGCTATTATTCGTCATCTGTTGAAAATTTATTTATCACTCGTCATCTTACTAAAGCCACGAAATGTTGAGAAAAAAGCTTTTATAGATATTATATTGGCTCTATATCAGAAATGTATACTTCGGCAGCAGCACCTTTCTGGAGAAGATCAATACGTATCACGAGCTTATAATGACCCTTCCTTTCAACAAGGATCCCTTCAAGCCCTTTGAGTGGCCCTGACTTTACTCGCACTTGTCTACCTTTCTTAAGGTATGGAAATGGGTCCAGTTGAACCTCAGTTTCCATAATCGACTTTATATCCTGAATCTGCTTATCCGGTATTGGAGTTGGTGCATCTATATCAGTACCAATTATCCTTGTCACCCCTCTTGTGAATTTAACGTCATACAGACGCTCTTTCTCTGCACAAACAAACAGATATCCAGGAAAAAGGGGTATATCCACATACTTTTTTCTATCCCTCCTTCGGCTAAGAGTATGTACAAGGGGAAGAAATGTCTCTACCCCTCTTTCGCTTAAAAACAGATCTACCTGTTTTTCATGCCTTGACCGTGTATGGACTGCGTACCACTTCATATATCTTCATATAATAATTGCTAAAGCAAGATTGTTCAAGTTAATAAATCAGCTCTCGCCACGTCAAAAGACGAGTCGAAAAGTGTCTCGCTGTTTTATTTATTAAAAGTTGACAATAATTGTTTCAGCAAGTATATTTTAGAAAACAATGAGCGCCCGTAGCTCAATTGGATAGAGTAGTGGACTTCGAATCCAATGGTTGCAGGTTCGAGTCCTGCCGGGCGTGCCATAAATCCGGTTATTTGTTACTGTTCATTGGTCACTTCCAACCTATAAAAAACTATAAAGCGCCCTTAGCTCAGCCAGGCAGAGCAACTGACTCTTAATCAGTGGGTCGAAGGTTCGATTCCTTCAGGGCGCAGTTTCTTTCCTTTAAAAGGATTTAATGCCCTTTGGGCAGACTAAAATCACCAATAGAAACACCTCATATTGCAAACAGACTTCCCAACCCTTGCATTATCAAACCTAAAGCCCTGAGTTACAGCTACTAACTTGTTAGTAGGAGTTCAAGATTTTAAACCCCTACTAAACGAAATATAAATCTTACCCTGTTTGAATTGCCCCACAGTAAAAGGCCAAAGCAGGGGCAAACTGCCGTCGGGCAGCGGCAGTTTGCCCTACCGCTGCAAGTTGTATACGGAAAGTAGTGGTGGAAAGAACACAAAACAACTCTATACAGGAAATGATAGAACGATGTATTACCTGCCCGCAGAATGGCAGGTGGGTTCGAGAAATGTTTTAAATGGTGTTCTTATGCAACCTGCCTCTGTGCTTCTTCAAATTTCACAGAAATCTTCTTTGATACCCCCGGCTGTTGCATAAGAACACCATAAATAACATCTGCGATAGTCATGGTTTGTTTACTGTGTGTTATAATAACAAACTGAGATACTCTTGCAAATTCCTTAAGTATTTGAGTAAAGCGCCCAATATTGTTTTCATCTAAAGCGGCATCAACCTCATCAAGGATGCAGAATGGACTCGGCTTGGATTGAAAGATGGCAAATAACAGTGCAATGGTAGTCATAACCTTTTCACCACCCGAGAAAAGCATGATCGATTTAAGTTCTTTTCCTGGAGGCTGGGCAACTATATCTATACCTGCATCTAGAATATCAACTCCCTCTTCCAGAATAATATCCGCCCTGCCCCCACCAAACATTTTACGAAACAACTCGTGGAAATGTATCCTTACTTCATTAAATGTCTTCTCAAACAATTCACGACTTGTAATATTTATCTTATTTATAATATCCTTCAGGGCCTTTTCCGCCTTTTGCAGATCTTCCATCTGCCCCATGAGATGCACTTCTCTTTCTTCCAGCTCTGACTGCTCATGTATGGCCTCAAGATTAACATTGCCCATTTTATCTATCTTGCCCTTTAACTCATCAATTTCCCGGGGAACGCTTTCCCAGTCAATAGATTCGTTATCTTCTTCTCCATGCTCTAAAGCGAATTCAGACAGCTCCACCTGGTAATCATCACGAATTCTCTCTTCCAGATCTATAATCTTTACCTTAAATTCATTCTCCTTTAATCTCAGGTCATTTACTTCCTGCTCCTTGCTTCTATGCTCTTCACTATACTCATCTATCTGTCCGTTTATTTCGGCTAACTGTCCGTTACAGACGCTCTGTTTTTCTCTCAGCCCAACAACGTCTTTATCTAGTGCAATCTTCTCCGCCTGAAATTCTTCAAGTAACTTTTTCGAATCTGTAATTCCATTTTCACTCTCAGCAATCTTATCCCTGCAATTTGCTATCTCACTATAAGTTGATTGAAGACCTTCGCTATTATCCTGAAGCTCCTTCTTTAATTTCTCTATAGAATTATTAATATTGTCTTTTCTCTCTTCCTTTTGTGCTATTACAACCTTAAGTTCGGTAATTTCGTTCTGTGTATTTATTTTGCCAGTTTCCTTCTGCATCTTTTCGTTGTCTGAAGTAACAACCTGCTCCTCAAGTACCTTGCGCTGATCATTTAATTCTGCTATCTCATTATTAAGTTTTACTTCTCTCTGATTAATACTTTCAACATGTTCATTTATCTCATTTATTTCGCTCTCATTAACAGTAATTTCATCATTAAGCTCAACAACCTTAAACTCTTCCTTTTGAAGGTTGTTTTCCTTTGAAACCCTGACAACATTCTCTTCATCTATTCCCCTTTTAAACTCATCGGCTTTACTAATAAGAGCCTTAACTTCATCCTTCTTAATCCTCTTCTCTTCTAAACATGACTCAATCTCTCCCAGAATATTTGCAAGCTCAGATTTGATGTTTTCAAGCTCGGTCTTCCTGGAAATAAGGCCGATCTGCATACTACCTTTACCAACAAGTATTGTTCCACCGGGCTCAACAACTTCTCCATCCAAAGTCACATAACATTTCACTCCGTTTTCATTACCGGATAGCCTCAGAGCAGTATCAAAGTCCTCGACGACAATCGTATCGTTAAAAATATATTCTACCAATGTACTGAAACTATCATCGCTCTTTATCAAATTAACCGCTTTACCCACAACTCCAGGAGTATTTAAATCAATAGAAGCCTCAGACGCCTCTACTCTTACATCTGCAAGCGGGAAGAATTTTACATGTCCCTTATCATGCTCTTTTAGAAATTCAAATGCTCCAATTATCTCTTTTACAGAATCAGCAACGATTATTTGTGCCCTGTCTCCCAAAATAGCCTCAATAGCCGGTACGTAAGCGGTATCCACCTTTATCAAATCAGCAACCATTCCATGAATTCCTCTTACTAATCCATCATCTTTTCTGGACTCCTCCAAAACTACCTGCACACCAGTACTCACACCCTCGAAACGTTTCTCCAGAACTTCCAGTGTTTCCAGACGAGATTCTTTACCACTCCTCAATTGTTGCTGATTGTTTATATTAGTATCAACAGATTGAATCTCTGCACTTAGAATCACTGCCCGTTCGTTGGTTCCGGACATGGAGACCTCAAGGTCTTCAATCTTGTTTAACACCCTGTCTCTTTGTTCCGTAAGATTCTGCCTTTCATTCTCTATACGTTCCAGTTCCGATGATATTTCTTCTTGGCGTCCCAGCAACTTAGTCTTCCTGTTGCTAATTGTGTCTCTTTCTGCACTTAAACTGCCAATCTCGTTTTGAAGGCTGGAGCCTCTATGCAGCATATCTATAACCTGCTTTTTATCCCCGTCAATCTGCTGCTGTAGGACGTCACACTCATACAAATACTGTTTTAACTTCGTCTCCTTAGTTGATAAATCATTATTTCCATCCAGCAAATCCTGCTTTATTCTTTCTAAATCCTGTCCCAAATTACAAAGACCACCTTCTGCTTCTTTAATCTTGCCTTTAAGCACATCAATATATTTCTCGTATTTATCCATTTGAACATTCAGACTCTCTATAGTCTTATGATTAAATTCTATCCTGTCGTGTGTATTCGTAATCTTTGCATCCAGATTAGTCATATTAATCTGAGCCTTTTCGAGCCCTGATGCAAGTTCTTTTATATTACTTTGCAGGTCGTCCCTTTCAGACTCCATTTCTTCAATTTTAGCAAGTGTTTCCTGACACTGATACTCCACCTGTCGTATCTGTTCCTGTGCAGTTGACCTTTCATCCTTAAATATTTTATATTTCTTCAAAGAGAGCTTTATCCTTAACTCTTTTAGTCTGACTACTCGCTCATTGTATTTACGTGCCTTCGCTGCCTGGAGCTTTATGGAGCGAAGCTGTTTCTGTACCTCCTCTATTATATCGTTTAAGCGGAGCAAGTTTTGTTCAACCTTTTCCAGCTTTAACATTGTTTCTCTTTTTTTAGTTTTATATTTACTGATACCTGCCGCCTCTTCAAAAACAAAGCGTCTTTCCTGTGCATTTGCCTGAAGCAGCGTATCTACTTTTCCCTGCTCAATAAGTGAGTAACAACTACCACCCACCCCGGTACCTAAAAATAGTTCCTTGATATCCTTTAAGCGGCATATCTGCTTATTAATTAAATACTCAGATTCTCCTGATGTGTAGAGACGTCTCGCAATGCACACCTCCTCATATTCTACCGGCAACAAATCCCTGTCATTCAGAAAGGTCAGAGACGCTTCTGCATATCCCATAGCGGGGCGCGTATTAGTACCGTTAAAGACAACATCAATCATTTCGTTGCCCCTTAACGATTTCGCGCTTTGCTCCCCAAGTATCCACTTAAAGGCATCAACAACATTGCTCTTCCCACATCCGTTAGGGCCAACAATTCCGTTAATGCCCCTTTCAAACTCAAAACATGTCCTGTCTGAGAATGATTTAAAGCCAAATAATTCCAGTTTTCTCAGTAGCATAATTAAACCCGTAACAAGTTAAGCCTTCGGCAACTTCGTAAAAAGTGCCTAAAGTGTAAAGTGAACTAAAGTGAGCTAAAATTAATGTTTGTGCCTTTGGTACGATTAGTTTTAATAAAATAATACGCGCTGAAAGCGCCTCCGAAACTTTAGGCACTTCAAACTTTAGTTCACTTTAGGCACTTTCACATAAATTTTGAAATTCCTATATAATCAAGTCCTTCCCTATAAAAAAA
>JAANXD010000093.1 GCA_018263435.1 Candidatus Scalindua arabica | reverse complement strand
TTTTTGCTTTTTGTTCATTGGTTTCAATCTGTTGTTTAACGTGAATCGCAAGTTACCTCTGTTCGAATGATATGATATCAAAGAAGCTGTAGAAAGAAAGTCAGGAATATTCTTGAAAAGCATGGTTAGTTTGGCGGTTAGCTTCATGTCTTGTCAGGTGATTTATCTGGCTTGCCATAACACAAGATCCGCCATCTTCATATTAGTGATTTTCTCTTTTGGATACTTTTCTCTAAATCTCCTTACGAGATACGCTCCGTTTTCTGTTATTAGAAAGTCCTCAATTCTTTTCTGTAACAGATTATAGACAGATAGTATTTTGGCTTCCCTGTCATTTGCAGACGAATATGGCAATTTAAGATCTGCATTGTCGAGAACAAATTTATCAATAACTGGCTTATCGGGATGAATTGTTGCGACGAGCTTGCTTGCAAACGAAGCCTCTAGCCTTCCGGTGTTTCTATTTATTGTCTTGAGTGCATATGCGAATGCAACTCCTTTTTTCTTTTTTTCTTGGAGCAACTTATAAAACTGTGACTGCCAGTTTCTATTTCTTCGTATGCGATAGAAATGATTGAATCGTTTTTGAAAATCTTGATCTTTCGATACATCGACATTTTCCAGGCTATCTTGCAATGAAAGATACTTTCTCAATCCATCTTCGACTCGCAGGAGAGCACAGTCTATTTGTTCTTTTGTGAGATCGATCATATTTCTTCTCGCCTAACGACTGAAGTAAGCTAACCCGCTTAGCCAATAAAACTATGAAAAATAATAAAAATTAACAAAGGATCGAAAAACTCAAGAATCGCACATGATAGAGGGGTTAGCTTCAGCGATTGGTTATGCTTTGATATCATCCATAATAATAATGTTCAAATTCACTAATGGCAGCTTCTTTTTCCTGATCTAAATCTGGACTATCTTCATCTTCTATCGCATGTTTTATCCATGATTTGATATAAAGCTCTTTTGCAAAATCTATAAGAACTTTTTCTATTTCTATTTGCTCTTTTTTATCAGTATCAGATTCAATAATTCCTTTGATAATTACTATTAGTGTAGGGAAATATTCAGTTCTATCATCAATAGTTTTTGTTGTTGCATAATCTGAGTAGTTTTTAACAATTGATTTTCCAATTTGAATGTGATTTGTCATACATATATCCAATTATTTATTAGCATAACGTTACGCATAAGCAACCACCACCTGTGCATAATGCTTGCAAGAGAGGTTTGAAGCGGCAGCCTCAATAAATATTAAACCGCATAGTTATTGGTGGTTGGCTTCATGCGATTATTAGGCAGGTATGGTCAATTTTTCTACTTCATCAATGTTTAAATTTTGTTTTGCCTGCCACAAATTATAATTGTCTTGCATAATTAACCAACTTTCCGGCGAGCGTCCTAAAGTTTTGGAAAGACGTAAAGCCATTTCCGGTGTAATATTGCTTTGTTTTTTTATCAAACGATGAAATGTTGATGGAGACACCTTTAACTTTGCGGCAACAGTACGATAACTAATACCATACGGTTCAAGAAAAACTTCTTTGATAAATTCACCTGGATGGGGTGGGTTAAACATATTCATTAGTGATAATCCTCATAATCAACAACATAAACATTGCCTTCTTCAAACTTAAATACTATTCGCCAATTTTTACTAACATCTATTGCCCAGTATCCTTTTCTCTTTCCCTTTAACTGATGAAGTCGAAAACCTGGTAAGTCCATATCCTCAATACAAGTTGCTGTATTTAACGCTATTAACTGTATTCGTAATTTTTTGTTATGGCTACTCTTAATACCTGCTTTATTACCGGTTTCATAAAACTTCCTGAGCCCCTTATGCCTGAATGATTTAATCATATTTGATGATAGCACATTGCGCTACACGCAACAAGCAAAATCTATGCAATTCATAAAATTATATTTATATTTTACGCCTAACGTTTCACATAAGCAACCACCACCTGTGCGTATGCTTGCAAGAGATGCTTGGAGCGGCAGCCTCAATAAATGTTAAATCGCATAGTTATTGGTGGTTGGCTTCAAGCGATTGTTATGTGCAGGTTTGCGGTAAAATTGTTTATATTACAGAAGTGTAAACATGCACTTCTTCTTCAAGTCGATTCTTTAATCTATCTTTTTCCATTTCAAGATCGTATCTTGCCTGAAGATTTATCCAAAACCTTTCTGAAAGACCAAAAAACCTTGATAGTCTTAAAGCTGTATCTGGAGTTATAGAACGTTTTCCCTGAACAATCTCATTTATTCTGCGTGCGGGTACATTAATATCTTTAGCCAGCCTGTACTGACTAATACCCATAGGTTTGAGAAATTCTTCCATCAGAATTTCACCCGGATGAATTGGATCTAATATCTTTTTTGCCATCGTTGCCTCCTAATGATAATCTACTATTTCAACGTTGTAAGCATCTCCTCATAATAGGGACAGCTCCTATTTTATGTTCTTTCGTGGCCTCCCCCATGGTAAAGCCCTTAATCTTCTACCAAACAATCTCTCAAACTTTTTCATAAAACTATCGTTACCGCAAGGCCTTCCCGTCATTGAACATTTCCTTATGTTCATTATGATTTGCTCATCTTCTTTTTCTCTTAAATACTCAGACCAGTCTTCTATCTCATTTTCCAAAAAACAATCTTGAGATAAAACAGTATCTATCTTCTTGTCTACATGACTACTTGCGCTCGACCACCTATACCTTTGCGGTTTTCTCACTATACCAGCTCGAACAGGATTATTTTCTACGTATCTGATTGCTGCATACGTGTGTCTTTCATCAAGTATGCAGGAGTAAAATCTTCCCTGCCATAAATGACCGCGTGCCTGTTTCCTTCGATTAATCGATTTCTCACTATATCAATTGATTCTATTATATCCAAGGCTTCCTGAAATGAAACCGCCTGCTGAATTTGCATAATTAATACCTCCTATAATATTGCAGTTAATTTAGTTTCCAACATAGATTATACAGCTTAAACGCTGTATTATAGTACCTTTATCTGGTAAATCATGATTATTAATATATTATTATAGCACTATTGTGTCAATTAAATATTCTATTGGAAAAGAGAAATACAGATAGAGGTTATGTTGTTGTGTAAGATCCAAGGGATTAAATTAATGTGTTCTTAGTTTTAGTTTTTGTTTGACTAAAATTTTGTTTAAAATATAATTAAGGTTTTGATTTTTTTGCTACACGGAACACAAAAGATATTATTTCTGTAATTTTCTGTTTTTAAAGGGAGTTGTAGCTTTATGGAGTGGGATAAAGAGGCGAGTATGAGGCTTGAGAAAATACCCATATTTGTACGAAAGCTAGCACGTTCAAAGATAGAGAAGCATGCAAGTGAAAAGGGAAAGAGTATTGTCTCTGTAGAGGATGTAGAGGATGCAAAGGCAAGCTTTATGGGAACAGGAAGTGTTAAAAATAAAAAAGGTACAGTAAACACAAATCCGTTCTCTTTAGACGTAGAAGCAGGTGACGATAAGTTTGAAATCCTGAAAAGGTCTGATGAATATGAAGAGGAAGATGGATATCCCACGATGTACCATGTTGATATATGTCGTGGAGAGGATGTAGATTGTCCGTTTCTGATAGCAGAAATCAAAGGAATTTCACAGAAAATAAAGGACAGGCTCAAAGAGGTGGAATTCAGTAAAAAACTGATAAAGAGAATTGATGGTAAGATCCTCCCTCACCAGAGACTGAAGATTGCGATAGCCAGTTGTCCGAATTGCTGTTCCATGCCTCAGATAAGGGATTTTGGTTTACATGTGAGGGCAAAGGTATATGTCGATGAGAATTTTGCATGCAATGGATGTGGAAATTGCTTAAGGGCCTGTAAGGAAGGCGCAATCAGGATCACGGGAATGTCAAATGAAAGTATGGTGGAGGCCAGTGAGGGAAATTCCGGACAACCTGAAAACAAGGAAAGGGTTGTCACGATTAATTATGATCGCTGCGTACACTGCGGTCTTTGTGCTGAGGTTTGTCCTACCGGTACTATAAAGACAGAGAAGAAATGTTTCCGTGTGATGATTGGCGGAAAGCTGGGCAGACATCCCATATTTGCAGAAGATCTAACAGAGTTTGCAGATGAGACTGAAGTACTCAATGCCCTTGATGTCTGTGTAGAGGCAATACTGAATGAGAAGAGAGAAAAGCGTTTTGGAGAACTGGTCAGGAAAATTGGTATTGATGAATTCAAAAAAAGGCTGAGGGATAAGAATAATATTTCACAGAAAAATGTAAACGATAAAGAGGTTGTGCATTCTGGAATGAACAATTAGGCACTTAATGAAAGTTTTTTGACCATTTTTGGCAAAATATTTATTAATAGAGGTTTTCAGGATGTCTGATAAGCACCAAATGACAAATTCCAAATAGCAAACAAATACCAATAAACAAGCACAAAATTCTTTACCCTATTAAATTATTTGGATGAGGTCTTTGCTACAACTTTCAAAAGTTACATTTTTCATAAAGACCAATAAAATACAAAGATATATTTAACAGGGCGAGCAAACGGCTCGATTGAGTTCGCCGAAGTCTGGTTTTGGTCATTCGGGCATTGTGATTTGAAATTTGTTTGGGATTTATTATTTGAGATTTGTAATTTACTAAACTCCTGTTATTCTGGTTTATCCAAGTTAGGCGTGACAAAAACAGTCGCGTAAGTTCTTTCTAAAAGATGGATAATTTAACAACATGGCATTAAGCGAAACTGATAAGAAAATACTTCAGAGGCTTCAAACAAATCTTCCGTTAACACACAGGCCGTTTCTTGACCTTGCCAAAGAACTGGAACTTGATGAAGACCTGATTATTGACAGGGTAAAGTCCATGATTGAGGAGAAATACGTTCGCCGTCTTGCTCCTATCATAAATACCCAGGCTGTTGGAAACTCTGCAACACTTGCGGCGATGCAGGTTCCGGAGGACAGAATAGAAGATGTAGCCGAGGTAATAAACGGGTATAGTGGCGTCTCTCATAATTATCTGAGAAAAGGGAAGAACAGAGAACTTCCTCTCAATATCTGGTTTACGATGTCGGCGCCATCACCGGAAAAGCTTGAAGAAAATATTAAAGAGATAGAGAGTCGTACAGGTTTTGAAGTTCGCATGCTGCCGACAACAAGGAAATTTAAGATAGGCGTAAAATTCAAGATATACTGATTCTGTTTTTCCTGCTGGAATGATGAAATATATTGAAAAGGACTATTTATGACAGAAGATTTAGACATTAAGCTGATAAAATATATGCAGGACGGTTTGCCCCTGACAAAGACCCCATATAAAGACATAGCTGATGGACTTGGTATGACAGAGGATGCAGTAATAGAAAGGTTAAAGGTACTGCTGGAAAACGGGAAGATAAGGCGCCTTGCAGCCTCTATCGCTCACAGGAAGATAGGCATAAATTCCAATGCCATGACGGTATGGAAGGTGCCGAGTGAGAGGGTTGAAGAATGTGGGCCGATTATGGCGGCCTTTGAGGAGGTAACGCACTGTTATGAACGGCCGACATTTCCAGGTTGGGAGTATAACGTCTTTACTATGATCCACGGTTACACAGATGAAGAGTGTGAAAACGTTATCGAAAGTATAAAACAAAAAACCGGTCTGGATGATTATGTGATGTTGTACAGCGAGAGAGAATTTAAAAAGGTAGGGGTTAGGATCTAGAGCAAGTTTGTCCGAATTAAATAAAAACCATACTTCTTTTTTCGTGCTAATTTGTGTCTATTTGTAATTCTCGAATTGTACAGCAAAGTCGTAATCCTGATCCTTGATTGACTGCATAACTGTCTGTAGATCGTCTATCTTTTTTCCTGATATCCGAATCTTATCTTCCTGTATTTGTGACTGTACTTTCATTTTCATGCCTTTAATAAATTTGACGATTTCTTTAGCTTTGTCCATAGGAATCCCTGACTGAAAAGTGATAACCTGTCTTAAGGTGTTTCCCAGTGCATTTTCGGTCTTTCCAAAATTAAGTGCTTTTGAGGGAATCTCCCTCTTCACGAGTTTTTCTTTTAATATATCTGTCAGGCTTTTGAGCTTATAATCATCATCGGCAATCAAAGTTATTGAATCTTCTTTGTTTAAGGTAATCGATGACTTGCTTCCCTTGAAATCGTATCTTACCGCCAGTTGCTTTCTGGCTTGGTCGACAGCATTTTTAACCTCGTGCATTTCTACCTTACATACAATGTCAAGTGAGTGTGTGTCTGCCATATTGATGCCTCCAAGGAGTATTTTAAGTTTGTAAACAATATAGATACAATCCAATGAAACATCAAGACAAAAATACGGAAGAAGACCAGGCCCGGGTAATATCATTTATTTTATATTTTGAAGGTTTTTGGTTGAGGAAAACCTCCCCTTAATCCCCTCCTTCGCAAGGAGGGGAAACGGGGTGGTTAATATTTTATAAGTTTTCCTCAACCTGTTGAGCACGGCTACCTTTTTCATATGTAGAATGAGGTAGGAATGGCAAAAATATCCATTGATTTTTATGTAAATAGTGTTACAATTTTAGTAATTATAACACGGTAAGAACAGATTTGAATTATGGAAGATACCGTCAGGTTTGGGGTTTCAATGGACTCCGAGCTTCTTAAACAATTTGACAAGTATATTAATGAAAAAGGTTATGCGAACAGGTCAGAGGCTATCAGGGATCTGATAAGGAATAATCTGGTTGAAAAAGAGTGGAAAGTTGGAACAGGAGAAACTGTCGGTACCATTACAATCATATACAATCATCACAAACGTGAATTACCTGATATCCTTACAAGTATTCAGCATAAATATCATACCGCTATGATTTCTACTTTACACGTTCACCTCGACGCCCATAACTGTTTGGAGGTTTTGGTCGTTAAGGGAAAAGCCAGGGAAATTAAGATAATAGCCGACAGACTTATCGGCACTAAAGGTGTAAAGCACGGGAAGCTGACAACTGCTACTTTGGGTAAAGATTTACGCTGAATATTTTTTTAACGAGAAAGTGCTACTAAAATTATTTATATGCTACTAAAGGAATTAGAAAATTGCACGAATTAACCGTTATCACCATTACGGCTGCATCTATAGGCCTGTTTCATACACTGCTTGGCCCTGACCACTATCTGCCGTTTATTGTGATGTCCCGGGCAAAGAAATGGTCTCTGGTCAAAACAACATATATAACCGCTTTGTGTGGTGCAGGTCATGTGCTTAGTTCTGTTGTATTAGGCATTATAGGTATCGCCCTGGGGATTTCTATTAATAAGTTAGGGGCAGTAGAATCATTCCGTGGTGGAATTGCGGCATGGTTGCTTATAACGTTTGGAGCAGGATATCTTGTATGGGGAGTATTCATGGCGCGAAAGAACAGGTCGCACAAACACTGGCATGCGCATGGTGACGTGAGTATGCCGATTCACAAACATAAACACAAACATAATGAAGATCAATTACATGTCCATAAGGGGGAAAAGGCAACGAACCTTACTCCATGGATACTCTTTACAATCTTTGTATTCGGGCCTTGTGAACCCTTGATCCCGTTGCTGATATACCCGGCGGCAAAGAACAGCGCTTTTGGTTTGGTGCTGGTAACGGGTGTCTTCGGTGTAGTAACGATTATGACTATGCTGAGTATAGTCATACTCCTGTCTCTGGGCGCAAATCTACTACCTATGGGAAGGCTGGAACGGTACACTCATGTCCTGGCAGGGGCTACAATATGTCTTTGTGGAATAGCGATTAGATTTCTTGGATTATAAAAGCTCGTTATTTATCTGAATCTCTTCTCAACAATAACCTGGCAAAATTATACATAACGAAATATTCCCAGGCAAAGGGGCCAAAGCCCAGGAAACCTGCAACAGGCATCTCAAATATCTTAAGGTCCTGCATGAAGGGTGCAGTATAAACCCATTTTGATGCTGCCCAGAAGTTCCAGAACTCCCACAGGAATCCACAGATAAATCCGGCCGTAAACAGCGAGAGTATTCTTTTTAAAGTTCCATTCTCTAAATCCCTTAACAGTGAATCTCCCCTGCTTGAGTATACAATCGGCTCCAGCAGCATCACAAAGCCTGTCCATACGAGGCCGAATAGATACTTTGCAGAACTTTCCGGTAGTAATAATGGAGCTATTACAAAAAAGAAACCAAGTACAATTCCCCCATAAATTATCCTGTTTGTTACTTTAAGTTTTGCTATATGAAATCTATCAAAGATACGAAGTGTATTCAGAAGTTCTGACGTTAGGAACAGTCCGGGCATTATAGTTGCGAATGACAATCCTGTACCTAAATAAAGTTCTACCGGGTTAGTCGGCAGGCCAACATATTTCCAGTTAGCAAGGTGCAGGTTGTAAACCTCAAACATCAGCCAGATCAATATGGAGAGGGGGAGCTGAAGCAGAAAATTTCTTCTTCTGTTACAGATGAGCGAGCTACCCTTTAGTCTGAAGATTATAGCATCGATCAAAAAGATGTATCCCCACCAGCATAAGGGTGTGGTCCATATACTTATACGGTGTGATAAGTAAAAATTGTGTTGAAGGATGACGCCAGATTCTGCAAATAAGATTAAGAAGATGCCTATCCAGCCGTGTAGTTTGAACTCATATCTTCTCGGTACTCCAGCTTTGGGATTGTTCAAGGTATTCATATCAGTGATTACTTAGGAAAGAATTATTGCTTCGTCATATCTTTATTCCAGTATTCTAATTTGCAGAAGATTCCGGACTTCTATAACTGCTTTCCGAAGAAACAAGACAATTACAGTAATTCGTCATGGGCTGTATTGCTAAGTTTACCTATTAGTCTGGTTGGCATTAAAATGATGGAATTCAGATTTGTACAATACTTATTAAGAGTAGTCACAATCATACTTGTATCCGGATGCGTAATGGACAGTAAGGTAGTACGCTTGAAGTATGCAGCAATCAATGGTGATACTGATACTGTAAAGAGTGTACTGGCTGAAGGTGGGGATGTAAATATAAATATAAAAGACGAAAATGGCAATACTGCGCTGATGCATGCAGCCGCCGGTAGTAAAGTTGATATAGCAAAGATCCTTATAGATGCAGGGGCTAATGTGAATGCGAAGAACAGGAAACGCGACACTGCCCTGATAATTGCTGCATGGCATGGGCAAGTAAATATGGTGGAAGCCTTGATAAACGCTGGGGCTGATGTGAGTGTGAAAAATAAGGATGGTAATACAGCTCTTAAGATTGCGGCAGAAATAAATGATCAAAAAAAGATCACTAGTTTGCTCGTGGAGGCTGGGGCTGTAAAATAGTGTTCGATTTCCTGGATTATAATCTGGTAATGACTATGCCTGCCTGTGCCGTCCGCCTGACGTTCATTCAATCCTCCGGGACATAAACTACCTTATTGATTTGAATTTCCTTTCCATTTCTCAATGAGTTCTATTGCAAATGTTATTTGCTCCTCATCACCTTCAATAACATAATCTGGCTTAATTCCTGAATTCTGCAGCGTAGCGCCATCAGCAAGGTCGAATTCACCAATAGTAAGAATTAAGGTATGATTGTAGTTTAATGGAAATGCCTTTTGTATTGTTCCCTTACCATAACTATTTGTACCCACAAGCGTTGCCTTATTATGGTAACGTAAGGTTGAGGCAAATATCTCAGCACTGCTCGCTGTATTATTATTAATCAATATCACCAAAGGATACCCAAACTCTTCGTTATTATTGGAGAAATATTTTGTCTTCCCTTTACTATTAACAGTTGCTAAAAGACGTCCTTCCGGAATAAAGAATTCCATTACTTGAATAGTCTCTTCCAGGCTTCCTCCCGGATTATCCCTCAGATCAATTATCAATCCGCGGAGGTCTATATCTATTATATCTGTCAAAGCCTTTTTAAAACCTTCCTTTGTCCTCCTTCCAAAATGCTTAATCTTGATGTACCCTATATTATCATTAATAATTCTTGTGTCGGATATTGTTTCATCTCTTTCAAAGCCCCTTATGAAATCGAGAGAAGAAGGTTTAATTTCTTTGAGCGAACTATATTGGTCCAGGGAAGTTGTTATGTTTTTGATGGATAATTCGATCAACTCTTTAACGTCAATATCTTTGTAGTAGTTTTCTTTTATCCTGAGAATAAGTTCTTCCAAAAGGAGTATATCTTCATCCTCTTTCGGTGAGAATTCGGGATCTTCTTTTCTTAAAACCTCGTATTTCAATCTGTTAAAGTCAACAATCTTTCCATCGTATGTCTTCTGGAAATCCCTTGCGGACTCTATTGTACTGAAAGCAACTACATAGGGTGGCATTGAATCCTTAAGAATGATATCAGGGCCATTAATATACCAGGCCTTTTGGCTGTCAATTTTCTCTTCGCTGTAATAATCCACAGATTTCATTGATATAAATTTATCATTAAATTTATTTATATAATTTAAGGCACAATGAATACAACAAGATTTTTTATCGTCACCGTTCAGGGTTAAAAAATATGCAGTTTTTATATTTGTTACTAACATGCGACACCATGCACACATGTTTTCAATATTATATTCTTCTACTTTGAACGGAAATGTTATTTCATGGTCTCTTCCTTCCCGGATAAACTGTACTATAAAGACATACTGTCCCTTGTCCTTCAAAACCTGTCTCATTCTATAATTGTATTCATTATCTAAAAAGGGTATGTAAGAAATTCTTTCTATGCCTTGAGGGTCAACGATCTTAAACTCAAGTTCTTGATTGTAATAAGATCCTGAACTGATTTTTTCAACTCGAACTGTGAAATCGAAGATTCCGGTATCACCAACAGGATAATATGAAAGAGTGGTCCTGTATTCTTCCGTCTCTTTAAGATGATTTGTCACTGCTGGGCGTATGGGAGCATTCCCGTCTGGTTCGTGTGAATAAGCCGAACTCAGCACAAGGATATTGAGGAAAAACAATAGTAATAGCTTAAGGCCTTTTATCTTGTAGATCATTATTAAATTTAGGACGCAGATGAACGCATATTATCATGATTTTAAAGATAATAATTCTGCGAAAATCTGCGTCCAAATAATCACATCAATGACAATAATTGTTTGCACCAATAATTGTTACTGCCCATGGTGAAAGACCGACGTTAGATATCTCCTTATAGTCGTCAGTATCTGCATCAAAGACGAAGACTGAATTCCTGCGAGATGCCGCAAGATATACCTTTTTACCATCTAGTGTCGTTGATGCAGTCTCAGGGCTCACATTCAAGCCGAGTTTAACCTTCTTTATTTCTCTCATCTCTTCCATGTCAAATATATATACTGCATTATCTCCTCTGCTTATGACGTAAGCTTTTTCCCCTCCGTTTACAAAATTGACTCCCGTCATATCCGCGCCACCGGGAAAGGTAGCTATCACCTCATTGGTGGTTGTGTCGATCACGGAGATAGTTTCGTCTCCATTGTTTGGTACAAGCATCTTCAATCCATCCGGTGATGCATAGGCACGCCAGGGATCATCTCCTACAGGAATTGTTGTGATTATGCTGTCATCTAAAGTATCTATAACGGCAACCTGATCTGAATCACCGTCTGCGGCATAGGCGTAACGGCCGTCGGTTGTCAATGTAGGATTTGCGATTCCTACGACTTCAGCCATCTTGCTATCCATGTCTACCCTGGCCATTACATACGCACTCCCTACTTCCATCCTTGATGCAACCAGCTGTTTTTCAACATCTATAACTGCGACTTCATGTGCTCCCATATTAGAGACATAAACCTTAGAGCTGCCAGGCAGACATACAATGCCGTGTGGTTCAAAGAAACCGGTGAGCCTGCTTATCTCTTCTTTGGCTTCGATATCAACTACAGACACACATCCTGCAGCCATATTTCCAATATATGCATATTTACCGTCAGGTGTAATATCAAAATGCTCGGGCATCAATCCCAGCCTGACTTTTGAAAGTTCTCTGGTTTCTAAATCAATGATTGCGACAAAATTGGAGTTTGTACCTGTTACCAGTAAATTTTTCCCGTCCAGAGTCACAACGGCCATATGTGGATTTGACCAGTCACCGCACGCAATGCGGTCTAATATCACATCCGTATTCATATCTATTACGGTAACATCACTGGAATCACGATTGGTAACAAACACTACGGATTTAGGATCAAAACTTACCTGTTCTGCCTGACTAACCAATGCAAAAATCCAGGATATTGTGATCATGCAACAAACAAAGATACCCATATTAAACATCTTCAAACTTTTTAACATCGCACTTTTCCTCCTATTAAATAAAGGTTTCAAATATTTTCGAAATTCACAATAGAATAAGTATACCGAACCTTGTCAATCTGCCTCCTTTCAAACAATGACTTTCGAGTAGTTAGCCATATCTTCTGAAATAGATTTATTTAAGCCTTTGTCTTCGTGAATTAAGTTCAAGCGTCCACAGGTATCATATTAGAAACTCAGAATTCTACCTGTGTTCTAATACCTATTACAGCAGCAGTATCATTAGAGCCCTTTCCAGCGGGATCAAATACTGCTTGAAAGCTTGGTGTAACGGCAAAGCGATCGTTAACCTGGAATTTATAATAAACCTCTGCCGCGCTCTCTTCATCTCCATCAACTATGTCTAACATGCCGAATGCAATGGCTACTTCATCATTAACCCTTGAAAAGAATAGAGATCTGAGCCGGAGACCGGCGCTCCATGCGCTTTCAATACTTGCATCATTATCCTCCGATTCATTAGCTCCATAACGCCCAAATGCCGTTAGCCGGGTGGAAAGATTCTGATCTATGCTTACGCCAAAACCATTGTTATCTTCCGTTCCACCTTTTGTCTTTCCCCACAGGCGATAGTTTCCTTCCTGTTGAAAAAAGAGGTGAGACCTGTACCCGATCTCAGCAATACCATAAATACCATCAGTGATATTGGTACCTGAATTGTCAATGCTTTGCATACCAAACCCAAATGTATATCCACTTCTTGTATCAAAAAATGCCAGCATACCGGGTCCATTGCCTCCTATCGATTCGAGATCCAGGAAAAAAGTAGTATAAAGAAGTGGTTTAGCTATAAACAGCAGATCAGTAGAACCTTCTACAAAACTCTTCTTTCCGCTACTATCAACACTCCTTCCCTGTCTATCACTATTTACTAATTGTTGGAAAATTCCTGTACCGCTGGCTCCAATGATTACACGTCTCTCAAGTTCCTCTTCAACTGCAGCTGAAATCCTTTCTGATATACTCTCTCGTCTGGCAAATTTAAATAGTTTGAATCGGGATCTTTTCTTTTGCTTCAAGCCGCAACTAGGGCATTTTTTATTTTCACTCTGTGCAGGAAAGACATGCCCCTTTCGACATACATATTCCTGAACACGTCTTATTTCATCAGTTACATCCATGAGGGAGGCCCTGTCTTTCAGTTCATAAACCATATCTTCCAGTGTACTAAACTTTTTTTCAAACCTCTCTTCAGCCTTAGCAATGTCCTTTTTGTCATCAGAAGAAATATCCTGAATTTGTGCTGGTTTTGTTTCTGAAGAAGGTCTCGCAACCTCCGGTTCAATACTTTCAACCTTATCGAGATATTTCTCCAGCCTGCTAATGGTTTTCTCCATACTTTTTACTTGCCTGCTTAATGTCTCAAATTCTTCATCGGTTACCGCCGCATACACCGTATTACAGGAAAGTAAAATAATAAACAAATGCGGTAGATAATAAAAATACTTCATGTAAACCTCCTTTTCCCCTCGGAAAAAAGTGTTAGAAAAAAACGTGTAAGACAGGTCTCCTGGCTTTCGGATCATCCTAATCTCTGCACCTTCCCGGAAAGCCGTTTAAACTGTTTAAACCGTTTAAATGGCTTACATTTTCCAGTGGTATTCTGCAGATTTCGTCACCGATTACAGTTGCGGGGCAGCTCCTTTTGGCCGAGGTCTAATTCGGCAGGGATTTCCTTGTATCTGACACACAGTAAAAGTTTTTATAAAACGTTATTGCAAATGATCACCTCCTTTACCCACGAAAACCACGAAATACCACGAAAGTTTTTTTGTGTCTTTATGTGCCTGCCCGGCCAAGCCGTTCGCCAGCCCGACGCGCATTCTGGCGGGGACGGGAGTTTTATGGGCTGATTTATTACACCAATAAAAAAACCCGAATCTTCGATGGGAAGATCCGGGTTTTATGTTGAGTATGTTATGTGATAAAAGACGTATCGTTCCTTCACCTTCTTTACCTTCGAAGAGTTAATGTGAAGCATTTACGGGTAGGTCTTCTGACTATCGGGTCATCCTAATGACTGCGCCTTCCCACCCCGGTCAAAGCCGGGCGAAGTGGCCTGTTATCACGAAATAAATCGTGAAATGCAGTCTTAGTAGCCGATTACAGCGGCGGGTCCGTGCCCTTTAAGGGACTTCCCTATTATGTCGCAATATGCGAGCACCCGTAAACGGATTTAAATTTTCAAAGTACATAACTAAATGTATTTCAGTCGTTTTGTTGTGTTGAATATAGAAACCGCAGGAACTACTGTCAAGAAAAAACACATTAGTTTTTACAATACATTTCCCTATGTAAAAAGGATATCAGTACTTAGCTACGATTAGATTGCCAGAATATATTATTGGAATTTTAAGTTATTTTGCTATATAAAAAAACTTGACAATTAATAAGGATTAATTATATTGAAACAGTGATTGTCCTAATATATTTGCATAAGGAATTGGGTCGGATTTTGCTAGTAAAAGAAACCAATTTATTATTTTTTTAATTGAAGGAGGAAGTAATGAAGGCAATAGTAGATGCTGACGAATGTACCGGTTGTGAACTTTGTTCGCAAACATGTCCGGAGGTTTTTGATATGGATGATGATATAGCTGTTGTAAAAGGTGATTCTGTTCCAGGCGGAGCAGAGGAAACCTGTAGACAGGCAGCAGAAGAGTGCCCTGTTGAATGTATAGCTATTGAAGATTAATTTCTTGCAGGACCTCTGCGGGATAAGGCATAAAATTTAATAAGGAGGATAGCATGGATAGAAATTTCAAGAAAACTACCCGGCATTCTCCTTATTTTATTTATTTTTCCACCTTTTCTAACACCGCCCGATTTCCTTTAGACAATTCTGCTTTATAGAATTCCTCATCTTCCGGCAACGCCAGGTACGAGTTGGAAGTATAATCAAGTCCGATCCTTACATTTTGCGTCTGACACTCAAGCAAATGTCCTCCTGCCTTTTTATCTTCAGTAATAAAGTGAAAATGATAACCGGGAACATTTATCCCCTTCATGTAACTCGGATACCAAAATCCCACTAATGTACCTTTTACGTCATGAAACTCAAATATTGGCTGGTCCTTTACTATTTCGACAAGCGGTGGATACGGTTTATTCTGCCCGGGAACACTCCTTGCCTTGATATACTCAAACGTCCCTTCAATTTTGAATGCATAAAAGATATTTTCTGTCGGCAACATACTGTTCAGAAATAGTTTTAGTTGATCGTAGTAGAACTACTTTTATCTTTTCTGTCCGACTGTAGAACAGTCGGACAGAAAGTATTCTTTGCGCGCTTAGCGGCTTTGCGGTGAATCGTTTCTATTATTCTATATCAACTTTTCAGCAATTTGGACTGCGTTAAGGGCTGCACCTTTTAGTAAATTATCGCTTACAACCCACATGTTCAATCCGTTCTCAACAGAATCGTCTTCCCTTATTCTCCCGACGAAGGTCTCGTCTTTACCGGCGGCATCAGTTGCCAGTGGATATAATTGCTTTGACGGATCGTCAATGACCACGACACCTTCTGCCTTGCTTAATAAGTCCCTGGCTTGATCGGCGCTCAGCTTTCCCACCGTTTCTATGTTCACCGACTCACTGTGTCCCCTGTATACGGGTACCCTTACGGTGGTGGTTGTTATGCGGAATGAACTGTCCTCCAGGATTTTCTTTGTTTCATTAATCATCTTCATCTCTTCATCTGTATATCCGTTTGGATGAAAGGCATTACTCTGAGGTAGTTGAGGCAGGGCATTAAATGCTATCTGATGAGGAAATATACTGCGATTAAATTCTTCACTCTTCTCAGAAAGTATATGTTCGGTTTCCTTCTTTAATTCTACCAGGGCATTATAGCCTGCTCCGGATACTGCCTGATAAGTTGAAACTACCACCCTCCTGATTTTTACCGCGTCATGTATCGGTTTTAAAACTGAAACAAGTTGTATCGTTGAACAGTTTGGATTTGCAATTACGCCGTTATGTTCCGATATTCTGTTTGCGTTTACTTCCGGTACAACCAGCGGTACACCCTCGTCCATTCTGAATGCACTGGTGTTATCCACGACAACACAATTTTTATCTATAGCATAAGGCACAAACTCCTTGCTTATGCTGCCTCCGGCGCTAAATAGCCCGATGTTTATTCCTTCAAATGAATCTGCTGTTAATTCCTGTACCTGTACATCTTTGCCACGGAATGTAATATTCTTACCTGCCGAACGGCTTGAAGCAAGCGGCCTTAATTCGTCAACAGGGAAATCTCTTCTTTCAAGTACCTTGAGCATCTCAGTTCCTACAGCCCCGGTAACACCTACTACTGCGACATTAACTCCCATTCTTTATACACTCCTTTTTTTTATTTAACTCTAATTAAAATATCATCACTTATATTCAACTTGCTTCTTATATCATGGATCTGAGACAAAAACCGCCTGGCATCTTCCGGATAACCGGCAGTCGGCTTAATGTTCTGTACTTTCTCCTGCCAGAATGAGTTGAATAATTTTATAAATAATTCACGGATGTATTTACTGAACATTGATGCAAGTGCAGTTGGGAAATGTTTTGAGTCTGCACCTACAACAAAAGATACATCCATCTTTCTGTCCGCATTATTAATATTGTAGGTTGACAACGGATTTCCTTCTGTAATTGAGTCTACCTTACATCCTTCAAAATTCTGTACAAGCAGTCTTTCGTAATAGTTTCTTCCTCCGTGTTTATCTATTAAGACTTTTGGTTTGTGTCTACCATAATGTTCAAATACTTCTTTAAGATGCCTTATACAGCTTTTGAAGAGGAGCAGAGATTTGTTACCATCAAGCTCTATTTGCCTGTTTATCTCAGACACACAAATAAAATGGCTCTTAATATCAAGTATACTCACATCCTGCAGGACTGCAGTGTGCTTAAAGTTGTCTGCATAATTCATGATTGCGGACACATTTGATGCAACCGGCAGATCAAGGTCTCTTCCCTTATACCATGGGTATTTGTTAAAAACATTGTCATCGTAGTCCGACAATAGTTTTAGTAAATCTGTAAATTTTGCTACCGGGCCTTTTGTATGCCAGATAAAGGATAGAACTGCCTCCTCCAGTATTTTTAATCCCGTTTTCTGCTGATATAGCTTCTTGCTGTCACCAACAACTATGCGATTTCCCCGTTTTTGTGTTTTCTCAGAAATAGCATCTTTAAGGACATGCCAGATGTTTGTCTCATGATGATATTCAGCCGGTATTCCCATCACGACCTTTGATAATACTAATGGGCCTAATGTGGGACCGTAACCGGCTTCATCAATACCAGCAACTATTGGCATTTTTTAAGTTTAAGAGGTTTCTGAAAAATGATGAATATCGTACAAAATATTAAATAATTCAGCTATCATTCGTGACATAAACATGATCAGCCTCTCTTTCGAGAGGATTCCAGAATTGGAATCCTCTCGAAAGAGAGGTCTGTCTCAGCTAGGTCGGAATTATAACGCATGTGCATAAAGTGGTCAAGAAACCATTTATGAATGAGTGTGCCAATTCAATTCTCCTTGACAAAGAAGGGGGGTAAAATATAATGAGGCAGATCGGCGAAAGAAAGGAGATGATTTATGGATATGGAGAAGATAGAAGGTAAGGTAGCCAAAATACTTGATGAATACAGTATAGTAATTAACGTCGGCAGAGATAATGATGTGGTGAACGGTATGGTCTTTGTGGTCTTTGTGCAGAGTGATGACGAGGTAAAAGATCCGGATAGTGGCAAAGCCCTGGGAAAACTGGAACACGTCAAGGATTATATCTTTGTATCCCATGTCCAGGATAAATTTTCCACCTGTGTTGCCGGAGAGAAAGAGGCATCATCTAAAGAACGTGAGTCTCAGGGTGCACAGACTCTCAGCGGGGCTATGATGGCTGAGTCCATGACGGCAAGACCGGGAGGCGCCAGGCTCAGTAATGAAAAACTAAACGTAAACACCTCTCAGGTTACGGGTGTACCGCAATTGGGCCCGATATCAGTGGGTGATATGGTACGTGCTGTTGAGGTTGGAGGATAGTAACAGAGTACGGTGCATTATTATTTATTTGGCTGTCGCGAAAAAAATGATAGAACCAATTTGAAGTTATAAAAGCATGGTATGCTTGGCAATAAATTAGATAATTATGTATTCTGCAGGTTGCAGAGTGTAACGGCAAGGGTTATAATGGTTACATGATCAAAAGTTTCGCACATAAGGGATTAAATCGTTTTTTCCAAGTGGGGAACAAATCAGGGATAATTGTGCAGCATGCCAAACGATTGCGTTTAATACTATCCAACTTGGATCAGGCCGAAAGAATTGATGATATGGATCTGCCAGGGCTTGAATTGCATGAATTAAAAGGAAGCAGAAAGGGTATTTGGTCAGTTAAGGTCAGTGGAAATTGGAGAATAACTTTCAGGTTTATTGATTCTAACGCTGAGAGCGTACATTATGAGGACTACCATTAAGGAGGAGTATTATGAGTATGTATAATCCTGCGCATCCCGGAGAAATCCTAAAGGAACTTGTTCTGGATTCTGTAGGATTATCTATATCGGAAACGGCAGTCAGGCTGGGAGTAAACCGCAATACACTCTCCAGGATCATCAATTGCCAGGGCACAATAACTCCTGAAATAGCATTAAGGTTGGAAATGACACTGGGCAAGCCAGATGCGGAGCATTGGTTGCGCTTACAAAACGCATATGATCTTTGGCATCTAAAGAAAAGAGGCAACAATTTTGACGTCAATCCAATTAGATTGCAATCTGCAACATCATGAGAGATACTTGTCCTAACCGTCCCTGAACACAGACATTTTTCCTTGCCAATTCGTATTTAAAGTCATATGTTAAACATGAATATACGTAAGACAACTAATCAAAACTCTAAACGACTATGAAAATATTAAGATCACAAGAAGGTAATCTCCGGCACAAGATTGAAAACATCAAGCAGGGGATGAGCATATTTGCTGGCACAGTTACAGATGTGATGGAAGCAAAAACCAAAGAGGTCTTTGGCGAACCATTGTCTCCCGAAGAAAGCGTCAAGCGTGTTGTTAAGGACGTAAAAGAAAAGGGTGATAAGGCTCTGGAGTATTATACGGAAAAGTTTGAGGGTATAAATTTACCTGCGGGAAGATTTAGAATTGAGACTTCTGAAATTGAGGCTGCTTATAAAAAAGTGTCTCCGGGACTTATAAGCGCTATCAAGAATGCCAGGGAAAACATTCGAACATTTCAGGAGCATATTCGCTTAAGTGAGCCTGAATCACTGGATTCAAATGGGGCCAGGATAACCGTTAAATATGATCCCATCGAAAATGTTGGAATTTACGTTCCGGGGGGTTCAGCATCATATCCGTCTTCGGTATTAATGAATGCTATGCCAGCGAAAGTAGCCGGGGTAAAAAAAATCGTTGTAGTAACTCCACCCGGCAGGGATGGAAAGATTTCTCCTGAGAGACTGGTTGCGTGCAGGGAGACAAATGTAGATGAAGTTTATATGATTGGCGGTGTACATTCAATAGCCGCACTTACGTATGGTACTCAAACCGTCCCGAAGGTGGACAAGATTGTCGGTCCCGGTAATTTATTTGTAACGCTTGCCAAGAGAGAGGCATATGGGCATGTCGGCATAGATATGCTGGCAGGGCCAAGCGAGGTGCTCATAATAGCTGATGAGACTGCTAATCATGCGTATGTTGCGTCTGATCTGCTGTCGCAAGCAGAACATGCTCCCGGTATTTCGATATTAGTTACTTCTTCTGAGGAGCTTGTCAATGGAGTGTTGCAGGAGTTATCCAGACAGATTGAGACCTTGCCTCGCAGTGATCTGATTAAAGAGTCTTTAGATAGATTTGGTTTTATCATACTCACAAAAGATTTGAATGAGGCAGTTGATATTTCGAATACCCTGGCACCGGAACATTTGCAAGTGATAGTTAAAAACGAAGAAGAAGTGTTGTCCGGGATAAAACATGCAGGCGCTATATTTACCGGATCATTCACTCCTGTAGCTGCTGGTGACTACATTGCCGGGCCTTCGCACGTCTTGCCAACAGGCGGAACAGCAAGGTTTTTCTCCGGCCTGTCTGTGAATGATTTTCTTAAAAGGACAAGTATTATTTCGTATTCAGAAGATGTTCTGAGGTCGTCAGCCAATGACATAATTACAATTGCAGAGTCGGAAGGCCTGCAGGCCCATGCCAATTCGGTACGCATAAGGGTGGAAGATTAAAGATTTATTTAGAACATAGATTGATTTACGAATTACGATTTCAGATTTACGATATAAAAAACAGGAAACAGGTGGCATGGACAAACTTGTTTGTCCGTGTTTTCTTGTGCGTTCACACTAGCATATGTCAGGAGTGGTCTATTAATTTAAGAAAATGAAAACTAAGACACAAACAAATTATTTCAGAGAAAATATTGATAAGATGAGAGGGTATGTTCCCGGTGAACAGCCGGAGGACGGCCAGTACATCAAACTCAATACAAATGAAAATCCGTACCCTCCATCCAGAAAGGTTATTGCCGCATTGAAGGATGAGGTAAGTGAAAAATTGAGGTTGTATCCTGATCCAGTTGCCACAAGTGCAAGAGAGGAAGTCGCGGAGGTTTTTGGTACAAAGCCTGAAAGGGTTATGATTGGCAACGGATCTGATGAACTTTTGACCATAATAATCAGAAGTTTTGTGGGAGAGGGCAAGAAAGTTGTTTACCCGTATCCGTCATATCTCTTGTATAAGACCATGTCAGAGATCCAGGATGCAGAAGAGTGTGTTATAGATTTTCTCGAAGATTATACTCTGCCGGGAGAAATTGTAGTAGAGGGCGCTGCCGTTACCTTTATATGCAATCCAAATTCACCATCCGGGACAATAATTCCGGTTGAAGAGGTGTCTGGAGTTGCCGGAAAGATAGAAGGTGTAATAGTGGTTGATGAGGCGTATGTAGATTTTGCCGATGATAACTGTATGAGGCTTGTGGATAAACACCCAAACCTCATTGTCCTGCGCACACTTTCCAAATCCTATTCCCTGGCCGGAATGCGTCTGGGTTTTGCTGTTGCTCATGAAGATTTGATTAGTGGTATGATGAAGGTCAAGGATTCGTATAACGTTGACAGGCTCAGTATGATATCTGCGGTTGCAGCGCTGGGCGATCAGGAAACATTCAGGGAAAACGTTGCCCGGATTAAGAAGACAAGAGGACGCCTGATAGATTCACTCAAGAAATTGGGATTTTTTGTATACCCATCTCAGGCAAACTTTGTTATGATCAAGTGTCGGGATGCCAATAAGGCAAAAGAGATTTATCAGGAACTGAGGAAAAGAAAGATACTAGTTCGATATTTTGAACAGCCAAGACTGGACGACTGCCTGAGGATCACGGTTGGAACAGATGAAGAAATAGACACCTTGCTTGATGAGTTGACCAGAATTATATAAACACGAATTCATGGATAAAAAATGAAATCTAATGGAAGAATAAATCGATATCTTACTCTTTCTCAAAAATACTTGAAGGATGCAGACAAACTTCTTGAAGATAAGGATTATTCACAAGCATCTGAAAAGTTGTGGGGAGCATTAGTTACAATTATTAAGGCGGTTGCAGCAAAGCGCAATAAGACTATAAAGACTCATGCTGGGATCAAATTCTATTTAACCAATATTTCCAGAGAACTAAAAGACGAAAGCCTTAACAGTATAATACTGGTTGGAGAAGGACTTCATCAGAATTTCTATGAAAACAGTGACCCCCCTGAAGCCATACAGAGTGGTGCTAAGATTATCAGACGATTTGTAAAACGCATGCAAACAAGATTTGAACTAAAGTTGCCATAGGAAAGAAACAGTTAATTATGGGAAAGAGAACTTCGAACATAGACAGAAAGACCAGTGAGACCAGTATCAGCCTGTCGCTTAATCTGGACGGTGAGGGGAAGCGCTCTGTATCAACCGGTATAGGCTTCCTTGATCATATGCTGGATTTGTTTGCAAAACACGCACTATTTGATTTGGAGATTAAAGCGGAAGGTGATACCAACGTAGATTTCCATCATACAGTTGAGGATGTTGGTATTTGTCTGGGCCAGGCTGTGAAAGAGGCTTTAAGTGATAAAGCGGGCATAACTCGTTTTGCCAATGTCAGCGTTCCTATGCAGGAATCGTTGGCAAATATAGCTATTGACATCAGCGGGCGTTCGGCACTTGTCTTCAATGCAAAGCTGGATTCAAAGAAGATTGGTGATTTTGATTCTGAACTCATTAAGGAATTTCTGGAGGCATTTACTGTTAATGCAGGACTGAATCTCCATGTTGATGTTCCGTACGGTGAAAATGCACATCACATCGCAGAAGCGATTTTCAAAGGTGTAGCAAAGGCCCTTGACAGGGCGACGAGAATTGATGAACGAACTGATGAGGTTCCCTCGACAAAGGGCGTTCTGTAAGTAACAGCCATCTGCAGGTTTTCATCATTCCTTCTGTAAATATAAACAATAACAAAACCGAAAGGGGATTTTTCTGTGACAATATACAACAAGATTGTTTTTAGACATGTATATACGCTGTCTTTTGCGTTAATGATTCTTGGTGTTCTTTTATATGCTTCTGTCCGGACTGCATGGTCGGATGAGCAGGCGAAGGACGTCTCACCTCAATACTTCGGGGAAAGGGTTGCACACACACCATGGCCGATGCATCGTCATGACCTTCATCATACGGGACGCAGTCCTTATGCAGGTCCAGAGACAAATGGCATAAAGTGGACATTTCAGACCGGTGCACCAATATCATCGTCTCCCGTAATAGGTATAGATGGTACTATATATTTCGGATCGCAGGACAAACATCTCTATGCCCTGAATCCTGACGGAACTTTGAAATGGAAATTTGAGACAGGGGCTGAAGTGGATTCAACGCCGGCAATCGATGTTGATGGTGTTATATATTTTGGTTCCTGGGACAAATACCTCTATGCGCTTTATCCGGGCGGCAAACTGAAATGGAAACACAAGACAAACGGAGGCATTATCTCCTCTCCCGCAATTGGCGATGACGGTTCCATTTACTTTGGAGGTTGGGATGACAGGGTACATGCCGTGGACGCGGAAGGCAAGCACATGTGGGAATACAAGGTGGCAGACCACATATGGTCATCACCTGCGATAGGGAATGATGGTATGGTTTATTGCGGTGCAGAAGATTACTATATGTTTGCCCTCAATCCTGATGGCAAGGCAGTGTGGTCATTCGGGACACATTACCTGCTTGAATCATCACCTTCAATTGGAGATGATGGGACTATCTATTTCGGTTCAGAGGATGCGAATCTCTTCGCCCTTAATCCGGATGGTCACCTGAAATGGCAGTATAAGACCGAATATGATATTGATTCATCCACCGCACTGGCGCTGGACGGTACGATTTATATAGGTTCCGGAGACGGGCGCCTCTATGCTGTAAATCCTGACGGTACGCTTAAGTGGACGTTTGAAACAAAATATTCAGTAATGTCTTCGCCGGCAATTGATGCCAATGGCGTTATTTATGTGGGTTCGCGAGACAAGAAATTCTACGCCGTAAACAGCGACGGTACCATGAAGTGGTTCGTTGAAACAGGCGGTGCCATAGAATCATCTGCTTCAATAGATAAGGATGGGACTGTATATATAGCCTCAACGGACGGTAAGCTCTATGCGATCGGGGAAAAGATGGAGATCTATCCGTAATGATAGGACGCTCCCGCCAAACAAACCGTCGCCCGCCCGGATGAATCCCTGCCCGACGAATGGCAGGCGGGCGTTCGGACGGGGGCAGGGATAAACCCCAGTGAAATAACTTCAAATTTCACAGGGCAGGCGCAGATTTATACGGATAAAAACATACGTAATCGAAGATATAGTTGTACATAAAGTATGTTAACAAATGAAAGTTCGTGATATCATAAAACTAATTGAAGAAGATGGATGGTATTGGGTCAAAACAAAAGGTAGTCATAGACAGTATAAACATACAGTCAAAAAAGGGCGTGTCACGGTTCCAGGTAAATTGTCTGATGATCTCATGCCCGGAACTTTGAATAGCATCTACAAACAAGCCAAATTAAAGAAAGGATAAGATATGCGTTATGCCATAGTCATTGAAAAAGGTCCGGAAAATTATTCGGCATATGTTCCGGATTTGCCTGGTTGTGTTTCTACTGGTTCGACAGTTAGCGAAGCTGAAGAAAATATCAAGGAAGCAATTTCATTTCACATTGACGGCTTAAAAGAAGACGGTCTGTCAGTACCCGAACCAACCACCATCTGTGATTACATTGAAACAGTTTGAGAATATTAAGATAATAAGACGCCCCCCCAAAAGAAACCATTTCATTTAGTATCTTATCATTATTGACAAAACCTGTTTCATTATATACATTTACAAAATAGTTTCTGTAGGTTCAGGCGTTTATTAAGCATTGATAAATCACTGCTTTTGCAAAAATAATAAACCAGTTTAATATTCTCTTTATAACTAAGATTATAGAAATATCTAAAAGCCGATTACACCATGCCAAAAAACATTGACAACTTAGATCAACAGGTAGCTGTCGCAGTTACTCATTACTGGGTTACACGAAAAAAACAAAGGGAACGACAAAAGAAGAAAGGGTCCTCTGATGCTGGTTTAAGGAGCGCCGTGACCGGTGGGACTCAAATGGATGGATTTATAAATCTTTTTACAAATATAATCTTAGATACTGGAATTGAAAGGAAGTATGTTTACCAGAAGAAATCATTAGAATTGCCAGGATTCTTTCGGCCAACTAAGGAATGGGATTTACTTGTTATCAAAGATGGTCATTTAGTCGCTGCGGTAGAGGCGAAATCTCAAGTTGGACCTTCATTCGGTAACAATTTTAATAACAGAACAGAAGAAGCTATGGGAAGCGCTCTTGATCTGTGGACAGCATTCAGAGAAGGTGCATTTAATGGAGATACTCAGCCATTTCTTGGTTATTTCTTTATGCTTGAAGACTGTGAAGCTTCAAAACGTCCGGTAAGTGTAAAAGAACCCCACTTTAAGGTGTTTTCTGAATTTGTAGGAGCTTCATATATGAAGAGATATGAGTTATTTTGTAAAAAACTTGTTCGCGAACGTCATTATACTTCTGCATCATTTATTACCTCTGATAGTGTTAATGGGATTAATGGTATTTATAAGGAACCTTCAAGGGAACTTACCTTTTCTAACTTTGCAAAATCTCTCTCTTCTCATATTAGGACTTTTGTAGAATGATTAACATTAATGGAACCTATCAAAAACTGATACATGGAGATTCGCGAGACCTATCATTTTTGCCAAACGAATCTGTTCATCTCGTGGTAACATCCCCACCATACTGGAACCTTAAACGTTACAATGAAAATTCCGATCAATTAGGCCATATAGATGATTATGAAACATTCTTAAAAGAACTAAAGAAAGTGTGGAAAGGAGTATTCAGAGTTCTAGTTCCGGGTGGTAGATTAGTATGTGTCGTAGGTGATGTTTGCGTTTCACGACGTAAATACGGACGACATCTTGTTTTTCCTTTACACGCTGATATTTCGGTAATATGCAGGAAAATTGGTTTTGATAATCTCAACCCAATCATTTGGCATAAAATATCAAATGCAAACCTTGAGGTATCCAACGGTACAAAGTTCTTGGGTAAACCTTATGAACCCAATGCTATTATCAAAAATGATATGGAATACATTTTAATGCAACGAAAACCAGGAGGATATCGAAAACCTTCTGAAGAACAAAGAAACCAAAGTAAAATTGAAAAAAAAGAATTTAATGATTGGTTTAGGCAAATATGGAATATAACTGGTGCTTCTACGAAGAATCATCCTGCTCCATTTCCACTCAAATTAGTAACTCGCTTGGTTAGAATGTTTTCCTTTTATGGTGATACTGTGCTGGATCCTTTTTGCGGTTCTGGAACAACGATGATTGCAGCTTTAAGATGTAGCCGAAATAGCATTGGTGTAGACATAGATAAAGAGTATTGCCGTATGACTGTACGATACTTAAAGGCAGAAATTAACTATTCGTCAATCAAAACGAAGTTGATTTTCCAGAAAATGACTAATAGTAATTCAGGTAGTATGAAAGTTTGTGAAGATCAATCTTTGTACAAAGTCAGAACAGCTAAGAAAGTGTTGAAGTAAGTTACAATGATGAAGAAGGGATACGGGCAGATTCTGCAATATTACATTTCAGAAATATATATCATTGAAACTCCTTGAGTGTTTACTTTTTAATCTTCTTTATCTGCGAAAATCAGTGTCCTATTATCTTGGTTAAAACAAATGTTAAACAGAAAATTATTATTTATTGCAGTAATTATTGTAATGGGCATGGGGTGCCACTCGGTTACAAGTATTGTGGAAACCGACAGGTTGAGGAACTTTCCTGCTGAGATAAACGCAGGGGATATTGTTCATATTGCTACCGGTGAGAAGATAACCTTTGCACAGCTTGCCGATTCCCTTGACGGGACAAGGATTGTTTATGTAGGCGAGTCTCATTCAAACAAAGAATCTCATGAATTAGAGCTTCGGGTACTCGAGGAATTTTATAAGAGAAACGGCGGCAATATAGCGGTCGGCATGGAGATGTTTAAGAGGCCGTATCAGGATATCCTTGATAAATGGACAGGCGGTGAGATCAGTGAAAAGGAATTACTGTTTTCGACAGACTGGGATGGTGAGTGGGGGTATGATTATAAACATTATAAAGGTATAATGGATTTTGTACGTGACAATAAGATTCCGGTTGTTGCCCTGAACATAAAGAGAGCATTCCAGAAAAAGATTAGCAGGAAAGGGATTGAGGGTTTAAGCGAAGAAGAACGAAAGGCTTTGCCGGAAATAGATACTACCGACATCTATCACAGGAGATACCTGGAAAAGATAATGAAGGGACACGGGGATACCGATATGAGCGAAGCCTTCGAAAGGTTTTATCTGATCCAGTGCGTCTGGGAGGATGTTATGGCCGACAGCATATTGAAGTATCTCTCTTCTCCGGATGGTAAAGGCAGGAATCTGCTGGTGTTCGCGGGTGGAGGCCATATCATCTATCATTTTGGTATTCCTAAAAGGGTGTATCGAAGCAACCATCTTCCATACATTACTATAACAACATACGAGTTGAGGGATCTGAGTCCCGAAGATGATCACCCGCTCTTTGCAAGCGATATACCCCTCCAGCCTGCAGATTATGTGAATGTCGTTGAGCTGGCAAAGGATAAAGAACCAAAAGTAATGCTTGGTGTTATTATCCGAAAAGCTTACGATAAAAAAGAAGAGGAAGAGAAGGAAGAGCAAAAAGAACAAGGTAAGCAAGAGAAGAAAGAAACAGAACAGGAGCACAGGGTTGCTATTGAAAGTGTGCGGGAAGAAAGTCCTGCCTGGAAGGCCGGATTGAAGGCCGGAGATATCATCCTGTCAATGGACGGTGAGAACGTAGGAAAGGTATTTGATGTAATCTACCATGTGCGCCAGAAGAAGGCGGGGGATACCTGCCTGATAGAGATATTGCGCGGGGAGGAGAAAATGTTTGTAGAGGTGACATTCTTCGAGACAAAAGGACATGGGAAAAAATAGGTACTAAAAGGAGGAATAAAAAATGAAGCATTCATTAATAATTCTGGCATTAATTCTGGGGACCATTACGATCATTGCTTCCTGTAAGAAGTCTGAGGAGGTTAAGATTGAAGAGGTTAAAGAGGTTGAGGAACAGCAGGCAGACGCTCCAGAGCAGAGCGCTCTGGCAGGGGCAATGAAGAAGGCGGCTATAACGATGAGGCGGCTGTCAAGGGCAGTAGGAAACAATAACTGGGTTGAAGTGGATATGTGGACTAATGAACTCAAAGAGGGTATAGGTTTCAGTTGTGTTACACTATATATGATTGAGACTCCTGATGTTTCAGAAGAGTTTTCTGTATTAAGCAACAAATTTAACAGTGCCATAAATAAATTGATTATGTGCGGTAAAAGACAAGACCGTATTAATGCAAATCTGGAATTTGATAATCTGGTAGAGTCATGTGATGCATGTCATGAAAGTTTTAATAAGGACATGGAAGGGCCATTGGATTTTACTGATACAGGTGGAGGATAGGTATTTTGATTTACGAATTACGATTTGGGATTTACGATTGAAGAGAGCAAAGAAAAACAAAAGAATTAATTTTGTATTTTAACGGTTTCTAAACTTGATTGAAATCTTTTAAAAAGGAGAAAATAAAAAATGTACGAATTCAGAGTAAGAGTAGAGCTTGGAATAGGAGAAAAAGGCGAAGATATAGAAAGAGGAGAGCAGATATTCATTATCAGTGCAGAATCGGAGAACGAGCTTGATGCAGAAGATCAGATAAGATATCTGGTAGAGAATGAAATGGAACTGCTGAACATATCACAAATAAAGATAGGCGGCTGAAACAGGGACCTGCCGACAGGCTAATCCCTGATAAGTCTTTTATATGAACAGGAAAAAACAGATTATTCACCGCTAAGGCGCAAAGTACGCAAAGAAAAACAAAAGAATTAATTAGCCACAGATTTACACGGATAAAGGGATTTAGAAGACTCAAAACTCAATAAAATCTAAAGTTAAATAAATTGTTTACCACGTTTAGCGTGGTTTTCACAACTTTAGCTCACTTTAGGCACTTCAAACTTATTATGAGGAATTAAGGAATTCCTTTTACTTCTCCATTACATCTGTCGGCTCGACTCTGGGCGGCATGATTGAGGGAATAATTTCACCTTCTTTCAGTGCCTTAAGTTGAATCTGTGCCTGGGTCTTTGTCGGCAGGCCATGGATCTTGATAAAACCGGCTGCCGCTTCATGTTCAAAGGTGTCTCCGGCGTCATAAGTGGCGAGTGAGTGGTCGTACAATGATAACGGTGATTTTCTGCCGACTACAATACAGTTACCCTTGAATAGTTTCAGCCTGACAGTACCGACAACAAATCGCTGGTTACTTAATATATAAGCTGCCAGGTCCTGGTGAAATGTTGAAAACCACAAGCCGTTATAAACCATATCTGAATAATGCGTTGAAACCATATCCTTGAATCTGTGAGTATCTTTTGTCATGACTATTTCTTCCAGTGCCTGATGGGCCTTGTGGAGCACTATGGCGGCAGGGGATTCATAGATCTCTCTGGACTTTATGCCGACAAGTCGGTTCTCAAGATGATCAATCCTTCCTATACCATTCTCACCGGCTATTTTATTAAGTTCGTTTATAAGGTCTGTACCACCTATCCCCTGTTCGTTCAGAGTTAAAGGGATTCCATTTTCAAAGCCGATTTCTACATATGTTGGTTCATCAGGGGCATCGTTTGCATTTTTTGTCAATTTGTATATATCTTCGGGTGGTTCCACCCATGGGTCTTCAAGTATTCCGCATTCAATGCTTCTCCCCCAGATGTTTTCATCTATGCTATAAGGGTTCTGAGTGCTTACGTCAACGGGGATATTATTCTTCCGGGCATAATCCATGGCTTCATTTCTGGTCATATTCCACTCTCTTAATGGTGCAATTATCTGTAGAGATGGGTCCAGCGTGTGTATGGCAATGTCAAATCTGACCTGGTCATTTCCCTTTCCAGTGCATCCGTGTGCTACGGCACAGGCGCCTTCTGCCTTTGCTGTATCGACCAGCAGTTTTGCTATCAATGGCCTGCCAAGTGCGGTTGCAAGAGGGTATGTTCCTTCGTAAAGGGCTCCGGCCTGAAGTGCAGGAAAGATGAAATAGTGAATAAAGGCCTCCTTTGCATCTATGATCATTGACTTGCATGCGCCTGTCTTTACTGCTTTTTCCACTACCGGTCTCAGATCCTTTTCAGTTCCCAGATCAATGGTCAGGGCTATTACGTCCATGTCATACTTTTCCTGTATCCACTTTATGGCGACAGATGTATCAAGCCCGCCTGAATACGCCAGGACAACTTTCTTTTTGTCGGTTCCCATTTTTTCTCCTTGTTGATGTCTGTATCTATATTATCTTATTTATGTTGTGTGCGCCTTAAGAAAAAGTCTTTATAACGACTGCTCCTGTCCGGTGAAGATCCATAAGCCTTTAACCAGGCCATTGCCGGAATAGTCCTGGCAAGCGTGGTGACTGCAAATACACTGAACGTAAAACGTACTATTGAATTAATCGATTTGTTTATCACGAAATTATACATGAAATACGCAGCTAACATCCCGAATAAAACAGTTGCCATGTACAAGCATACTTTGCTTCCGTAACGGATGCCGTATCCTGATCCAACTATCGTACATCCTATGATAATACTCTGTACCCCGTATCCCCTTGTTGAGAGAGAAGTGATTCCTGAAACGGCGGCAATGCTCAGGCTTGCGTAGAGTATTCCCAGAAAAATCGTCAAATTTGCCGTACGCCCAACCATTTTTTCAGGCGTAAGTATATTATTATAGACCATTAAGTTTAGTGTTTTGAAAAAAACAAAGCCACATGTTACCATCGCTATGAACGTGAGTCAAAGAGAAATTAACCACGGAAAAACACGGAAGTTAAAGGCGAAAAAAGAGTGGCGGGTTGCGGGTTACTAGTTGCGAGGAAGAATGCAAAGGGAGAAGCAAGAGGCAATATGCAGTAGGCAGAAAAAAGAAGATTGAAGAGAGGGACAAGAAGTATGGGGTAAGATTCTTGTATTAAAAGCAGGAACTAGATACTAGTGGTAAGAGTTAGAGGTAAGTGTTGGTTATTTGTTAACTGAATCTTGTGATTCTATTCTATTATCAATGCTTCTTTTATGTGCCCGGATAATATCGAAAAGTCAATGGGTTTACCAACAACAAAATCTACACCCATATCTTCATTTTTTAAGGACTCGATCTTATCTGCCCACCCGGTTATCAAACCTATCTTTGGTTTTCTCTCAAGTGATTCGGTTGCTCTTATCATATCCCAACCAGAGATTTCCGGCATGCCTAAATCACAGAGAAGCAGGTCATAACTTTCCTTTTCCAACATCTTAATGGCCTCAGCGCCACTTTCAACACTATCAACGTTATAACCCTGTCTGTTCAAAAACATATTCAGCAAATCGCTTATCTCCTTCACATCATCCACTACCAGGACTCGATAATTACTGGCCCTTGCACTAATATCATTAACGGGTTCAGGAGATTTTTCTGCATGTATCGTTTCCACAGCTATAGGTAATCTTATTGTAAAAATAGTACCCTTTCCAACCTGGCTTTCTACATCTATCTTACCGCCATGTTTCTCTATTATACCATAGGCAACACTCATGCCCAATCCGCTACCTTCAACACCCTTGGTAGAGTAAAATGGATCAAATATGCTCATCTGAACTTCTTTTGACATACCATTGCCATTATCGGAAATACTCGTACAGACAGTATTATCTTCATTCCACATTCTAAAGGAGATTCGGCCGCCTTCGGGCATTGCATCAAGGGCGTTATTTATCATGTTTGTTATTACATCTCTTAACTCTGAAGGTTTTCCCAATACATCCGGTACTGAATTCAGGCCTTCAAGGTCAAGATCATAAGTCACGCCACTGGCATGGGCTAAATCTTTCCATTTGGGTCTTGCGAAATCAACTGCTTGTTTCACTATTTCCAGCATATTAACCGACACAAACTTAGACGTACCCTTCTCCATCCTGGTAAATTCACTCATTCTACGCACAGTTTCTGTACCGTCCTTTACAGCCCTGCATATAGTACGAAGCCCATTCAACAATTCTTCATTATCATCACCACCGCTAATTTGCAGCAACTGAGCATTACCCTGGATAATCGCAAGCACATTATTAAAGTCGTGAGCAATCCCTGCAGCCATTACGCCCATAGCCTTTAATTTCTCCGACTGCAGCAACTGCCTCTCAAACTCTCTCTTCTCGGTGATATCTATAGCCATTCCGGTTAATACGTCCCCAGCAAGAGACCCGCTCAGGATTAAGTTTATAGTCTGCCCAGTCTTTGTAACTACTTTCACTTCGAGGTTTTTAACCTCGCCACTCTTCTGAAGTTTATCTATTAATATCTTCCAGTTTTTTTCGTTTTCAGGTGACTGCCGTATATTATCCAACATCATTTCTTCTGGTGATTTATATCCAAATATCCTTGTCAAGGCTTTATTTGCGTAAAGAATGTCGCCCTTTAGATTAGCTTTGTACACTCCAACAAGAGCGTTATCCACAAAGGATCTATATTTTTTCTCTGATTCTTCCAACGCTCTGTTTGCTTGAGCTAATTTCATCTTACTTTGTAACTCCTCAAAGACCCATTTTATCACCGAAGGTAAAAGTTCAAAGAATTCACCTTGTTTCACTATGTAGTCTCTGGCGCCGGCCTTCATCATCTCTACGGCTACCCTCTCATCTCCATGCCCAGTCATTATAATGAACGGAATTTCAAACTTTCGCTCTTTAAGGGTGTCGACAATCTGTTTCGCTGACATATCCGGCAACTTGTAATCCAGCAGCATAAGACCGACCGGGTTGTTAACAACTCGGTCAACTGCCTGCACACCATTATGGACAACCCCCACATCAAAGCCTGTATTCTTCAGGCTCTTAGCAATCAGACGAGCCAAGCCTTCATCGTCTTCCACAACAAGAATCGAACAAGGTTTGTTTGTTTTGTCTTCCATTTAATTAAGTTACCTCATTTATCTTTGGTACTCTTACTATTGTAAGGAAAAGTCCCAATTTCCTGATTGCTTCAGTGAAATTATCATAATCAACCGGTTTAGTAATGTAAACACTACAACCAATTCTATGACAGTTTTCTACCTCCCGTGGATCGTCTGTAGTAGTAACCATGATCACAGGCAACTTAGACAGTTCTGAATCCTCCTTGATCTGACGCAGCACCTCAACTCCATCGACTTTAGGCATACTGATATCCAGCAGTAAAAGATAGGCATTACCTGATACTCTATGAGGTTCATTACCCCTTTGAAATAAAAAGTCCAGAACTTCCTGGCCATCTTTGAGATGCAGGAAATTGTTCTTGAAACCCGCACGCTTCAAATTCTTCATAATAAGTGATGCATGCCCTTCATCATCATCTGCGATAATTATGCTTACTTCTTCATCATTCTCCATTTAATATTCCTCTCACTTATAACATTGTATCTTGACACTATTTTACACAGAAATAATCGCAAAATAGCCGTGACATCTTGCCCCGGACCAGTAAATGTTCTGACCTCTTGCCTGACTATATTATTAGAGTACTTTCTTCATTCGTGATATCCTGAAAAGTGTATAAATACTAATATACATACTTCTAGAATAATGTTCAAGGCTAAAGACATAAAAAAAGTTGGTTCATCTCCCAATTAGTTGGAGAAAACACACAATCTCTTTATATTAACACTTGTTATATCAATAGTTTAAGCTGATATCTGCATGTGTAGATAAGTGCAAGTAATAGATGATAACCTTATTGTTATTATTTCTTTTACTCTGTTTTATACGGTAGCCCAGATTTGTCTACTAATAAGAACAAACAAAAAGATTAATAGACCATATTACTATAAAGGCTTAAGCCTAAGATATTAGACAACTTAGTACGAATCTAGCATACGGCTTTGTCAACTAATTGGGAGATGAACCTGATTTTTATGCTAAAATGAGGCATGAAGGATGTAGTCTATTTAGTATTCCTCTGGTGCTTCTTTGGATTTGTACACAGCATTATGATCTCACATTTCTTTAAAGAGATATTAATTAGGTTCA
>JAANXD010000092.1 GCA_018263435.1 Candidatus Scalindua arabica | reverse complement strand
AATATTCTATAGAAGGCAAGCGAGGTATGCCGAGAACTAGGCCTCCTCAATCTGTAGAGGCAGGCTTATGGGACAAACCATCATGTCTGAATAATGTAGAAACCTTTGCCAACGTGCCACTTATTATAAATAATGGCGCGCTCTGGTACTCTAAGATTGGTACTGAAAAAAGTAAGGGAACCAAGATCTTTTCATTGACAGGCAAGGTAAAGAAGGCTGGTTTGATTGAGGTTCCAATGGGTACTACTATCAGGCAAGTTGTATTTGATATGGGTGGAGGAATTCCAAAAAAGAAAAAGTTCAAAGCCGTGCAGATCGGTGGCCCTTCAGGAGGTTGTTTGACAGAAGCGCATCTTGACTCTCCGATAGATTATGAGTCACTCCTTGAGGCTGGAGCCATGATGGGATCAGGAAGTCTTGTTGTTGTCGATGAAACCACTTGCATGGTTGATATGGCAAGATTCTTCCTTGATTTTTGTGCAACCGAATCCTGTGGTAAATGCCCTCCTTGTAGAGTGGGAACGACTCTTATGCTGGACATCCTTATCAGAATCACGCAGGGAGAAGGCAAGGAAGAAGATGTTGAGACATTAGAGAAAATGAGCGATGAGATAAATACGATGTCTTTGTGTGGATTAGGGCAATCAGCGCCAAATCCTGTCTTATCAACTATCAGGTATTTTAGAGATGAATATTTAGCACATATAAGAGATAAGGAGTGTCCAACACATTCCTGTGTAGCGCTCCACAAATATACAGTTATTCCTGATATGTGTACAAAATGTACGCTGTGCGTAAAAAATTGTCCGGTTGATGCAATATCCGGGTCGAAAGATGAAGTGGCATATATTGATAAGGAAAAATGTATCGAGTGTAATTTGTGTTACGAGAAATGTAATTTTATGGCAATAAAATGAGTGATATAACGCTTAAAATTGATGGTAAGAATGTAACTGTCGCTAAAGGTACTAATATCTTTATGGCAGCAAAGAATAACGGAATCTATATTCCGGGGTTGTGCTATCATCCAAAATTGACCCAGTATGGCGGGTGCAGACTCTGTATGGTTGAGGTAACTGAACGTGGTAGGACTCGGCACAGATTTTCCTGTGCACAGCCGGTCGCTGAGGGGATGTCCGTAAAAACTAAAACTTCTGAGGTCGATAAATACACGAAGTCTGTTATGGAATATCTACTGGCACACCATCCTCTTGATTGTCCGACATGTGATAAGTCCGGAGAGTGTGGTTTACAGGATATTACGCATGACCTGAAACTGTCCGCTGGTAGATTTAGGACTGCGAGATTAGACGATCCGATGAGGAGGGACAACCCTCTCTTAGAGTATAATACAAACAGGTGTATCCTCTGTGGTAGATGTGTTAAGGTGTGTAAGGAAATCGAGGGTGAGGGTGCAATAGATTATCAGAACAGGGGCTTTAAGACAGTTATTGGTACTGCTTTTGATAAACCATTGGATTGCACTTTTTGTGGAGGCTGCGTATCAGTGTGTCCAACGGGTTCGTGGCAGGATAGAACTCTTAAATTCAGGGCCAGACCATGGGAATTGAAAAAGACATCGACGATTTGTACTTACTGTGCTGTTGGCTGTACAGTTGTCGTAAACACCAAGAAGAATGAGGTAATGAGGATAACCTCGGATGATGACATGGGAATAAATGAAGGCAATCTGTGCGTGAAGGGGAAATTTGGACACGAGTTTATTAATTCAAGCAGACGGGTCAAAACCCCCTTAGTGAGAAAGTTAGGAATATTGTGTCCGACTACATGGGAAGAGGCCCTTAGTCACGTATCAAAAAAATTCACTGAAATTAAAGATGCGCACGGAGGAAAAGCAATAGGTGGTATTGGTTCTGAGAAATGTACTAACGAGGATAATTATGTGTTCCAGAAGTTCTGCAGGACTGTATTAGGAACTAATAATATTGACAATATATCCAACATAAAGTCGCCTTCGTTAAATCGATTGATTAATGAGTCTGTTGAGTATGGGATTGCAGCAGAATCAGTGGAAGAGATAGAGACGGCAGACACGTTGTTTTTTGTGGGAGCAGACGTAGCTGAAGCACATCCGGTAATAGGAAGCATGGCGAGAAAGGCAATACGGCTAAATAAGGCAAAGCTAATTGTTGCGAATGCAAGAAATATTGAATTTAACAGTGTAGCCTTAAATGATATTCGTATGCAATATAATATAGGAAAACAGACACAACTAATTAAAACCCTGACTAACATAATTGTTAAAGAAAAACTCGTCAACTTGAAAAAAGTCGAATCTTCAACAGAGGATTTCAAAGAGTGGTACTCATTGTTGAAGAAATCTGATGTAGGTATAAGGAAGACCTCTGCTCTTACAAATGTATCTGAGGAGGCTATAAAGAGTGTTTCCGGTTTATTGGCAAAACCTGGAAAATGTTATATTATCTGCGGTAAGGATATAGAAGAAGATCCTTCGGCTGAGAATACGATCAGGGCTTTGATGGACCTTTGTGCGTTGGTAAATGCCGGCGGTTCTGATAAGGTTTCACTTGTGTTCTCCAGGGCTAATAATAATTCCCAAGGTGTAAATGATATGGGAGTTGTTCCAGACTATCTGCCCGGATATCTGGATATAAATGATAAGGAAAACAGGAAAAAGGTTGAAGAGTCGTGGCATGTGAAATTATCCGATGATGTTTCTGCGAAAGATTCAGATAATGTTTTTGATCTTGCCGCGAAAGGTAAGATTAAAGCGCTCTATGTCATGGGAGAAAATCCCATCGTGAGTTATCCAAACGGTAAAAAGTCGAAAGCGGCCTTTAAGAAAGCCGATTTTGTCGTTGTCCAGGATAGCTTCCTGACGGAAACCGCGCAATTGGCAGATGTTGTTTTCCCTGCATCAACGTATGTTGAGAAGGAAGGTACATTTACTAATATGGGAATGACCGTGCAGAGGTTAAACAAAGTTATTGAGCCGGTGGGAGAATCAAGGCCTGATTGGCAGATTGTGTGCGAGTTGGCAAAGAAAATGGGGCATCCATATTATTATATATCTCCTAAACCAATTAAAGATGAAATAGGGAAATGTGTTTCGATATATGAAGGAATCAAAAATAATAATTTGGAAAAGAATGGGTTTCAATGGGTATCTTCAGTATACGATGAATACGAACCCTTAGAGTATTATTTTGAGACTTCCCAAAAGAGATCTCCTGCTGTAAAGAGGAGCAGAGATTATCCGTTCATACTGTTAACAGGTTACAGTTTAAGGCATCAAGGGACATACTCAAGAAACTCGAGTTCACTTGTTTCTCTTGCCTCTGAATGTTTTGTAGAAATTAACAGAAAAAATGCACAGAAGACGAATATTGCGGACGGAGATACGGTTAAAATTGAGTCTGCTCAAGGAAAAATGAAGCTTAAGGCAAAGGTTACGGGCAGGGTACCGGAAGGTGCCGTCTTTGTTTCAGAGGATTATGAGTGGGCACCGATTAATGATCTGCGTGATGACGGATATACAACAGTAAGAATTTCTAAAACAAATTAGTATAAAATGAAGAAAACAGGACAAACATATTTTTGTGAGATTTGCAGGCAAAAAGTTGTAGTAGTTGAAGATGGATTTGGAGTGCTTGTCTGTTGCGGGCAGGAAATGAAACATGTTGCCGAGAAGAGCATGATGGAGACTTGGACATCGGTGCACCCCAAACCACAGGGCGGCGTGATTTACGCTTGCAAGGAATGCGGGCAGAAGGTAAGTGTAGTAGATGAAACTACTGGCATATTGGAATGTTGCGGCCAAAGAATGCAACAAGAGAGTGATAGCTAGTCTCTAGCAGGGGAATTAGATAATGATGGAAGCACTTATATTTCTTGTACTCGCAGTGATTAAAGTAGCCGTAGTCATTGGGGTATTATTGCTGATCATTGCTTACCTTATTTGGGTGGAAAGGAAAGTAATGGCTCATATGCAGATCAGGCTTGGGCCAATGAGAGTAGGGTGGCATGGATTACTTCAGCCTATTGCAGATGGACTCAAATTAATTTTCAAAGAAGACATCATTCCCGCGCATGCCAGTAAAATTGTATTCGTCCTGGCACCCGTGGTCGCCACAGTTCCCGCACTGTTGTCCATAGCAGTTATTCCTTTTGGGGACACGATAAGCATATTAGGACGAAGCATTGATATGGTAATAACAGACATAAATATTGGCATACTCTTTGTCCTTGCTGTTACTTCGGTAGGTATCTATGGTATCATACTAGGGGGCTGGTCTTCTAATAACAAGTATTCTTTGCTTGGTGCATTGAGATCTTCTGCTCAGATGATAAGTTATGAACTTTCACTTGGCCTGTCTCTGATAGGTGTTATTATGATTTCTCAGTCACTAAGCCTTGTAGATATTGTTAATTCTCAAGCTAAATACTGGTTTGTTATACTACAACCTTTAGGCTTTTTAATATACGCAATAAGTGCTATTGCAGAGACAAATAGATGTCCGTTTGATTTACCAGAAGCAGAGACCGAGTTGGTTGCGGGCTTCCATACAGAGTATAGCAGTATGAAGTTCGCATTATTCTTTATGGCCGAGTACGCTAATATTGTTACAGTTTCCGCGGTTGCCGTTACTTTCTTTTTTGGCGGCTGGAGAGGCCCATTTTTACCTCCTGTAGTCTGGTTCTTGATTAAGATGGCCTTGTGCATATTCTTTTTCATATGGTTGAGGTCAACTTACCCCAGATTCAGGTATGATCAGCTAATGAAGTTTGGATGGAAAATCCTGCTTCCGGTTGCATTAGCAAACATTTTAATAACAGGGATTGTAATTGTCTTGGTGTGATTCATTAAGTTGTGAGGAAAAGGTAGTATGATAATGCCATTAATAAAGGGATTAGCGCTTACTTTAAAGCATTACTTGAACCCCTTTAAAGTAATTACGATGCAGTATCCTGACGAAAAGTGGACTCCTTATCCGCGTTTCAGGGGCTTACACGAACTACAAAGGGATGAAAACGGAAAAGAGAAATGTGTGGCATGCGGTCTCTGTTCCACAGTTTGCCCTGCAGAATGCATTGAACTTGAAGGTGATGAAAATGAACAGGGAGAGCGTTTTGCAAAGACTTATGAAATTAACATGCTCCGTTGTATATTCTGTGGGTACTGCGAGGAAGTATGTCCAGAGGAGGCTATATTCTTAAGGCAGGATTATGAGCTGGTTTCTGAGAATGCTAAGGATCATATTTACAATAAAGAAAAATTGTTAGTTCCGTTAAAGAAGAAAAAATAACTAATTCTAGGGTAACATTCTATGCTGGAAAGCTTACTGTTTTTGATAATGGGTTTAATAACGATTGCCTGTGCACTTTGCGTAGTCTTTCAGAAGAATCCAATTTATAGTGCAATTTTTCTTATTCAAACAATGGTCTCCCTGGCAGTATTGTACGTTTTGCTACACGCACAGTTTATTGCTGCGATACAGGTAATGGTATATGCAGGCGCTATAATGGTACTTTTCATTTTCGTAATAATGTTGCTTAATTTAAGTAAAGCGGATGAAGGAGAGGCGAGGGACAATCTGTTTTTTCAAAAACCTTCAGCCATTATTCTGGGATTTATACTGGTCGTTATGATTGGTGCTGTGACCTTGAAAACCGTTTTACAAGGTACCAAAGGTGAGTATACTCCGGAAATTATAAGTCAGATCGGGAATACTCAGCTTGTAGGTAAAATGTTGTTTACTAAGTACGTTTTTCCTTTTGAAATTGCTTCGATCCTGTTGTTTGTGGCAATTATCGGTGCAATAATATTAGCAAAAAAAAGAATTGTTGAGGATGAAAAGGTATAATGATTCCATTGACTTGGTACTTAATATTGTCAGGCGTTCTGTTTTCGATAGGGGCAGTAGGTGTTTTAATCAGAAGGAATGCCATCGTTATTTTTATGTGTATTGAATTAATGTTGAATTCAGTAAACCTTGCGTTTATTACATTTTCTCGTCAACTGAATTCTATGGATGGTCAAATTTTCGTCTTTTTCATTATGACTGTTGCAGCAGCAGAGGCGGCAGTAGGGCTTGCAATAATAATCGCTATTTATAGGAATAAAGCGACTGTCAATGTTGATGATATTAACTTAATGAAGTGGTAAAAGGATAGAACAATGCCATATTTCTTTGGGTGCTCATATTTGGATTTGATCGGATTCGTACTACTGTTTCCGCTAGCAGGGTCCATCATAAACGGATTACTAGGCAAGAAACTTAGTAAGTCTGTAGTCGGTATAATCGGATGCACATCGATTGGAATAGCATTCATTCTTTCATTCTTCGTACTCATTGACTTGCTGCAGCTTGCTCCTGAACATAGAGTATTTGAGAAAGACTATTTCACATGGATAGGTTCTGGTACGTTTGAAGCGATTGCCGGCTTACAGGTAGACCCGCTTTCTGTAGTGATGATAATGGTGGTTACGGGAGTTGGATTCCTTATCCATGTGTATTCTGTCGGGTACATGCTTGATGATGACGGATTCTACAGGTATTTTACATACCTGAATTTGTTTACCTTCTCAATGCTGCTGCTTGTCCTGGCAAATAATTTCCTACTCATGTTTATAGGCTGGGAGGGTGTCGGTTTGTGCTCATACCTGTTAATTGGTTTCTATTTCGAAAAGAAGTCTGCATCCAGTGCAGGCATGAAGGCATTTATAGTAAACCGTGTTGGTGACTTCGGCTTTATTCTTGCCATAATGTTGATTTTCGTCACATTTAATTCTATAGATTTTACGACAGTCTTTCATGCTGCGCCTGAACATTTACAAATGGGTGGTTCTATAGCGACAATGATAACACTTTTATTATTTGTAGGTGCAGTTGGTAAATCTGCGCAAATACCACTCTATACGTGGCTGCCTGATGCCATGGAAGGTCCAACCCCGGTCAGCGCACTTATACATGCTGCGACAATGGTGACTGCTGGCGTTTACATGGTTGTAAGATGTAATGTACTGTATACTCTATCACCATTTTCTTTGACGGTTGTGGCTGTAATAGGAGGGGTTACAGCGTTATTTGCTGCAACTATCGGTCTTGCCCAGAATGATATTAAGAGGGTTCTTGCGTACTCCACAGTCAGCCAGATAGGGTACATGTTTCTTGCCTGTGGTGTGGGAGCATTTGTAACGGGTATATTCCATCTGGTTACACATGCTTTTTTTAAGGCCTTGTTGTTCCTTGGTTCAGGCAGTGTAATACACGGGTTGGGTGGTGAGCAGGATATGAGAAAAATGGGTGGTTTAAAAAAGTACATGCCTACAACGTACACAACATTTCTAATCGGGACACTTGCTATTGCCGGAATACCGCCATTTGCAGGGTTCTTCAGTAAGGATGAAGTATTGCTAGAGGCATTTACCAAGGGGGGGGTACTCGTTTGGGCTTTAGGAGCTATTGCTGCATTGCTTACGGCTTTTTATATGTTCAGACTGCTTTTTATGACGTTCTATGGAAAATCAAATATGACTAAGCATGTTGAGGAGCATGTCCATGAATCTCCTATGATTATACTCATTCCGTTGCTCGTACTGGCCTTTCTTTCTATTCTTGGTGGGTTTATAGGCTTTCCGACTGCGAGCGCGATAAATAATTTTCTTGCTCCGGTTATAGGCGGCGGACACCACGGAGCTGTTGATGGGGGTTCTCTTCATCATGCGTCAGCCGGCATGATGTTTTCCATGATGGGAATCTCGACCGGTATTGCCGTCGCAGGTATTTTATTAGCGTACCTGATGTACATAAAACAGCCAGATTTGCCTGCTAAGATAGTTGGGAAGTTTAAGCTAGTTTATACTATTATTTATAACAAATATTATGTTGATGAAATATATGATGCAACTATTGTTAACCCGACAGTGAAAACATCGTTTATTCTCTGGAAAATTGTAGACGTAAAGATTATAGACGGTTTCGTCAATGCAATTGCCAGGATTGTCGAATTAAAAGCTGAGGTATTAAAGCTCTTCCAGACTGGATATGTACGCAATTATGCATTATCTATATTACTGGGTGGAGTTATCATAATTGTTTGTTCACTGATACTTTTATAAGCGTTTTTAATCTTAAGGTTTCATATAATGAATTTACTTACCATAGTTACGTTTTTACCATTTTTCGGGGCAATCTGGCTTCTGTTTGTAAACGGAGAAAAACAGGAGAAAATTAAACGTATTGCACTAGTTGTTGCCATAGGCGATTTTATACTTTCGCTGCCTCTGTTCTTCAAGTTTAAATTAGGCACAGCTGAATTCCAGTTTGTCGAGAATATACCTTGGATAAAAGAATTTGGTATCAGCTATCATGTAGGGATTGACGGCATAAGCCTTTTCCTATTCCTCCTGACTAGTTTTCTTTCGGTTATTTGTATCCTGGCCTCATGGAACATAACCAACAGGATTAAAGAGTACATGATAGCGATGCTTATATTGCAAACAGGTATGCTGGGAGTGTTTATATCTCTTGACTTGTTCTTGTTCTATGTGTTCTGGGAGTTAATGCTGATCCCGATGTACTTGATAATAGGTGTATGGGGAGGCCCCAGAAGGATATATGCCACAATTAAGTTTTTTCTATTTACAATGGC
>JAANXD010000091.1 GCA_018263435.1 Candidatus Scalindua arabica | reverse complement strand
GCAACCTCAATCTAAAATCCCTGTTATCATCAAAATTGATAACGCAAAAAAAATTCATTTTTTCGCGCAAGGGAGGTTTTTTGTGCTTGACAGGGGCCTACTAATGGGTGACCCCTTTTCAGAAGATAACATTATTCAATAGTTAAGTCAACAGCAGACTTGACCCCTTTTCCAGTGTGGAGTCCTCTCGAAAGAGAGGTGTATCATTAGACCGGAAATTCAGTGGTTTGACTTAATATATCCCATTAATCCACCTGCCTGTATTATGTCCTTCATTTCAGTGGCAAATGGTGTAAATGAAAACTCTTTGTTTGTTGTCAGATTGGTTATCTTGCTTGAATTTATGTCTACCTCAACCTCATCACCATCACTTATCTCTGAACTCGCCTCTTCACTCTCGAAAATTGGCAAACCAATGTTGATAGCATTTCTAAAGAATATCCTTGCAAAACTCTTTGCGATTACGCATGAGATACCGAACGACTTAATTGATATCGGTGCATGTTCCCTGGAAGACCCGCAGCCAAAGTTGTCCCCAGCTACGATTATGTCGCCCTCCCCCGCTTTATTAACAAACTCAGGATCAATGTCCTCCATGCAATGAGACGCTAACTCTTTTACATCAGTTGTATTCAGATATCTTGCAGGAATAATCTCATCCGTGTTAATATTATCTCCGTATTTCCAACTTTTACCTTTCACATTAAAGCCTTTCAGTCCGCCCTGCGGATCTCTAATTCACAGTTGCATAGTCATTTATTTTACTCAGTCTGCTTTCCATTCTTTGATATGCCTGATGTATAAACGCTTCCAGACGAGTCTCCTCATTTGTCTCTTCCTGGCCATCAAATGTCAGTTTTAATAATGGAATATCATTGTGCTCTCTTTGTAATTTCTCTAAAACGGCATTTACGGCTGTTCCAGGCATACAATGAAATGGGATAATGTTTATAATACCGTCATAATCCGCCTCTATATATTCCACAGCTCTTCCCATGCTGAGAACCGGATCACCTCTATATGAATCATGGATATATGATTTGCCCTTCGAAATCAGTTTCTTTATAGAACTTTCCTTAAAAAGCTTCATTCCGCTTTTCTTAAAAGGACGTGACATTTTGTGTTCGTGATACTTCTGTATTACCTCGGTTAGCAACTCTACTGAAAGAGAGTTAAAATCTTTTTCCCTTTTACTATCTACCCTTCTGAGATGGGCAATATAGTCCAGCCATTCACTAAACGGAGGCACTACTGCCGTACCACCAAGCTTCTCAATCGTTCTTACGATAAAGTTATTTGAGAACTCATTTCCACGAACGTAGGTCTCACCAATAATGCCAATTTTGGGTTTCCGCACGCTTCGGTCTACTGCAACGCTATTCAATGCGTCACTTGCATCTTTAGCAACCTGCAGAAGATCATGTCCGAATTCTATTGCGTGTTCTGCTTTTCTCAGATGCTGTTTATATACAACATCTGAATCGCCTTTATTTATTTCGTAAGGTCTTATTTCGTGTAATAACTTTTGCATATAGTCAACGAATACTACTCCATTCCACGTAAGCTTACGGAAATTTGCCCCTAAATTCTTTGTATCTTCCTGATAGTCATCTCCCTGATCCAATGTGTATATTGGTACATGCGGCAAACCAATGTCATCAAGAATCATTCTATGCATTGTATTATACTGGCCAAACCTGCATGGACCTGACGCTGTCGCCATAAAAAAGACACTCCTGTCAGGCTCAAAGTCAGGGCTCTTTGCCTTTTTCACGATATCTCCTGTCGTCAATATTGCCGGGTAACATTCTTTCCCGGACGTATATTTTCTCCCTAATTCAAGGCTTGTTTTATCCGGCATTGGCATAGCTACAGCATCAACTCCATTTGCCCTCATTGCGGCAGCAGCCATGTAACAGCAATCATTCATATAAGGAATGTACATTGTCCTTTTCACATTTATTGTGTGTTCACATGATCCGTTCGTTTCTTTCTCAAACTTTTTAGTTCTTGCGTTTTTCAGGCTATCCAGGAATGCCTCGCAACGTGTCATTACGCCCGCATCCGCACTGTGCTCGTCTATGTCTATCATCAAAAATGGTTTGCCTCCAACCTCTTTGGGAAAGAACTTGGAAATAAATGAATCAGGCCCACACCCGAAATTTGTTATATAAAGAGCATGTAACCTTTTATCATTTGCTACAAACCTTGCAGCAGCAAGTATCTTTTGTCCATATTTCCAATACATATTTGGATAATCCTTTGCTATGTCTTCTAAATCCATAGGTATACAATCCATTGGTATTGCCAGGATCCCCATGTCTCTAAGTTTTTCCGGAAGGTCTAAATTAACACCGGAATCGCAACCGTTATAAGGACGACTAATAATTACCAGTGCAGTTTCATCATCACCTAAATTATCTAATACCTCTTTACCCCTGTCCTGCATATGTTTATAGAAGCTTTTTTGGGTTTCCTGGGCTTTCTTTATTGCGTTTGTTGCTCTCTTTCCCCTTACACCAATATCTGCAGCAATTTTACGGAATGTTTTTTCTACGTGAGATTCTCCGTATTCAAAGTGTATTACAGGCTGTAACAGCTTAAATTTCTGGGACTCAAGATCAACTGCCGATCCAATTATATAAGGAAGACACTGAATATAAGGGCACGCATAAGAATGAGTCATATTAGAAGATTCATGAGTCATATTGATCACACTAGGCAGGAATAAATAATCGATCTCCTTGTCAAGCATATCTGCAACGTGTCCGTGTGATACCTTTATAGGAAAGCACGTTTCGGCGTTAACATGTTCTATCCCTTTATTAATTATGCCACGATTAGTATTCTTTGATATAACTATATCAAAGCCCAATTCGGTAAAAAATGTCCTCCACATTGGAAATAATTCAAAGAAAGTAGACGCCTGAGGTATTCCTATTCGTCCGTAAGATTTGTTGCCGTTCTCACGCTTCTGTACGACACTCTTAGTCTTTCTGTCGGTATAATAAGGACCGTACAACTGCCGATTCCTTTCATAAAATAATCTGGGCAAATTCTTTGACTTTTTTATCTTCTTTTCGTCATCAAACTTACCACAACGACTTCCGTAATGGAGAGGCGATTCTCCGGTTATTGTTACTTTTCTTATTTCACATATATTTGAACAATCCCTACAGACAAATGACGTTGTTTCATACTTCCTGTTACTTAAATCAAAGCCCTTAAATCCAGATTCACTCCATGTTTTCTCCTCCATGGATATTATTGCAGAACCTATTGCACCCATAACATCATGATGTGGCGGTACTATAATTTCCCTGCCGGTAATCTTCTCAAAAGCCGCTTTTACTCCTCTATTTGCAGCGACTCCGCCCTGCAGGAAGATAGTGTCACCAATCTTTCTTTTTTCAACAACACGATTTATATAATTTAATACTATTGAATAACTCAGCCCTGCCAGCAAATCATCTTTAGGTACTCCAAGCTGCTGGTGATGGTTAAGGTCGGATTCCATAAACACAGTACACCTCTCACCAAGTTGTGAGGGGCAGCATGAATCCAGTGCACGGTTACCAAATTCCTTCTTAATATTAACATCCAGTTTTTCAGATTGTTCTTCAAGGAATGACCCTGTTCCCGCGGCGCATACTTTATTCATTGTGAAATCAACTATTGCCCCGTGCTCCAGGCTTATATATTTAGAATCCTGTCCGCCTATTTCAAAGATTGTGTCTACATCCTTATCAACCCAGGCGGCAGCAGTACCATGAGCCGTTATCTCATTTTTAACTATGTCTGCACCGATAAACTCTCCTGTCAGGTACCTTCCTGAACCGGTTACACCCACTCCCTTTACTGTAACTTTTTTACCAACCTCGTCTCCTACCTCGAGCAACCCCTGCCTTACCGCCTCCAGAGGCTTACCCGCTGTCATCAAATAACGCCTGGACAATACATTCTTATCCTTGTCTATCACAACAACATTTGTACTTATAGATCCAACATCAACACCTACATACGCATCTGTTTTCTTTCTAGTACTGAGCTTAAACGGCTTAACATTTATTTTATAGTTGTTACATGCCAGTTTCTTTAGATTGGTGTCTTTTCCCTTACGGTCCCTTAGATAGTCATCAATTGCCTGCAACCCTTTAAACGGGGAAGAAATACCCTTATCTATTAATGTCAACGCACATCCTATTGCTCCCATAGTATTAAAGTATTTGGGAATAATAAGTTCCCCTTCACGTAAATCGAGTATATCCTCAAACGCCTTCACTATCCCTGTATTGGCAGCAACTCCACCTTGAAAGGCTATAGGCTTTACAAATTCCTTGCCTTTCCCAATGTTACTTTTGAAATTCCTTGTAAGCGCATAGCACAGACCGGAGACAATATCATGGGTCTCTGTTCCCACCTGCTGAAGATGAATCATATCTGATTTTGCAAATACACTGCACCTACCAGCTATCCTGGGCGGGCTTGTTGATTTTGCGGCCAATTTACCAAACTCGTTCTCTATAGAGACACCTATTCTGGTTGACTGCTGATCTAAAAATGATCCCGTACCGGCTGCACACATTGTGTTCATAGAGAAATCAGACACTTTTAGATTTTTTCCACCTGCCTCATCAGGCTCAAGCATTATCAGCTTTGAATCTTCGCCACCTATTTCGATTACTGTTCTTACTTCTGGATGCAGTACCGATGTTGCCATGCTTTGCGCAACTATCTCGTTTATAAAACTTATCCCTATTATATCAGACAATAGCTTACCACCGGATCCGGTCGCCGAGATACCCTCTATCTCATCTGTTTCAACTCTATTGAACATTTCCTTCAAAACAATCAATACCGTCTCCAGCGGTTGGCCGTGTGATCGTACATAGTGATTCTCCAGGACCTCTTTCTCTTCGTTCACCAGCACTGTTTTTACACTCACAGAGCCTATGTCTATTCCTATGTATTTCTTCTGCTTTTTTTGTGGATTCTTCTCTAAACTTCTTATCATTTAGTCAATCTCCTGCTTCATGAGCTTAATAGATAATTACAAATACAATTAAATCTGATAACGGATTTTAATCAATATATTCAGGGTGAGTAATCTTTCCAGTAACAGCAGAAGCCGCTGCTATTGCAGGATTACAAAGATATATTTCAGATTTTGGATGACCCATTCTACCTGCAAAGTTTCTATTTGTAGTAGATAACGCACGCTCTCCCTCTGCCAGAATACCCATATGCCCTCCAAGACAAGGGCCACAGGTTGGCGTTGACACAACACCCTCGGCTTTAACAAAGGTCTCTATATAGCCTTCCTTTAAAGCCTCTAAATATATGTCCTGCGTTGCCGGTATTATAATTAAACGTACGGAAGGGTCAATCTTTTTGTCTTTAAGAATTTGGGCAGCTATTCTTAAGTCTGAAATCCTTCCATTAGTACACGAACCAATTACAACCTGGTCAATTTGCACATCAGAAAGTTCTTCCACTGGACGTGTATTCTCTGGCAGATTAGGTAATGCAACCTGAGGGGAAAGAGTGCTAACATCGTACTCATGAGTTTCAAGATATTCACAATCAACATCACTGGTATAAAATTTATATTCCCTTTGAGCTCTATCATTCATGTATTCTTCAGTACAATCATCCGGCTCAATGATCCCATTCTTTGCTCCAGCCTCTATTGCCATATTACACATTGCAAGACGGTCATCCATCGACAAATCGGTAATAACAGGTCCAGAGAATTCCATCGCCTTATACCCGGCGCCATCGACTCCAATCTGGCCTATAACATAAAGAATCAAATCTTTACCGGATACCCATTTATTCAACTTGCCATTAAAAACAAACTTAATAGTTTCCGGCACCTTAAGCCACACTTTTCCTGTTGCATAACATGCCGCTAAATCAGTGCTTCCAACACCCGTAGAAAATATTCCCATTGCCCCGTATGTACATGTGTGTGAGTCTGCACCAATAACTAAATCACCCGGGACAACTATTCCTTTCTCAGGCAGCAATGCATGTTCGATTCCCACCCTGCCTACTTCAAAATAATTCTTTATTCGGTGTTTCTGCGCAAATTCTCTAAGGAGCTTAGCATTTTGAGCTGATTTAATATCCTTGTTCGGAGTAAAGTGATCTGGAACCAGAACAATCCCGTCAGAGTTATGAACATTATCTATATCAAGTGTTTCAAATTGTTCAATAGCAATTGGTGCCGTTATATCATTTCCCAGACATATGTCTACATCTGCATAAACAAATTGACCGGCACGTACCTCTGGAATGTTAGAATGTGCGGCTATAATTTTCTCTGTAATTGTCATTCCCATATTACTTAAATACTAATTTATTTTATTCTGCAAATATTTAGTTAGAGAACCATATCAAGTGGAACACTGTGCTAATGGGTTGAGGTGTTATGGAATGAATGAATCTAAGTATTATGCCTTCCTTGAAACGAAGCCCACCATGCTTGACAGATTGTAATTAATTTGTAACGATGATGGTTGTTATTGCCTCCAGTTCACAGAGGGACTAAGCAAGCAAACAGCTTGTATGAAAATCACTCAAAAACCCACTGCTCTACACAAAAGGTTATAAGAAATCCCAAAGGATTTAATTTTCAGAGAAACGGCCTCTTCTTATTGAGTTAATAGAAAGAGGGTCCTGCATATATCGACTGTGACACTTACTACACAAATCATAACGAAAAGTCTTGTACTCAACACCGTCTATCTCCTCTGCGTCGAGGTTATCCACATCTTCTTCCACTTCTTCTTCATCGTCATCTTCTTCAAAATCGTCTATTAGATACTCATCATCATCAATTTCCATAGAGTCACTCGCAGCATATATTTCAATCTTTACCACATATCTATCGTCTTCTTCAGGAACCAGTGACTTTCCACACATATCACAGTTATAATGTATCATTTAATAACTCCTTCCTTTAGCTGAAAATCATTGTCGTAAATTAAAGACTAGAAGGAAAAAGAGTATGTTGGAAATCTATTTTACAAACCCCTAATGCTGGATTATTTTCATACTTTTTGCCTTTCGTCTCTAGATTTAAAATTATACGAAAATGCTGTTTTTTGTCAAGCACATTAGAATTTGGAGAAGATGTGTCAGACGCGTTATATACGACCACAGACAATTGCCATATACCATTGTCTTTCCGATAGATATGATACATTGCCACAAAGATCAAGATAATGATATTCAAGAAGTATAAGTTATGTTAACCCTTATATTTATTAGACTCTTACGACACGCAAAATGAATAATTTGCCCAATTTTAATTAATTTTTGCCATTGCTGCCACGCTGGGAATAGTTATTTACATAAGTGCTTATTCTTAAACATAATGCTGTAAATTCATTCAGCACTGCCCCTAATTAAGTTTTTGTTTTTAACCGTATTTTATTAAAAAATAGAAGCAAATTATACATTACTGATTGGCTACCAGCTTGATTTACACTAAATTATAAGTTAGTATAAGGTCAGAGGAAAAGTTACATTTGTTTTCTCAATATTGTACTTTATAAAATAAATTCGTAATTACATTTAATTTTGATAATACCTGCATAGAAGATAAGGAGTAGAAATGAAGAGGAAAGGTAAGCCGGTACGAAAATGTCATGGTTGTATATTAAATATTGGAGAACGTTGCGCAATATTCGATGAACCACATGATAAATGGCACAATTCAAAGTGTTCCAGCTATAATGACAAGGAACTATATCGTAAATATTTAGAAGATTTAGAAAAACATCCTCAAAGCGATGCGAAAATACAGAGAAAGGAAAAAGCCAAGCTCCATAATACGGAGGAGCACCATCAAGGAAATAAGGGAAGGTCGAGTAACTAACTAAAGTCAGTTATTTTATCAAGAATAGCCTTTTTCACCTTCTCATATTCAGGAGGAAGTTCAATAGGTGTGTTTGCATACTGTGAATCTACTTCATCTAATTTGTTCTCATGATATTTAACTTTAAAATCTATAAACTTCAAGCCATGTGCAGTTGAAATAATTACAATTCTTTCGTCCTTTTTAATTTTCTTTCTTTCTACGAGTTTAAACAATACTGCTAACGCAACTCCTGTATGCGGACAATTAAAAAGTCCGGTTTTATCAGCTAACGCTGCAGCGTTGGCCAGTTCATCTTCTGTTGCCTGTTCTACAACACCGTTAAACATCTTCAATATCTTGACCGCTTTGTTAAAACTAACCGGATTTCCTATCTGAATTGCACTTGCCAGTGTTTTTTGCGCCCGTATCGGCTTGAATTCTTCAAAACCATTCAAATAACTCTGATATAGCGGATTCGCTTTTGCGGCCTGCACACATACAATCCTGGGCAACCTGTTAATCATGCCCAGTTCTTTCATCAAGAGGAAACCCTTGCCCAGGGCACTGACATTCCCCAGATTGCCACCGGGAATTATAACTACGTCAGGTACTTCCCAGTCAAGTTGTTGAACCAATTCAATACTAACGGTCTTCTGCCCTTCAATCCTCAGAGAGTTCATAGAATTGGCAAGGTAAATATTATTCTCACTGCAAACTTTCTGTACTATTTCCATGCATCCGTCAAAATCAGTATCGAGTGAAAGTGTTAAAGCCCCGTTGGCAATCGGTTGAATTAATTGCGCAATAGAAACTTTATCCTTTGGCAAAAACACTATTGCAGGTATACCTGCTGCAGCAGAATAAGCAGACAGAGCAGCAGAAGTATCACCAGTAGAGGCACATGCAACCCCCATTATATCCTTCCCCTCTGAAATCATCTGCTTAACCATAGATACCAACACTGTCATACCCAGATCCTTAAATGACCCTGTATGAGAGTTACCACATTGTTTAATCCATAAGTCCTCCGTACCAATGATATTTCCAAGACGTTCAGCCCAGAACAAATTGCTCGCACCCTCATAGAGTGATACCACATTATTGTTTTCCACATTTGGGCAGACCATTTCTTTCTTTCCCCAAACGGCACTTCCGAATGGCCATTTTGTCCTTCTATTGCGTTCGTCAAAAAGTCTCTCCCACGATTCAGGACCACGATGTTTCAGCTTTTCAATATCGTGTCGTACCTCCAGTAGGCCTCCACACTTTTTACAATTGTATATTATCTCATTTAATTCATAGCGTTCATCACAACCTGAAGAACACTGAAACCAGGCTTTATAACTCATAAAGTAGCTCCTTTTAATTGTCTTTTCGTCACTAATTTATTATAAAATGGCAAATATTTATTACAAGGAAAATATAAAAGTTCTCAATAAGTTGATGAAGACTTATAAATTTTTGACCACCCAATTTCCCCTCCTTGCGAAAGAGGGGATTAAAGCAAAGCTGAGCTTAGCTATGGGAGGTCTTCCTCAACTTATTGCAAACTTACGAAAATATAGTTTCATTCACCTTGACAATGACAACTCCATAAAGTATCCTGTGTTTAATGAAAAGCATATGTATTTTCGAAGATGTAACATATCGGAATTTCCTTCCCCTGGCCTATAACAGGCCTGTTTATGAACTGCGATGCGGCATTTACAGTTTTCTAGATAGAATTATTCTCCAATATCCAGATACAGAGACTAATCTTTTTTGCAGAGAATATCTTAAGGCTTTAATCAGCGAAAGCTATTCTTACAGTGTAAATAAAGTAAAAAATAACAGCAAAGGATGTTTGTTTGTAAACGGAAGACTTTTGATGTCTACACCAATTTCTGTTTCAGGAAAGGAAGAAATTGGGATTATGGGCAATACAATAGTATATGCAAGATTACTTAAAAATAACTGTCGTGCATTTACTCCCGAAAAGTTTTTGGATCAGAGCTTCATAGATGAATTAAAGAAGAAATATAATGTTAAAAAGGTTAAAGCAATGCTGGTACACTACCCATGGGATTTGATTGATATCAACAAAAAGCAGATTAAATCTGACTTTACATCACACATTAAGAGTCGACTTATACAGGCAGCAATACACGAGGGAGCCCACATAATTAATAATTCTCAAATATTCATAGGAAATGGCACTGTAATAAAGCCAGGCTGTGTTCTCGATGCAGAAAATGGCCCAATATACATTGGCAATAATGTTAAAATATCCTCAAATTCAGTGATTGAAGGCCCTGTATCTATTGGAGACAATGTCGTCATAAAACCTCTTTCAAAAATACTGGCAGGAGCAAACATTGGAAAGGTCAGTAAAGTAGGCGGGGAGATTTTAAATACGATAATTCAGGACTACTCCAATAAACAACATGATGGTTTCCTTGGAGATTCTTATATAGGTTCGTGGGTTAACCTGGGAGCCGGCACAATAAACAGTAACCTTACTAATACATATGGAACGGTTAAGGCACAAATGTTTGACAAAGTTATTGATACCGGCCAGACTTTTCTTGGGATGATAATGGGAGACCACACAAAAACGGCCATAAATACAAAGTTTACGACCGGAAGTATTATAGGGTTTGCCTGTAACATACTTATGACACGTACGCCTCCTAAATTCACACCATCCTTCTCATGGTATTCCGACAACGTTGCAAGAGTTTACGACATAAAGAGAGAATTGCAGGTAGCCAAGCGAATGATGGCAAGGCGCAATAAGAAAATGACGCGCAACGGAGAAAAAGTATTCAAGACTATTTTTGCTTTAACTGAGGAGGAAAGAAAGTTGCACGATAACTAATAAAGGATTTCGGATTTCAGAGTGCGGATTGCGGAAAAGAATAAGAAATGAATAAGGATGATATGAAATACAGGACAAGGCAGTTTGCACTTCGTGTTATTCGCTTGGTTGAATCGTTGTCTAAAGGGAGAACAGAAAATGTGTTTGGTAAACAATTGTTGCGTTCAGGTACTTCAGTAGGAGCAAATTATCGGGCTGCATGTCGAGCTAAATCAACTGCTGATTTTGTTTACAAGATGGGAATTGTGGAAGAAGAAACGGACGAATCCCTTTACTGGATGGAACTCTTGACTGAAACCAAAATTCTGGACCCTAAGAAACTGGAACCCTTGATGAAAGAGGCTAATGAACTTTTGGCTATTACTGTTGCTTCTATCAAAACAGCTAAGAAAACTAAATAAAATCCGAAATCCGCATTCCGAAATTGAAAAGTGACTACTCCACCGTTACACTCTTAGCCAGGTTGCGGGGCTTATCGACATCACACCCCCTCATCACTGCTATGTGGTAAGCTAATAACTGAAGTGGAATCACAGATAAGATTGGAGTTAATACATCAATTGTTTCAGGTATATAAAGAACATGATCCACCATTTCAGAGATCTCATTATTTTGCTCATTTGCTATAGCGATTACTTTACCGCCACGAGTACGCACCTCTTCAATATTGCTTAAGACCTTGGCATACACTCTATCTGTGGTAGCGATAAATACAACAGGCATATTCTTATCTATAAGCGCTATTGGCCCATGTTTCATCTCTGCCGCCGGATAACCTTCTGCATGTATGTAGGATATCTCCTTTAGATCAAGAGCACCTTCCAGGGCCACAGGATAATTGTAACCTCTCCCCAAATAAAGAAAATTATCACTATCACTATAAAGTTGCGCAATCTTGATTATTTGGTCTTTTCTATCAAGGATCTGCTGCACCTGCCCCGGAATTTCTCTCAACTTATTCGTCAAATCACTGCTCAAAACTTCTTTCTTTCCTCTTATCCGTGCCAGAAAGAGAGTCAGCAGGAATAGAACGGTAATTTGTGAAGTAAATGCTTTTGTCGATGCAACACCTATCTCAGGGCCGGCATGAAGAAAAATACCACAATCCGATTCCCTGGCTATGCTGCTCCCAACCACATTACAGATTGATAGAATTACTGCTCCTTTCTTTTTAGCCTCACGCATTGCGGCAAGTGTGTCCGCAGTCTCACCAGATTGGCTTATCACCAATACCATAGTCCCCTCTTCAATAACAGGGTTTCTATACCTGAACTCTGAAGCATACTCCACCTCAACCGGTATTCCCAAATGTTCCTCTATCATATACTCCCCAATAAGTCCGGCATTCCATGAGGTGCCACATGCCGCTATTATAATACGCCTGACATCTCGCAAAATATTTTCCTTTTCCTTTAATCCTCCAAGATGCACGAGATTGCTATCCTTCTCAAATCGACCCAGCATTGCATCACGCAAGGTTTGTGGCTGCTCATAGATTTCTTTAAGCATAAAGTGCTCGTATCCGCCCTTTTCTGTCTTATCAAGATTCCATTGAATCTCATCGATACTTTTTGATATCTGCACGTTGTTAATATCAATGGTTTTCATTTTATCCCTTGTCAAGGCAGCAATCTCATTATCGTCCAGGTAAACAACTTCTTTTGTATATTCTAAAATGGCAGCCACATCTGAAGTGACAAAATGCTCTCTTTTGCCTATACCTACTATCAAAGGACTCCCACGTCTTGCGGCAATCAATTTGCCAGGATCGTCCAGACTGATTATAGCCAGGCCATAGGCGCCATCAACTTCCTTCAGCGCTCTCCTTACTGCATCCTCCAGTTCCCCTCCTTCAAAATGACTTTCAATAAGATGGGCAATCACCTCTGAATCTGTATCGCTCTTAAATATATGCCCTTCTTTTTCAAGTTTTGACTTCAGATAGTTATAATTTTCAATTATACCGTTGTGAACAATTGAAATATTCCCTGTACAATCACAATGTGGGTGGGCATTTTCTTCTGTTGGTGCACCATGTGTCGCCCATCTGGTATGCACTATGCCTAAAGTACCCTCATCAAATTTACCATTTAACTTTTTCTCCAATTCATCAACAAATCCTACTGATCTTTTACAAACAATTTTGTTACCATTTATAATGGAAATCCCGGCAGAATCGTACCCCCTGTACTCAAGCCTTCTTATCCCACTCATGAGTACCGGCCTGGCATGATTTTCTCCAATATAGCCAACAATCCCACACATATTAAATTCCCAAATTAATCAAGTAAGAGTAAACCGAAATATTTAACATATTCGTTTTTGTGTTCCAGAAACTTTATTTCAAAACCATTATTGCGTACAGTCTTAAAGACGTCGATACCACATGCCTCCATTGACGGCCTTGCCTCTTTCGGCATTACACAGGTACCATCTACATCGCATGTAGTACAAAGCGGACAAGGCCCTGCATTTAGAGCAAAGGCCTTATAAAATCCGGCAAAATTTGCCTTGTGCTCAATACTGAGAAGCATTTCTTCAAATTGTTTTGCAGGCGGCTGACCTTCTATCAGAATGGCACTCTCATAACAATTCATCAATTCCTGAGTTTCCTTATATGTTGGTGTATGCGGCGGACAGGTCTTGTATTTGCCAAATTTTGAGCAGCCGAAACGGCATTTCAATTGAACCCAGGGCTCTACCACAATACTCTTTGTGGAAACTATTTTGGAAATCGTTGCGCCCAATTTAACACTCTCATCACACAACAACTCCATTTTATCTTTATTCGTACAATCAGCAGTTTCAGGTCTTATCATAGCAGAATTAAATAATTTCAAATATAAAGGTTCATTGTAATAGTATTGTTGGAAATCACCAACTAGTGTTAAAGGCACAAATACTTGTCTCAGAATACTATTTCCATCTTGGTCTATTGTCAACACGAAAGTTCAGTTTGACAGCACATGTATTCGTGTGATATAAACTAAATCTTACTCATATCGAGTATAACATTTCCACTAATAAGAAAGGAATTTTTTGTGGAATTTACCATAAATCAAATTAACGAAATTATTGGTGGCAGGGTACAGGGAGATGAAAACCTGATCATTACGGGTGTATCCAGCATTGAGAATTCAGATGAAGGCGATATAAGCTTTATCAAGAACGAAAAGCTGGTAAGCAAAGTATTAGAAACAAAGGCCTCTGCAATTGTAACACATAGGCCGATAGAGAAAACAAAAAAGACATTAATCATTGTCGAAAACCCGTTCCTGGCATTTATTAAACTACTACAGGTTGTTTCAGACATAAAACAGCAACAGCCACGCACCATTCATCCATCAGCAACAATTTCGGAAAACGCTCCTATCGGCAATAATGTATCTATTGGAGCAAACGTAGTCATTGGCGGAAATACACAAATAGGTAATAATGTAACCATATACCCCAATACCTTTATAGGCACAAGCTGCAAAATTGGTGACGACTCAACAATATACCCAAACGTTACAATCAGAGAAGACGTTACAATAGGTAAACGCACAATAATCCAGTCCGGCACATCTATCGGTGATGACGGTTTCGGATATCTCCAAATAAAGGGCAAACACGTAAAGATTCCCCAGGTAGGAACTATCGAGATTGGAGATGATGTAGCAATTGGATCAAACGTCACGATTGCACGCGCAGCACTTGACAAAACCGTTATAAGCTCCGGCGTAAAAATAGACAACCATTCCCACATAGCTCATAATGTCTTTATAGGAGAGAACACTATGTTAATTGGATATACAAAAGTTTCCGGAGGTACAAAAATAGGTAAGAATGTAATGATAGCTGCAGATGCAAGCTTTATTGATAATATAGAAATTGGAGATAATTGTATTATTGGTGCGGCTTCTGATGTTTATAAGAGTTTAGAGGCAGGATCAATCGTCTGGGGATCACCTGCAAAACCGCATACTCTTGAAAAAAGAATCCAGGTATTAATAAAAAAACTCCCGGAAATTTACAGTAAAACAAAAGACTAGTAATCACCCAACTACTTATAGAGTTATTTCAATCTCTGCTTTTTCATACAATCCCTTCAGAAGGGCATCAGTTTTTATTTGCATGTAAACAAAATCAACCATATCCGCAACTTCTTCATAACTAACATCTTTTCCTTCTTCCTTATCAGTGACCTTTATTATATGATAACCAAATTGCGTTTTTACAGGTTCACTAATTTCTCCGACTTTCATTGAAAAGGCAGCTTCAGCAAACTCTTCTACCAAAGCACCCTTTCTTTGAAAGAAACCTATATCACCCCCCTTTTCAGCAGAAGGACAGGTTGAGTATTTCTTTGCAGTTTCCGCGAAGTCCGCACCATTATCTATTTCCTTCTTTATCTCCTCAATCTTCTTTTTTGCCTGCTCAAGCTCCGCGTCTGTTTTCAGCTTAGCTGTGTCAATTAAGACATGACTTGCTTTTATCTTTTCACCATTAAAGGCGTTTATATTCGCTTCAAAATACTTGCTTTTTTCGTCATCATCAACCCTTTCATCCAAATATTTGCTCAAAGCCAGAGTCCTCCTTATCTCATCTTCGAGTTCACCAATATTGGAACCCTGAGTTTTCAAAATCTCTTCCAGCGACTTATCGCTATCATTCGGATTAGATTTCAAAAAATACTTGATTTTCTCAAGCTCTCCCTGTATCTCTCCACCACTTACCTTGATATCACGCCCTTCAACAAATTGCTTAAGCAGTACTTTCTTTGTCAACTGGCTTATCACCTCTAGTTGAACAGCACGCGTCACTTTCTGATTCATACGTCTAAGGACATCCAGTCTTCTGTCAAGTTCTTTGCGAAATATTTCTTCACCATTAACAGTAGCAACAACATCATCCTTTATATCTTTTACAGATTTAGCAGCTTTATCGGCCTTGACTTCTTTCTCTGCAGTCGCCTCAGTTTTTACTTCCGCCTTTTCCCCTGTTTCTTCTTTTGCAAACAGCAAGTTGCTGGTTTGCAAAATAATAAGTAACAACATAACCGGCACGAAAATCTTCTTATACATTACCAACTCTCCTTATATTGTAGTTACGACTTATGCCCAATGACCAAGCCTGAATCCAAGTCAAGATCAACTCTCTTTACGTTCTTAAATCCCACATCCTTGAGCCACTCCTTCATTTCAACATATGAATAAGATGAGCCTCTATGTGTTCCCATCAACATATTCAGGCTGAAAAGTGAACCAAAAAGTGGTTGTGTCTTTGCAGAGTTTAAGACAAACTCCTGAACCACAACTATACCTTTTTTTAATAATGAATCCCAACATTTTTTTAATATTTTCCGATTTTCAACCGGTTTATAAATATGTAATAAATTTGATACAAAGACAATATCATACATTCCTTTGCCGAAACTATCCTTAAGACAATCCCCTGCCTTAGCTGTAACCTTCCCTTTCATACCCGACTCTTTAATATGCTCTCTGGTAATCTTAATAACCTCCGGAAGGTCAAAGACTACAGCCTTCAGTTTCGGGTTTTCTTTAGCAAACCTTACAGCATAAGTTCCCTGACCTCCAGCCAGATCCAGAAGGCTATAGTATTTCTTTAAATTTAATTTTTTGCGTATTTCCCCGGCTTGTACTACACCGATATTGTGCATGGCCCTGATGAACTCTCTCAATCTCTTTTCATCAACCTTTTCCTCTGCATCATCGTATGCAGTAGGCTTGCCAGTCTTGACAGCATCACTTAATTTTGACCAGTAATCCAACATATTATGAAAATGGTGGATCCTGTCACCCTGGTACAGTGGAGAGCCTTTCACCAGATAACGGTTGGATATATCAGTATTCCTGTAAACTTCTTTAATCTTTCTCAGAAATTCTAAAGAAACAAGTGCGTTCAAGATCATTTCAGTTGCTCTGAGATCAGTCCTTAGTTTTTTGGCAATAGCCTTGCAACTTTTACCATTACCAGCAGTCAGCGTAAACATATCCATGTCGACAGCTACAAAAAGAACCTGTGCCTTCCAATAGCTATAGCTTATTTCATTGAGATACGATAAAGGGGACAGGCTACTTTTTTGCATATTTTCCCCTCTCCTTTCTCGGTCTTCCCCGTGGCCTCATAGAAGATTCCAACCCTAGTTCTCTACTAACCTGTTTTTGCCACTCACTACTTCCATAGGGTGATTGGCGATTTACACTCTGATGGAATTTCTCTAACTCGTCTTCCGTAAGAGATTCATCTACATAACTACTCCAGTCATCCGGTAACTCTAATGAAACTTCATCTACTAATAATCTTGACCGTGTACCTGTTACCTCTCCATGAGACGACCATTGCCAATCCTTTGCCAACTTTACCAACCCAGCTCTTACCGGATTCCCTTCAACATATCTTAACACCATTAATAAATGAATATCACTCTGTATAATAAAACTTTTAAACCGCCCCTGCCATACATGACCGCTAGTTCCATGATATCTATGGTATCGTCTCACATGGCTTGTCATCAACCATTGCATCCATTTACTCAAATCTTCTGATTGACCAGGCATTAAAACAATGTGAAAATGATTAGGCATTAAACAATAGGCGAGTAGTTTTAAAGAATAACGTTCTTTTGCCTCTTTCATTAAGCTGACAAAAGCTTCGTAATCTTTGTTTGAATGAAACACACGTTGCTTGCCGTTTCCGCGATTCAATACGTGGTAGACAAGTCCATCAGATAAACCTCTCGGAATTCTTGGCATGAGTAACACCTTTACTATTAAAAAGTAGCCTGTCCCCTTTATTCAAGGAAAGACAAGGCCTGTTCGAAATGTTCAATCAGTTGCTCATTTTTCAGTTTAGAAAATGCATCACCTTCATCATAAACACATGAATCAAACTGTCCATTTTCATCGTCCCTGTTCTGAGATATTTCCTTAAGCACCTGAAGGCAAAAGAGATTTACTTCTTCCGACAGCGCCTCTACTGCCTTATCTTTAAATTCACAAGGACGTTCATACATACCTATTGAATCCGGGCAGATATCACCGTTATTCTTTTCGTAATCACGTGTTCCTTTGAATACAGTCTGTTTGTGGTGTAAAAGATGTGCTGTAATGCTCGGCGAATTCAGCATTTTCATCTCTTTAAGAAATTCATAATTCTCCCTGATATCTGCCAATGTTGAATCCGGCTCAAACATGATAAAACCGTAATTAGGCTCTATACCGTACTGCCTGAGTATGTTTATGGCCTCTTTATTATCCTCAACCGTTGTAAACTTCCTGAATTTATTCAGAGACCTCTGACTTCCGCTCTCAACTCCGAGGAAAACATCTTTAAGTCCTGCCCTGACCAGTATTCCAATCGTTTTGTCTTCTATATCGTTAGCCCTGCACTCAATCCCAAACTTTATATTCAATCCTTTATCCATAATGAGATTTGCCAGTTCACACGCACGTTCTTTTCCCTTTTTGCCAGGACCAATAAAATTCGCATCGGCAAAATAAAAATATCTCTCTTCAAGTTCTTCATAAATATCACAAATCTCACTAAATACATTTTCAGGGCTTCTTCCCCGCCAGGATGATTCCTCACCATAAAAATTATCCAGATAACAGAAAGTACATTTCCCATAGCAGCCCCTGCTGGCAAGGATAAAGGTAGAGATTCCCTTCTTCTTTGTCAATTCGAAGTCGTTGCGATAAGGAAAGGGAAGATTGTCAAGATTTGAAACCGGTTTTCTCGGATTGTTCAGTATTACGTCAGGCTTAAGAACACCTTCTTCGCTCTTACTATTAATGGAATTGAACGCAAGGCCATTTATGGTGTTTAAAGTAGAAGTCTCTTTATTGTTTGCAACTTCACCTGAAAGCTCCAGAAATGTGGTCTCTGGTTCGCCAATAGTAACAGAATCAACAAAAGGATAATTGGCCAATAACTCCCTGGATGCAAATGTGGGGAAGTGCCCATAAAGATTTATGTGTACATCAGGAATGCTCTTTCGAAGATCCAGGAGCATCTCAAATACATCTTCCGTGTTCTCCCACAAATAGACAAGGTGAACACCTAACAATTTGAAGCTTCTCTTTTTAAGTTCCTGAATTGTTTCATTGAAAGACCACCCATGAAGATTTGCGTCAACAATATCTACATCGTAATCATTAGATTTCAGGGTTGACGCAACATAACCGGTCATCAGACACGAAGAAAGCGGTGTATTAACCACAGATTCATATCTATCCGGAGTTCTTGGTCTTGGATGTTCTAACAGGACGATGGACATGTTTCTTACTTCTATAGATTAATAAAGGAGGATTAATTCTGTACATCATCCAGGAATGAAGGCATCGTTCGAGCCCGATGACAGACCTCTCTTTCGAGAGGAATCCAGTACCGGAATTGATACTAGAAGCCATTTGATGGCACTGCCGTCGTATAACTCTTCTTCCTGCTGCCTTTCAGATCATCTTCATAATATTCCATCACGCCCTTCAACGAACACACCGGGCCGCACATTGTGCATGTTTCCTCTTCCATTGGCGGCCTGCTTTTTCTTATCTCCTCAGCTTTCTCTGAAGTGATGGCTGTTTCAAACTGGGTCTTCCAGTCAAGATCTCTCCTGGCAATACCCATTTTCAAATCCTGGTTTTTAACTTTATCCTTTAGCTTTATCATATCCCCAACGTGAACGGCAACCTTTGCAGCCATAACTCCCTCTCTTACATCATCAGCTGTAGGAAGCGCAAGATGCTCAGGTGGTGTAACGTAACAGATGAAATCGGCGCCATACCTGGATGATAAAGCTGCGCCAATTGCTGAAGAGATATGGTCATATCCCGGCGTCACGTCAGTAGTGATAGGTCCAAGCATGTAAAATGGAGCGTTATTGCTCATCCTTTTTTGTATAATAACATTTGCCTCTATCTCATCTATTGGTATGTGTCCGGGACCTTCAACAATTATCTGGACACCCTTCTTCTGCGCATATTCGGCAACCTCTGAATTCATAATCAATTCCTGGATCTGAGCCCTGTCGGTGCTGTCATGTACGGCACCTGCCCTTAAACCATTCCCAAGACTCAAAATCACGTCATATTTCTTCATTATATCAATGAGCCTGTCAATCTCTTCGTATAATGGGTTTTCTTTCTTATTATGATTCATCCATGCAGTTAAGAAAGAGCCTCCCCTGCTTACGAGACCGCCATATCTATACCCCTGTTTCCTTAGACGTTCTAATGTAATCATGTTTATGCCGCAGTGAATCGCCATAAAGCCTATTCCATCCTGTGCCTGTCTCTCAATAATCTCAAACAGAAAATCCGCCTCCATTTTCACCACAGAACCTTTCTTCTCAATAGTCTCCATTGCTGCCTGATACAGGGGCACAGTTCCAACCGTTACACTGATTGAGTCAAGGACCCTCTTTCTTATCTCACCAAGATCACCACCAGTCGAAAGTTCCATCAATGTATCAGCACCGGCCTTTTCAGCAACTTTGGCCTTTTCTACTTCCATATCAAAATCGACAATGTCCGGAGAAGTCCCGATACTTGCATTTATCTTTGTCCTCAGGCCCTGCCCGATACCGACAACCGTGGATTTCCTCTGAGGGTTCCCATATATAACAATGTGGCCATTGGCAATGCCATCACGTATAAATTCAGGGCTGACATCATCATAGACAGCAGCCTCTTTCATCTCTTGTGTAATTTCGCCATCTCTGGCTCTGTCAAGTTGAGTCTTCATTATTTTTCTTCCCTTTCCACGTTATAGTGATAAGCAATTTCAAGACAACAGGAGATTTTAGGATAATAACCAATAATTGTCAAAATATTTTTGATTTGATAAAAGGGGACAGGCTACTTTTTTGATAAAGGTAACAGGGAGCATGGATTAAATCTTTTAGCAGATCGTGGGAGAGTAAGCTACAAGATATATTAGGCAAAAAGTAGCCTGTCCCCTTTTATTCAATCTTTAAGCTTCTTCCACCACTCATTCGGATCTGAATGTTCTATGATTGAGAGTAGTTTTTTTGATGATTCACACCTTAGTTTGTCTTTGGCTCTCTTAACCCAATCAATTGCGTCTTCATAGCCTTGAACCTGATACTCTCTGGCCTGCATTGCGCATTCCAGTACATCTGCATCTGCAGCGACTATGCTTTCCCTACTTTCCTGAGTTGTCAACTCACTTAATGAATCCGCTATCTCATCTCCTATAGAACCTTTTAGGGGTTCTAACTGCTCCTGAGTTACTTTATCTCCAGCCTCTTCAAGATTTATGTATTTTTGTGCAATTTTATGAAGGTCATTTGTTCTGGACTCATGCACATCATGAAACAGACACATCATAATTACTTTAGATGCATCAACATTTTCTGATTTTGCCAATATATATCCCAGGATCGTACAACGAAAAGAGTGTTCAGCAACACTCTCAGGGTCTTTATTCCCCAGCAACCACCATCCACTCCTGCGAACCTTCTTTAAATAACCTACTTCAAATAAAAATTGTGCTAATTCCTGCATTGTGTATACCTCCTGAATGAAATATATTATTTGACAAAATGGCAGTACACTATAAACTATATATTCATTATTATAAAGATATGTTTTTAAAGGAACTTAAATATGCAGTTTCCAAAGTACCGTCCACGCAGGTTAAGAAGTAATAAACTTATACGTGATCTCGTTCGCGAGAATCATTTATCTGTAAAAGATCTCATTATGCCGCTGTTTGTGCGTTCCGGAAACGGTATCAAGAACGAAATATCATCAATGCCCGGAAATTATCAGTTTTCCGTAGACACACTGGTAGAAGAGGTGAAAGAGCTTGCCTCTCTCGGCATCCCAGGCGTAATTCTTTTCGGCATTCCCAGCACCAAAGATGAGTTAGGCACTGAAGCATATGCGGATGATGGCATCATACAAAAAGCTGTCAGGGCTATTAAGGAAAACGTTTCTGATATACTGGTTATAACGGATATATGCATGTGTGAATACACCAATCACGGACACTGTGGCTTCATAAAAAAGGATGAAAAGAGTGGTGAGCATTTAATTGACAATGATGAGACACTTAAACTGCTGACTAAAGAGGCCCTCTCACACGCAGAGGCCGGTGTGGATATGGTAGCCCCGAGTGACATGATGGATGGACGTGTAGGTGCAATAAGAGACATTCTCGATGACAACGGTTATGACAACATTCCCATAATGTCTTATGCGGCTAAATATGCTTCGGCATATTATGGCCCATTCAGAGATGCGGCCGAATCTCCACCAAGTTTCGGAGACAGGCGGACATATCAGATGGATACACCAAACTCAGAAGAAGCTATACGGGAAGTATCACTGGATATAGAAGAGGGAGCAGATATTGTAATGGTAAAACCCGCACTCCCGTATCTAGATATAATCAGGCTTATAAAGGATCAATTTGGATACCCTGTAGCTGCTTATAACGTGAGCGGCGAATATTCCATGGTAAAGGCTGCTCATGAAAAAGGGTGGCTGGATGAGAAGGCTGTTGCCCTGGAAACATTGACAGGTATCAAAAGGGCAGGCGCAGACATCATACTCACTTACTGGGCAAAAGACGCCGCACGCTGGCTATCGTCTTAACATATCTTTAAATGCACACAAACATTCTACCCCCGATTTCTTAACTGTCTTCTTTTGAAAAGACCTTTTTTTCTGTTCCTGCAATAATTCTCTGTATATTTGGTGTGTGTCTTGCAACGATGAGAATAGCAACCGCTACAGACATTGCTGTCAGGTACAAGTTGTTCCCAAATGGAGAATCTACAATGAATATGATAGTCCCAATCAGGGAGAGAGAACCAAGCATTGATCCCAGCGATACGTAGCGAGTCACTATTACGGTTATAAGCCAGACACCAAATGCTATACCTATAGATATGGGTACTAACCATATAAACACTCCAAAGCTTGTAGCAACAGCCTTACCGCCCTTGAAATTCAGAAATACTGGAAAGGCGTGGCCCAATACCGCACAAAAACCGCAGAGAACCACCAGCAGGTTGCCAGTCGTCGTTGGGATATTTACTGCACTGCTGACAACTGTAGGCACAAAGAACACGACTATAAATCCCTTAAGCATGTCCAGGACAAATATTATTAATCCATACTTTTTCCCAAGTACTCTACCTACATTTGTAGCGCCTATGTTCCCACTACCCTCTGTCCGGATATCTATCCCTTTTGCAACGGCTATCACATAACCAAAAGGAATACCCCCGATCAGGTATGAAATAATAATCCCAACGATGTATGATATTATCACTACCCCCTCCTTTATTCTGCTAATATCTAGTTAGCCTCCCCGCCCGAACGCCCGCCTGTACCTATTCGGGCAGGTACCGTTCGGTACGGGCGGGTTGCTTCTTGTTTACCCGACGCGCTGTTTGGCGGGCCTCTAGCTACCCACCTCCCACACTCCACCACAACTTATGAAGGTTATGAGATGTCTTATAAGACTGAAGGTAATATCTTAGTGGCTTCTCAGATTTATTATCTGCTTTTATATATTCTCTCAAAAACCTTAGCTTGTCAGTTTTAGATATTGGAAACAGAAATTCTTGGTTAAACACATCTTTATTGCTTCTTATCATCTTCTCAACCGATCTGTCAAGACGCATTATATTCTTCACTCTTTTATGGAAATTAATCTTTTCATACTGATGTGATTTATCTAAATCTATTATATATACATTATCTTTCCCGCCAGTAGCAGATTGAACGAGAATATTTTTCAGGTGCAGATCAGCATGATAAATACCGGCATCGTGCATCTCTTTTACTGCCTTTGCCGTCTCATTAATGATTTGTCTCTTTCGTACAACTAACTTATTTTCTGCAGGGCTTAACAGTAACTCCATTAAGTCTATAGCACCGGTTATCTCCTTCGAAACCAATCGGCACTTATAAACAGGCCCCATAATTCTATTTTTTACAATTGCAATTACCTCTGACGTCTTAATACCGCTCTTGCCGGCGGCCTCACATATTGACAACTCCCTTAAAGGACGCAGTCCGTCCCAGAAAGCATCCCTTAATATCTTTCTAAACAACCCGCCATGCCAGTACTCCCTCACTACAAAACTTTCATGATCAAGACTCCCAATTTTGAGGGTTTTGCAGGGCGTTCTTCCGTGGTAAGAAACCTTTAATTTGTCATTATCTTTGTGCAGGTTAAATAGTATATCTATATCATTTGCGGACAACCTATGTTCATACTCCTTCTTGATGTATAAGGTTATTTTCCCTTTGGTTAAAGTTGAAAAGTAAGCAGGCAGTTCCACTCTCTTCATTGTAGAAGGATTATACTAAAGTGTAATTGCTATGTCAAAATAGTTCGCTACAATATACTGCAAAGAGCAAAAAAAAAGAATAAAGATAAACAAAGACTTGTGCTGAATATATTTCAGTAAACATTTCCATTCGTAACTGAAAATCTGTAAAATAACGACCATGGGTATGTTAATAACTAAAAAACCGGAAAAAATATTGATTGTACGCCTCAGCGCTATAGGAGATGTAGTCCATGTGCTCCCAGCACTCAGGCTATTACGTTTAAATTTCCCGAAGTCAAGAATATCATGGTTGGTAGAGGACAAGGCAAGTGACATCCTGACAGGCCACCCTGATATTGATGATGTTATAGTATTTCCCAGAAAGAAGTGGCAAGGGACAGTACTGAAGATCAATAAAACCTTGGGCACATTATCTGATATTCTTTCCTTTTACAAAAAACTTCGCAGAGAACATTATGACCTGATCATTGACTTTCAGGGCAATCTCAAGAGCGGGATAATGAATCTGATAACTGGATCAGGCAAAAAAGTAGGATTTGGTAGGGAGTTCTGTAAGGAATTTAATTATTTAACTACTCATTATCAGGCGTTTCCACCTAAAAAGAAGATGCACAGGATTGACAAAAATCTCTTTCTGTTGAAAGAACTTGGCATTGAAAACGGATTTCAAAGGCCAAAACTTCCTGTCTTCAAGCCGGACAAAAAGTACATCTCTAAATTTATCAAGACAGACATTAACCCTTCTCTTCCTATAATTATTATCCATCCCGGCACTAGCAAGTTCGGGTCATACAAACAATGGCCTCCTTCAAACTATGCTCTGGTTGCTGATATGATACTGGATACTTATGAAGTGAACGTAGTCTTTACATGGGGGCCGTATGAATTCGGTGTAGTCAAAGAGATAGTGGAGAAAATGAAACACAAGGCTCTTCCAGCATGCGAGACCAGGTCAATCAAACAACTCGTAGAATTAATAAGTCGCTCCAGTCTCTTTATTGGTGGAGACACAGGTCCTCTGCATATAGCATCCATCCTGGACATTCCGGTTGTAGGAATTTACGGGCCGAAAGACCCTGAAATATACGGTCCGTACAACGGCAACTCAATAGTAATAAAAAAGGACGTACCATGCAGTCCGTGCAGGAAAAGAACATGCGGTGATCCAATATGCATGTCAACAATCCTGCCATACGATGTTTTCCTTGGAGTGGAAAAAATGTTTACCACGGAGAAGCACTGAAACAAGCGCCTTCTCCGCCTCTTCGTTTCACAGAACATCTCCGCTTTTCAATTCTTAACTTGACGCTCCCACAAATTACCTTGAACGGGAAATATTTGCCTGTTTCATACTCTCAAACCAACCTCTTTCAAGTAATAAGCTAAGAATATTATCTGCTGTATCATGCTTAATAATCTACACTTAAGCTCTTAATGATGGAATGCCATTATCACATGATGTATATGGCATGCAAGGTGCATAATTAAAGAAAGTCTGTGATAATCCGATAATATAGACAGTGCTTACATAAGAATGTAAACCGGAATTAAAGTGAACATTTTGTGAGGTTAAAAGCTTATGAAAAAGAGTTTACTGATTTTGACATGCTGTATCCTTCTATCGGCTTTGAGTACTCGTGTATCAGGCCAGGAATCAGTTGAAATCCGGAAATCAGTTGAAGCCCAAATCCAGACTCTTTCTTCGGAATTCCTCACACATATGTCAAGTTCCAAATATTCTGATGCCGCCGGGTTATTCCACTGTCCTCAAGCATATACTTCTGTTAAAAAAACTGGACAGATTCTTGGTGTAAGCAAACTGCTCAAGATCTTAACTGATGAATTTGGCATTCCAACAAGCTGTAAAATCAGTGAGTTTCCAGATCCACATTATAATGTAACAGTGTGTGGAGGTGATATACAGTATTGGGAAAAACATCCATCGCAACTGCAAATTCCATTAGAGGTGGTTTTCAGCAAAGAGAATGAAGGGCAGATTGTTATTCTATTTTCAAATGTTTTTAACAAATGGGAAATAAGAGCTGTCGCTTATGGACTTCCGGCACAAAGACCGGGAGCAAAAGAGCGTATTATGGAAGTCATGGCGAAGATGTTTGCAACATTACAACCAAAGCCACAGAAACCACCGACGGAGAAAAAGTATCCAATAGTCCTAGCATCACATAAATTAAATGAATCGGGTATCAAGGACAGGAAATATTTGTATAAAAATGAACATTCAAGAGGTTAATAACTTATGAAAAAGAATTTGTTAATTTTAACATGCTGTATCCTTCTGTCGGCATTGGGTTCTCGTGCAACAGGCCAGGAATCAGTTGAAACGCAGGAATCAATTGAAGCTCAGCTCCAATCTCTTTCTGTGGAGTTTTTCTCGCATATGGCTAGTTCCGAATATACTGATGCTTCCGGGTTATTTCACTACCCTGTTGATTATACTTCTGAGAAAAGATCTGAAGTGATTCATCGTGTAAGCAAATTACTCAAGATCTTCGTTGATGAATTTGGCATCCCGTCAAACTATAAAATCAACGAAACTCCTGCTCCTTATTACAATGTCACAGTGTGTGGAGGTGATATGAAGTATTGGGAACAATATCCATCGTACATGCAAATTCCTTTAGAGGTAGTTTTCAGTAGAGAGAGCGATGGGTATGTTATTATTCTGTTTTCCAATATTCATGACAAATGGGAAATAAGAGCTGTCGCTTATGGGCTTCCGGCACAAAGACCGGGAGCAAAAGAGCGCATTGTGGAAGTCATGACGAAGATGTTGATAACGCTACAACCAGAAGAACCCCAAAAACCGCCGTCGAAAGAAAAGTATCCAATAGTCCTGGCATCAAATAAATAAATTAGGTATTGTACATGCCCGACGATCTTCTGGGCGGGCCCACTAGACCCATAATCACTAACTCCTCCCTGCCCGCAAAACTGCTAGACGAGAATCTTCAATCATTAAGCGTCCCTATGGTTAAGATCACCCTGTATTTATCAAATCAAGTTTGTCTTTGAAGCTTTCTGTAATCCTTTTTAAAAGCATTTGGTTTTTTGAGGACTTTGATTTATAGCCCTCCCTGACGAGTTTAAACGCATCATCTCTTGCCAGTTTCAATATATCATAATCATTAATTATGTCGCCTATCTTGAATTCCGGCAGGCCGTGCTGTCTTGTACCAAAGAACTCTCCCGGCCCCCTGAGCCTCAGGTCTTCCTCAGCTATCTTGAAGCCGTCGATTGTTGCCAGCATGGTCGCAATCCTCTGTCTGGATTCGGCACTCTTGGGCGTTCCAAAGAGCAGGCAGTATGATTGGTATGAACTGCGCCCTATCCTTCCACGGAGCTGATGAAGCTGAGCAAGTCCAAAACGATCTGCATGTTCTATCGCCATAACGGTGGCATTAGGCACATCTATTCCCACCTCAATTACAATTGTTGACACAAGAATATCATATTTATGATTAATAAAATCATTCATAACCAAATCCTTCACTTCTGATTTCATCTGACCGTGCAAGAGCCCAACATTAAGCCCGGTAAATACCTCATCCTTAAGCCTGTTAGCCTCCACAGTTGCAGACTTGAGGTCGAGCTTGTCCGATTCATCCACCAACGGGTATACAACAAATGCCTGCCTCCCCTTCTCTATTTCCTTACGAATGAACCCGTAAGCATCATTTTCTTTCTTTGGAGTTACACGATACGTCTCTACCGGTGTACGGCCGGGAGGCAGTTCATCAATGGTGGAAATATCAAGGTCACCAAACACCGTCAGAGAAAGGCTCCTGGGTATAGGGGTTGCCGTCATTACTAGTACGTCCGGTTGCGGCTTATGTAACCCATGTGCCTTTTGCCTAAGTCTTGTACGCTGCATCACGCCAAACTTGTGCTGTTCGTCAATCACTATCAATCCCAGTTTTTTAAACTCCACATCCTGCTGGATTAATGCGTGTGTGCCTATAACAAGATCAATTTCACCCTGCTTTACACGCTCAATATTCTCCCTTCTTGTTTTGACCTTAGCGCCTCCTGTAAGGAGAAGAATTTTTACATCGGACTGCGAGAGCATGGCTCCCAGTGTACGATAGTGCTGTTCGGCAAGGATTTCTGTAGGCGCCATAAAGGCTGTCTGAAAACTGTTGGCAATAGCGGCAAAAAGTGCATAGACAGCCACGGCAGTTTTACCGGAACCAACGTCACCCTGCAGAAGACGATTCATAGGCCTCTCACTGCACATGTCTTCGTGTATCTCCCCGATAACTTCCTTCTGACTATCCGTAAGCTTGAACGGAAAGAGTTTGTATATATGCTTTTCAACATTCGGACCTATCTTGAATCTGTTTCCATTAGCCTCCTTTATACTCCGTTTACGAAGTGCCATCGCCGTTTCAAACAGAAAGAACTCCTCGTACTTCAGCCTTCTTTTAGCCTCTTCCAGTCTGTCAAGAGAGTCAGGAAAGTGAGCATTCTTTATTGCAAATGTAATTGGCACTAACTTATGTTTCTTGATAATATCATCTGTTAATATCTCTTCAACCTTGTGAAAATGTTCGTCAACTACCGTTTTCGCAAGTTTACGGAAACCGGCCTGTCTCATATCCTCTGCCAGTGGATAAACAGGTATTATTCCCACACTCCTTGCCTTGCCATCTTCCTCTGTAACTATCTCAAATTCAGGATTCACCATCTGAAGTGACTGTTTATACGAAGAGACCTTTCCATACAGGAAGACATGATCATCCACCTGAAATATATCACTCTGGTAGGGACGGTTAAACCACTTGACCTGGATGATACCTGTACCATCCCCAATTGAAATCTCAAAGATACTCTTCCACCCTCTTGTTTTGTATGACTTTGTATTGAAGACAATACCCTTCACCATTACAGTGGAACCATCTGTCAGACTGGAGATTGTCTCTACTCTGGACCTATCCTGATGTGTGCGGGGAAAGTAATACAAAAGGTCTTTTATGGTATGTATGCCCAGCCTTCCGAGAGTTTGGGCTCTTTTAGGTCCGACTCCCTTGATGTATTGAATAGATTTGTCTAAGTCAGATGTTGACACTGATATTCACCGTGTTATTCCGTGGTAAATCTTAGGAAAGTTTAGTCTGGCTTCTGAAGTGACAGGCCGAGATCTTTTAGCTGTTTTTCGTCGACATTTGAAGGGGCATCAACCATAAGGCACGTCGCCTTCTGTGTTTTCGGAAATGCGATAACTTCTCTTATATCATCAAGCCCTAATAGTATGGTTACCATCCGATCAAGTCCCAGAGCTATACCGCCGTGCGGTGGAGCGCCGTATTTGAGAGCTTCGAGCAGGAATCCAAATCTCTTCTGTGCAGTAGCCTCATCAATATTGAGCAGGTTGAATATCTTTTTTTGCACATCCTGCCGGTGTATTCTTATGCTGCCACCTCCCAATTCAACTCCATTCAGCACGATGTCATAAGCCCTTGCCCTGACATCCAGCGGACGTTCTTCAAGAAACTCCAGATCGTCCGGATGTGGTGACGTGAATGGATGATGAAGAGAATCGTATCTGTCCATCTCCTCGTTATATTCGAATAAAGGAAAATCGACAACCCAGGACAAATTAAATTCATTTTCATTAATGAGACCGTTGGTTTTGGCAATATTAAGCCTTAGTTGAGAAAGCGCCTGTGACACCACACTTTCCTTGTCCGCCACAAACAGGAGCAGATCACCGGGCACCGCACTGAAACGTTCTATTATTTCTTTCTGCAGTTCTTCGCTGAAGAACTTTGCAATCTGAGAAGTGAGTCCATTTTCGTCAACCTTAAACCACGCCAGTCCCTTAGCCCCGAATTGATTAACGAAGGTTGTAAGTTCGTCTATATCTTTCCTCGAAAGCTTTGCACAGCCCGTGGCATTGATACCTCTAATCTGATCGCCTGATTCAGCTACACTTTTAAATACCTTGAAGTCAGATTTTTTAGCAATGTCTGTGATCTCCTTTATTGTCATTTCAAACCTCAAATCAGGAGCATCGCACCCGTATAGACTCATGGCATCACGATACGAAAGGCGTTTGAATGGAGCAGAAATTTCTTTACCAAGTACTGTATTAAACACCTCTACCATCAATCCTTCTATAATATTTATAACGTCATCCTCCCTGACGAACGACATCTCCAGATCAAGCTGTGTGAATTCAGGCTGACGCTGTGCACGAAGGTCCTCGTCCCTGAAACACTTGACTACCTGAAAATACCTGTCAAAACCTGAGACCATCAATATCTGTTTAAATAGCTGGGGGGATTGTGGCAGTGCGTAGAATTGCCCTCTGTTTATCCTGCTTGGGACAAGATAGTCCCTGGCGCCTTCCGGTGTGCTCTTGGTCAAGAACGGCGTCTCAACCTCAACAAAATCATTACGATCAAAGTACTGTCTGGCAACCTGGCATACCTTATGTCTGGAAGTAAAGTACTTTTGCATAACCGGACGCCTGAGGTCCAGGTATCTGTACTTGAGTCTTAATTCAGTTGAAACTTCAGTATCAGCTGTAATCTCAAATGGCGGCGTCTCACTGGTATTTAATATTTCAAGTTTGTCAACCATCACATCTATCTCACCCGTATCTAAATCAGGGTTGGCCATTCCCTCAGGCCTCTCTTCAACCTTACCTTTCACTGCTATGACATATTCTGACCTGAGGTCTGATGCTTCTTTATGAGTTTCTGCATTATGTTCCGGGTTGAATACCACTTGTGTCTTACCGTATCTGTCTCTTAAATCAATAAAAATAACTCCGCCGTGATCTCTTCTGGTATCTACCCAGCCGGAGAGCGTAACCTCACTTCCAGCATCTGCCTTTCGAAGCTGTCCGCATGTATGTGTTCTTTGTAAATCAGACATTTATTTATTTCCTTTCACTATCTGTACAACCTTTTCGGTACCTTCCGAAAAGGTTTCATCCCCGGTCTGCATATCCTTCAATTTAATCACCCCTTTTTCAAGTTCATCAGGCCCCATGATGATAGTAAATCTTGAATTGACCTTGTTAGCAACTTTCATCTGCGCCTTAGGAGTTCTGCTTTCGTAGTCCATATCAACCGATATACCATTCTGCCTCAGTTCATTGAGAAGTTTGAAACAGTGGTTTCTGGTATCAGCGCTTATTGATACTATGTATACATCCGGCGCCAGTGGCGACGTATCAGTCTGCGATTTCTGATTCTTATCTCTTGTATTTAATAAGGCTATCATTGATGCCTCCATGCCAGCAGCAAATCCGACTGCACCTGTTGGAGGCCCTCCAATGTCGGATATCAGATTGTCATAGCGTCCGCCCGCACATATCGTATCTCTTGCACCCATTGCCGAATGCGTTATCTCATAAACTGTCTTTGTATAATAGTCCAAACCCCTTACAAGATGAGGATCTATTGTATATTCAAGATTTATATCTTCGAATGCACCCTTAACTGTTTTAAAATGATCCCGGCAGTCACTACACGTATGGTCTTCTGTGTTTGATACATTCAGGCGTATTTCTTTGCATTTTTTATTCTTGCAGTCAAGCACCCTGAACACATTTCTTTCAATCCTTGCCTTGCAGAGTTCGCATAGCTCGTCTTTATATTGTAACAGTTCCTCTTTCAGAATTGCCCTGTATCCCGGCCTGCATTTCTCACATCCGATAGTATTTACCTTAACCACGTATCCATCCAGTCCCAACCTGTCGTATACTCTAGTAGCTACCTTTATTGTCTCAACATCAAGCAGTGGATCGTATGACCCTATCGCCTCTACACCCATTTGATGGAACTGCCTTAATCTCCCTGCCTGTGGGCGTTCCTTTCTGAACATTGGCCCGATGTAATAAAATTTTCGAAATTTCTTTGTCTTGAATAGTTCATATTCGAGATATGCCCTCATAACCGGTGCTGTATTTTCAGGACGGAGTGTAATGGTCGAACCAGCAGTATCGCCAAAAGTGTACATCTCCTTTTCTACTATGTCTGTAGTTTCTCCGATACTCCTTACAAAGAGACGTGTATCTTCGAAAACCGGCGTCCTTATCTCATGATATCCGGCGGTCTCAAACTCTTCCCTTGCAGCGCTTTCCATCTCAGCCCATAACAACCTTTCGTCAGGGAAGATATCTTTCATGCCCAGCGGGGCTTTTACATATTTGTCGTTACTCTTATCCATTAATGCAATATTTCATAAGATTAAAAGGTCAAAGGAGTTATATTTTTTGCAATTATATCAGTTCAGGTTCAATATTCAAGGGATTAAAAATATTACTATTCAGACTTGAAGGTCAAACATCTTTACAATGAAATAAGGCTACTTATCAAAAATTCTGAACAGTTCTTAAAACATCAAGTAATCTTTCCATATCTTTTCTTGTATGTGTTGACATTACCGTCATTCTAAGACGGCTGGATTTGGCTGGAACGGTTGGAGGGCGAATGGCCGGAATCAAGATACCTTTTTTATAAAGAAACTTCGACACATCAACTGCCTTTTCCGCATCTCCTATCAGGATCGGAACAATCGGACTTTCCGACGGGATTACGTTAAGGTTGAGTAAATCCAGTTTCTCCTTTAAATAACGCATATTGTTCCAGAGTGATTTTCTGAGTGAAGGATTTTTTCGGATTAACTTTATGCCTGCAATTGATGCAGCACACACGGCAGGCGGGAGCGCTGTTGTGTACATAAAAGGTCTCGCTTTATTTCTAAGGAAATTGATTAAATCTGCATCACCGGAAACATATCCACCCAGACTTCCAACCGCCTTGCTTAGAGTCCCCATAATAATACCTACCTTCTTACTCAGATTGAAATGTTCAACTACCCCCCTGCCCTTTTCCCCGAAGACTCCGGTACCGTGAGCCTCATCAACCATGACCATTGCTTTATACTTTTGAGCAATCCTGACAATGTCAGGAAGAGGTGCAATATCGCCGTCCATACTGAATACTGTATCCGTAACAATTAATTTGCGAGGGTATTTTGTAGATTTCTTTAGTATGTTATCGAGTTTTTCCATATCACAATGAGGATAAACCCTGAAGTCAGCCCCTGATAACCGGCACCCATCTATAATACTTGCATGGTTCAGTTTGTCGCAAATGACTAAATCCCCTTTCGATACCAAAGAATAGATAGTACCTATATTGGCCATGTATCCGGTCGGGAAGACTATGGAAGCCTCCTTTCCTTTGAATCTTGATATTTCTCCCTCTAGCGCTTCATGCAATTTCATATTCCCGGAGACTAACATGGATGCCCCTGTCCCCCATCCATACTTTTCTACTGCATCCTTAACGGCTTTTATAACTAATGGATTGTTTGCAAGGCCGAGGTAATTGTTTGAACAGAAAGATAAATATGTTTTGCCCTTTATTTCTAAATGCGTACCCTGAGTACCTTCTACAATATTAAGTTCTCTATAAAGGCCGGACCTCTTAATTATCTTAAGTTCGTCTGATATGTGCTTCATATCTCTATTTATAGTGAATAATTAACATTAAAATCGTATTGCCTATCTTAATTCATTTGTTATACTTTTGACAGGTAGTATATATCTCAAAGACTATATATATAAAACAAAAATCACAAGTTCTCAATAAGTTGAGGAAGACTTATTAGTTTTTTAACCACCCCATTTCCCCTCCTTGCAAAGGAGGGGATTAAGGGGAGGTCTTCCACGACTTATTGAGAACTTACCAAAAATCCAGTTTATATCAGCCAGAAATGTCAAACTATATTGTAATTTATATTACCACAAGCTCAGCAAATGAAGCAAAGAAGATAGGACGTGCACTGGTTGAAGAAAAACTGGCGGCATGCTCCAATATAATATCTCCAATTCGATCACTCTATAGCTGGCAGGGAAAGATCTGTGATGACAAAGAAGCGTTGATGGTGCTGAAATCAAAGAAAAGGCTTTTTAAACAAATTGTGGCAAGAGTCGAAAAACTGCACAGCTATGATGTCCCGGAAATCATAGCCATGCCCATAATAGAAGGCTCCGATAAATATCTATCCTGGCTCAATAAAGAAACTAAATAAATCATCTTCCAGAAAAGTAGGTATATTGGCTTTTTCGATCTCTTTTAAATAAATGTCCAGCTTTACTAATTCTTCTTTTAATTCTTTGTCAATTTCGTCAAAATATTTCTGATAATCATCAACCTTTTTGTCGTGTACTACACTTAGTTTCTTCTCAAGATATTCACATTCCATTGATTTTCTAATAAAATCGAAACGACTCCTTATATATGACCCTGTTGATAAAGTCCGAAATTTGCCAATTTTCTGAAAAGTTGTTGTCGTAAGTTATTGCTATCATTAGGCTGGAAAATTGGCTATTTAGCGAAAACTGATTAAATCAACA
>JAANXD010000090.1 GCA_018263435.1 Candidatus Scalindua arabica | reverse complement strand
CTCTTCCGATCTAATCTTTCGTGAACTCATCATCGAAACATTTGGCCTGACCGTCATGCTCCTCTGTGCCGCCGTAATGATCCTACTTACTGTTGGCATCGTCACCTTTGTGGTCGCCTTGGTCGCTCGCTAATTCACGAACACGGTATAGGAATATAGGGTCAGATCTTTCATATTGACAGTCTTCATAGCTTTGAGGCTTTTGTAATAATGGTTGAATAAAAGGGAATAGAACGTTCAAACAACTTATTATAAAGCAGCCAAGTTGGTTTGATGGTTATAACAGCTGAAAACTAGAAGGTACAAACGTTTAAGCAATCTTTTTTTGGGAGAGAATCCTAGGCTTTCTAGAAACAATTTTATTAGAATGTTTTTTTTGAGACTCAAAAATTTTTTGAAATAACTGATTGAAATCACCATTATTCTCAGCTTCAATTTGTCTCCGAATCTCACGTATTTCTTCAACTATTGGATCTTTCATTTTAGGGCTCCATTAATTCTTCAGGTGTACAAATAACAGGCGTTACAAGTCCTTTATCTTTATTAATATTTTGTATGACCATGATGATGAGCGGCAATTAGACTTCCAGTTCGACGACAATTAAAATTCCCGTTTTTTATCAGAATTCACTAGGCCGTCCAGGTAAACACACGGTCGGGGTCACCTTGCTTAGTGATTAGTGCTGTAAATCTATATTCATCTGTCCTTTTGTTGTCAGAGTCCAATTCTTTACTTTTTAACATTACGCATCTATTTACGCGGATGAGATTTCTCGTATACGCTTTTTAACCTCTCTGTTGTTACATGCGTATATACCTGCGTTGTAGAGAGATTGGAGTGGCCAAGCAGCTCCTGGACGGATCGCAGGTCGGCTCCCTTGTCCAGCAAATGAGTTGCAAAGCTGTGCCTGAATGTGTGTGGAGATGTAAGCAGATTTATGCCCTACTCTTTTTCTCACTTGGCAATTGATGTTGCAATATTTGGACTTGATGGGTTTACATCAATTGATCTGGTTTTTGGAATAATAATTAAATCCATATCCTCCATAGGAATTGCACCTAATAAAACCTGATCACCCATAACCAAAGCCCCTGAGAAGCCGACACGATTTTTAAATCGAAGCTCAATGGGACCAACATACGGGACTAATTTCTCGCTGCCATCAGCTAAAGTGACATCTTTTTTATCAATTTCTTCTAATTCGAGTTGAATCTGGATGTGTTCAGGTATACAAAGATGAACTGCACCGGTATCCGCTAATGCATCAATCTCTACCGATTCAAGATCCGGTTTCCTTGGATTTATTAGTATTACATTTGCATTTACTAAGCCCAAATTAATCAATTCCTTTCGTAATACATCAAGATATAATGATAAAAGAAGGTCTATCTCGAAAATGGCATTACATGTACAATAAAACCGCAAAGGAAGAGAGAAGTCAAGTGAAATTCCCAGGTTCTATAGCACTACATAATTACTGGATATACACAACAGCATCTATTTACGCGGATGAGATTTCTCGTATACGCTTTTTAAACGTTCTGTTGTTACATGTGTATAAACCTGAGTTGTGGAGAGATTGGAGTGGCCAAGCAGCTCCTGGACGGATCGTAGGTCGGCTCCCTTATCCAGCAAATGCGTTGCAAAGCTGTGCCTGAATGTGTGTGGAGATGTAAGCAGATTAATTCCTGACATCTTTAGATACTTATCAAGCGTTCTCGCAACGCTCCTTGCCGTAAGGCGGTTACCGTATTTATTAAGAAAAAGAGGATTGTTCCCACTCGTCTTACTTATCTTGCCTGCCTTCTTTTTATCATCTTCATTACGTTTCGATCTGGAATTAATATACTCATTTATGGCCTTAGTCGCATGAATCCCGATTGGAACCAGCCTCTCTTTCTTACCTTTACCCTTTTTCACCTTTATCATCCCGCCAAAAAAATCAATATCTTCCTCATTTAAACTGACCAGTTCACTTACCCTTATTCCAGTACTGTAGAGCGTTTCCAGCATAGCCAGATCTCTCAGCCCAGCTGAATTTGAACAATCAGGTGTCTTAAGCAGGACATCCACATCGCTTATACTTAGGAAATGAGGAAGTTTCTTCTCCTGTTTAGGAGTACGTAGTGCCTCAAATGGATTTGATACTAGTTCGCCTACCTGAATTAAATATTTGAAGAAAGACCGTATGGATGCCAGTTTCCGGGCTATTGTGGTCTTTGAGTAATTGTTAGTTCTCAAAACTGCAAGAAACTTCCTCAACAGAAGATGATTAACGCTTTTTAAACTACTGCATTTCTCGTCTCTAAGGAACGTATTAAACTGGGACAGGTCTTTATGATACGCCCTCAAGGTGTGTTCGGAGTATCCCTTTTCGTGCTCCAGTTTTGCTATGAATTCTATAGTCAATTTCTCAATCATCAGACATCTCTTTCTTAAGATAAACTACTAATCCTCACGCAAAGCCGCTAAGTTCGCTAAGAAAAAAAACATTTCTAAATCAAAATCACTTTGCGTTCTTGGCGTCTTGGCGTGATTGTTTCTATTAGCTTTTATCATTTTCATGTTTGCCAGAAAACACCTTTAACCAGTATTCAGCCTCTTTCTTGGTGGGGCCCAGGTACTTGCTTGCAGGCTCGTCACCCTCCTCCTTTGCAAACGACCCTCCTTCCTCCTCAAAAGCCTGTAAACGCGCAACATTCTTCTTCAAATCTCTATAAAACGCCAGTGGTGCTACAACCTTGCAACCGTATTTTTTTACATACTGTTCGATATCCCTGTCGGCAGTAACTACAGTAGTATGTCTGGGATTTGCACTCTTACTCACTATCCTCTTGATTTCCTCATCTGCATCTAGGTCCTCTCTGGAAAAGACTACATCTATGCCTGCCGCTCTTGCCTCGGATGAATTACCATGACCTTTGCCATCAAACACTACTATTAATTTGTGCTTTCTCTTCTCTTTATACTGCTCCAGTAGAGCAAGAAATCTATTACGCAAAACCTCTATATCACACTTTTCAGTACTGTATCCCAGTTCGGGGATTTTAAATATCACGTTATAGCCATCTACTATTATATCCATCTTAGTATATTCCTTATAAAACAGCTCACCGCACCCGCCAAACAGCACGTCGGGCAGGGAGTCGCCGAGGACGCAGAGGTTTTATAGAGAAAAAGAAATTTATGCTTGATATTTGTACACTAAACGTCTTATACCATCCTTAAGTACCTTGACTAATTACATCTGTTATTTCGTTAATATTGCCTTTCATCTCTGTGTTCTCCGCGGTTAATATTTACTTTTATGTTTTATTTTCTCTTCTTTCCTCTTTTGATTACCTTTGCGCTCTTTATTCTTTTGCGATGAACATTTTCTAATGGACACTCTTCACACTGCATTCTGGGTTTACAATAATGCTTCCCAACCATTACGATGAGTGCGTGGTACTCATTGTAAAGAGGCACTTTTGCCGGGAGATTGTCTTCAAAGACAGCCTTTATAGCCTCATAGTCGTAATCATCAGTTATTAATCCATGTCGAACCAGAACTCGTTTCGTGTATGCATCAACAACAAACGTGGGCTTCTCGGCAGCGTACAAGATTATAGAATCTGCAGTTTCTCTCCCAATACCATTTACAGAGAGTAACTCCTCACGTAATGTGGCAAAATCACGCTTAAACAACTTTGATAAACTACCATTATAATTAAGAAAAAGCCAATCTATAAAGTGTTTGAGCCTTTTGGCTTTAACATTAAAATACCCTGAGGGCTTGATAAGCTCAGCAAGCTTATTTATGTCAATCTCGTATAATTTCTTTGGTGCAAATACCTTTGCGGCCTTCAGGTTCTCAATCGCCTTTTCAACATTGGTCCAATTTGTATTTTGAGTAAGTATGGCTCCAATCACTACCTCAAAATCGGTATCTCCCGGCCACCAATATTGCTTTCCAAATGATTCAAATAAACTATCATATATTTCAGTAAGTACTCTTGACTTATTCATAGTTTGTTATTTTAACAAACCTCACAACATAAATGCAAAATTTTAATATGCCCGCCATATAATCCATAGCGTTAGAAGGTTTATGATAAGAATTTGATGATTTTAATGATTTTTAGGTTGTTTTTATGCTTCATTTTTATTAACCTTCTTTAAAAGAAGGTTACTTACTGACAGGAGATAAAGATGAATCTAAAAGTAGTTATTGAACCAAGCGATGAAGGCGGCTATACAGTATACGTTCCTAGCCTGCCCGGTTGCATTAGCGAAGGAGAAACAAAGGAAGAGACTTTAAAAAATATTAAAGAGGCAATTGAATTATATTTAGAGCCTGTTGATGACGATCTAACTGTTTCAGAAAATGGTGAAGTAACGGAATTGGCCGTATGACAAAGGTCCCAAGCCTTAATTATGATAAACTCATCAAGGCATTACAAAGAGATGGAGGGGTTGTTGTCAGACAGAAAGGGAGCCACATTAGGCTTCAGAAACATACTAAAGAAAAAGTTATCAAATTAACAATTCCTGCTCACCGCCCTATCAAACGATCCACATTATCTCATATTTTAAAGCAAGCCCGAATTACAGTAGACAAACTTAATTCTCTAAAATGAAAAGTCTAGTAGCACCATACCTAATTCTTTGAAATGAAGGAGAAATAATTGAAAATAGGATTTACCGGTATTGATCTACCGGAAGGTAAGACAAAATACAAAGATGAAACACTTATTGCTCTGGAGGAGAAAGACAAAGCCAAGAAGGTTGCTCCTTTTTTTGCTGAATTTATAAAAGACGAATTTGTGCAGTCAGAGGCTATTGTAGTTCCCAAAAGCAATATTCTGGATATCTTGATTCTTGACATTGAGAAGATTGAAACCCGGTTATCAAAACTGGAAGATGGCAGCGAAAAGACATTAATGACAAGGTGTCTCGAACAGCTGGAACAGGAAACACCCCTATGCGATGTTGAATTCAATGATGAAGAAATAGAAATAATGATCGCTACAGCCCCTATCAGCTTCAAGCCTGTAGTTCAACTTGAAGGAAGTGAGGGTATCAACACCATAATTGAATTAGCACTCGAAAAAGCAAATTATATGTTCTTTTATACCTCAGGCCCCAAGGAGTCGCATGCCTGGCTCGTAGAAAAGGGCTCGGAAATTATTGCTTGTGCAGAAAAGATACATTCTGACCTTGCCCGTGGGTTCATTAAGGGCGATGTTGTCAGCTTTGAGGACTACATGAATTGCCATAATTTCAACGACTGCAAGTCAAAAGGTGTGGCAAAGCTGGTTGATCGTGATTATATTGTCCAACCAAATGAAATAATCGAGATCAGGTTTAATGTATAGAAACGGATTTCACAAGAAAGTCGAGGAAGCGTGCCGGCTGGACACTGCCGAATCCTTTAATCTTCAGAGCCGTATTCATAGATTGCATTGGTTTGGCCGTTCGGACATATGGGTAAAGCGGGATGATGAACTCAGCTTTGGCGTGTCTGGAACCAAGCTGCGAAAGCATGCTTCAATAATTCCTGTATTAAAGCAGGAAGAGATTGATGAGGTAATCGTAATTGGCGGAGCAAATTCTAACAACGTTCTCTCTGCCGCTCAGACCCTGACTGAAAATGGGATTAAGATAATACCTTTTTTACTAGGCCCCCCATCTCAAAAACAAGGTAACTCCAGACTGCTTTCACTGTTTGTTGACGATGAGGATATACACTGGATCTCTCGCCAACAATGGACTGAGCGTGAAACTCAGATCAATAGCTATGTTGATGGAAAAAAGGGCCATGGAGTCAAGATATTTGTCCTTCCTGAGGGAGGTCATCATCGACTGGCATTACCGGGTTCTTTAAGTATTCTCTTTGATATCCTCCGCAATGAAAAGGAATCCGAAGTCAATTTCGACCATATCTTTATAGACTCCGGCACAGGTATGGTTGCACAGTCTCTGTTGGCAGGTTCTGCCGTAATAGGGAAGAATACAATATTTCATAACGTGATACTTGCAGATTCATTTGAGGATTTTGAGAAAGGGTTAAAGCAGGTAATACAATATACCGAAGATTTCCTTCAGGTTTCAATCAAATCGATTCCTGAATATAAACTTTACTACCCTGTGGTTGGCAGATCTTTTGGCAGTACTAATAGCACAATCTTCAAGGAGATAAGATGTATTGCCAGAGAGGATGGGATTCTAACGGACCCTGTTTATTCTGCCAAACTTTTTATTACAGCAAAACACACGATTCAAGACCAGTCATTAGATGGAAATATTCTCCTGATCCATTCCGGAGGAGCATTGGCCTTGAGTGGTTTTCTGGACAATCCTGTTTTTGACAACGAGGAGTAGCAGAAACAGTTCGTAACTTAGCATATATTTATTGAATTTTGCATGACATGTGACCAGACAGACATAGACTTTTTGGCAGATAAGCACCAAATAACAAATTCTAAATAGCAAACAAATACCAACCAGCCCGACAAAGTCATTCTGGCGGGTAAACAAACACGAAATTACAAACAATTGACTCGACTGAGCTACTAAAGTTTTGTCTTGGTCATTCGGACATTATAATTTGGAATTTGTTTGTAGTTTGTTATTTGAGATTTGTAAATTCTTAGATCTTGTTTTGTTCTGGTGGGCCTGTATTTATAGCAAAAATTATTTTAATATCCTGGAGTAAAGAATATGGCTGATCAAAATGTAGTTATATTGGGAGGAAGCGGAAATGTTGGAAGGGAATTTATGTCCCAGGTTATTCAACATGATACTGTTTTCTCCAATAAGCATCTTAATCCTACTAACATTATAGCGCTGACAAACAGTAAGGGTTTCTGGTTTAACAAACAAGGGTTGGAAATCCAGAAGAGTCCTGAGAATGTTGATAAATGGAAGACTTCAAAAGAGGCATTTAATCAATATATGCAAGGTTTAGAGCAATTTCGTGAATACGATAATTTAGCAGAATTTTTAAACTTGATTGAAGATGAGGGAATGTCCGGTGAGATTGTTTTTATCGACGTTACCTCAGGGAAGGATGATTTAAGAGATTTCCATCTAAAGGTAATTAATGACTCAGTAGAAAGCATAGTTACTGCAAATAAAAACCCGCTATCCATTTATCCAACTGAAGTATTCAGGACCCTTACTAGACCAAGAGAAAGGTATGGATTCCTGTGTACAGTCATGGCCGGCGCTAATACTGTTTCTAATTTACTCGACTATTATGACACATCAGAAATTATAAAGAAGATAGAAGCTTGTTTCTCAGGAACCCTGGGTTATTTATGTGCTGAACTGGAAAAGGGAGAACGGAGTTTTTCAGAAATACTGGGTGATGCAAAAAGCATGGGTTATACTGAGCCGCATCCGAGAGACGACCTGAACGGCCTCGACGTTGCCAGAAAGCTGATAATTTGTGCCAGAACATTCGGGCATGAGGTTGAAATGTCAGACATTGAACTTGAAGGATTCATTGGCGAATCTTATTTAAAGATCGAGGATGTAAATGAGTTTATGCAATCTGTAAAAAATGCTGATCAGAAGATGAAGGATAAATTTGCTTCTGCCAAGGGTAAAGGAAAAACACTAAGATATGTTGCCAACTTTAATCTAAAAGAAAATGGTGATTCTATTTTCAAAGTCGGCCTGAGAGAAGTTCTTCCCGACTCTCCACTGGGAAACCTGAAAGGCTCCTCAAATAAAGTCATTGTCGAGACAGAGATATTTAATGGCGACAAAAAATATATTATAGAATCCCCCGGTGCCGGACCGGATGTAACCGCCTGGGGATTGAGGAGAGAACTGCTGTCAATGTTAAGGGGAAGAAAAGGAGGAGATTACAAACTGACATAGAAGAGAGTTTAAAAAAACAGGTCACACCCGTCAAAAGACACGTTGCCCGCCCCGGTGCGATACGCTCTGCGGTCTGGGCCAGGGATTGATGACTGAAGTCAGAAAGTTCCTTGTTCACAAATTCCCCTCCGCAGTAATATAGAGGTATGACAAAAAATGATTATGTTTTTGCAGCCTTTTCTTTTGGAATTATTTGTGGTTTTCCTCTAAAGTAAGCATAGGGTCAGGTCTTTCATTATAATATTTCGTCTTTTACTTCTCTACTCTCTTGATAATCCGGCTTATGGTAGTATAGTGAACTCTTAGATATTCTGCAATTTCCTTCATCGTATACCCATAACGAACATACGCTTCGTAAATAGTTCTATCTCTATTCTTGTTCTTTGAAAATAAGTTGTCAAGTACCGGCCTATGTGCATATCTTTGAACTCTTGGTATTTCCTTTATACTCTCTTTTTTCTTTATCAGCTTACTGTATTTCTCTATTAACTTTTCCGCTCCAAGAAATACCTGACCTTTTATTTCCCTCCATGGAAACTCTTCATCTTTGCCGGCTACGACAAATTCCTTATAGCCGGATAATGCCTCTGACTTGTCATCTCCAAATTGAGAAAGTATCCAATCTGTTGTGAGAAATGGAGGTTTATTAACTTTGCCAATTAT
>JAANXD010000009.1 GCA_018263435.1 Candidatus Scalindua arabica | reverse complement strand
AAATCTTACTTGTATAAACAAGTAAAACTATCTTTTTGAAGATATTTAGAATGTGGTAAAAGTGATAGATTTAACCACGAAAGACACGAAAAATCACGAAAAAAACAAATCTTAACGCAGAGCTCGCTGAGAACACTGAGAAAAACTAAAATAAAGTTGAAAAGACGAAAGGCAGTTTCACACAAAGGCACGAAGAACGCAAGGAAAGGAAGAAGATAAATATTAGCCGTATTCGCCATAGTCTATCTGGCGGGTTAAACCCTTCAAACAAACCGGCGAGCAGGCCCGCCAAACAGCTCGTCGGACAGGCCCGCCTAGCAAACTGGCGGACATGCAATCCTCAAATTATTTACCCTGTTAGAAATACTTTATTCTCTACTCTTATAAAAGTTACTGCCTTTTCACTTTCTGCAACATATCAACACTCATATTTTAAATATCTAACAGGGCAGGCAATATTCAATTACAAAATTACAATATCTAAACCTAGATAAGCAAATTTAAAATAATTTTAATCATCATTTCTTTTTCCCGTGGCTTGCTTACTGCAATCATCAACGTTAGTGCAACCAGGGCATTGTTATCAATACGTTGTGATCTATCCTTCCTGTATAATATACCGTTTCGATCTAGAAAACATATAAACAACGCCGCGGCGATTCGTTTATTACCATCTACAAAACTGTGATTCTTTGTAACAAAATACAACAAATGGGCTGCTTTCTCTTCAACCGTAGGATAAACATCTCTGCCGTCAAACGTTTGATAGATTGCTCCCAGTGAACCTTGAAAACTATTATCCTTTTCTCTTCCAACAAGCGTGGAACCCTTGAACTTTTTCCTTAACGCATCAATTATTTTACGAGCCTTTTCATATGTCAACTTGAATTTTGAACGTTTAATGCCTTTTGGTATGGAAAGCCGCTCATGATCATAATCATCCAGGACGTCAAGTGCATGGCTGTACTGCGTGATAACTTCAATCAGCCCTTTTGCTTCGTCTGATACATCCTTAATTTGTACCACATTACTAAGGAGTTTTAAAGACTGCTTAAGATTTTGATACTTTTGTTCAGATACTCTTAAACGCTTTTCATTAATCGTGTAACCGTCTACGAGGTGCTTTTTGAGCACGTTCGTCGCCCAAATACGAAATCGTGTTCCTCTTTGTGATTTTACACGGTACCCGACTGAAATAATTATATCCAGATTGTAATGATCAAGCTCACGTTCCACTTGTCTCTGACCTTCTTGCCGAACTGTCCGGAATTTCCGGACAGTTCCTTTCCGTTTTAATTCTTTCTCTTTATAGATTTTGTTAATGTGTTCAGAGATAGTTCTCTTATCCTTGTTGAACAGGGCCTGCATTTGAGCCTGAGTGAGCCAAACAGTCTCTTCAGCGAGATTTACTTCAACGGCTGTTTTGCCATCAGGTTCTTGGTAAATGATTATTTTCTGTTGTTCTTTACTCATATTAATAGTTGTTCCAACAATTAAACGGAACTGTGTCAATACTTAAGAGGCTAGTAAAACTATCTTTTTGAAGATATTTATAATGTGGTAAAACTGGCAGATTTAACCACGAAATACACGAAAAATCACGAAAAAAACAAATCTCACCGCAGAGGTACAGAGAACGCAGAGAATAACTTAGGTCAAAAGGCAAAAGACAGACACGAATTGCACGAATTGTCACTAAAGTCAAAGACAAAGAAAAGAGGAAAGGCACTGCTTCATTAGTTCGGAGTGGAAAGTTTAGAGTTTGGAGTAAATTGAGGGATTAAGGGATTGAGGAATTGGGGATTTAATCAAAGAGATCTGAATGTGTGCCAGTTCTTTCAAATATTATCTCTTGTTCCGTTGTTTTATAAATCAATAGCCAGTCTGCTTCTATATGGCACTCTCGTCTACCTTTATAATAACCAATCAACTTGTGATCTCTGTACTTGACATCAAGATGAATCTCACTTACAAGATCGCGCATTATGTTCTTGATCTTTTTTGATGACTTTCCACGCTTTTGCATTTTTTTCAAGTCTTTTGCAAATTGCCTTGTATATATTGGCTTTAGCATTAGATTCCCAATTTGGTGAACATGTCTTCGGCATCCTCACAGCGTACGAGATTCTTACCGGCATCAGTATCTTTTAAAACCTTTCCAGTTACTTTATTGGGTACAATCACGTTAAAGGGTAAGCCATTTCGCAATTTAACCTGCTTATAAAAAAGATTGATTGCCTCAGTTGTAGATAATCCTAATTTTTCGAAAAGACCTTCAACATCTCTCTTTAATGAAGGATTGATTCGTGCCCTTACTGTACTAGTTTTAGCTTTGCCCATTGTTTTATTCTCCTTTGTTATAAATAAAATTTTCTTCAGTATAGCCCATATGTGCTACAATTGCAAGACAAAAGAGGTTGCTCACACAAAGGCGCAAAGGACGCTCCCCAAAATAGGGACAGCGACCGTTTATTCAAAATGTATGTGAAGAATCTTACTCGTATAAACAAGTAAAACTATCTTTTTGAAGATATTTAGAATGTGGTAAAACTGGCAGATTTAACCACGAAATACACGAAAAATCACGAAAAAAAACAAATCTCACCGCAGAGAACGCAGAGAACTCAGAAAATAGAGGCAAGAAACGTAGAGACGGAGAAGCGGGGTAATAAAGAGAAATTTAACCACGGAAAAGCACGGAGAATCACTGAAGTAAAAGGCAAAAGGATATACGATATAGTTCTACTTATTTAGAAACGGATCAAGTCTGCTTATGGCTTAACTGATATTATTTTACGTATACAGTCATTTATTAGATTAGCTATCGACAGTCTTGGTCAGACGAATACATACAAAATCATTTTATCAACCCCAGTTCTTTTCTGAGCTTGAGGTCTTTTACGCTATTTTTATTCCAGTAATCTACCATAACGGCGTGTGTGCGTCGTGACTTTTGGCAGTTTTCTACAACTATTCATTTATCTTGTTATGCCAGGTTTGACATTTTGTTTACATAGTCTTTGCCGTAAGTAGGTAGAGGTAAAGGTTTACTATCTTGCTTATATAACACTATTGTTTCTTCAACAATTTCACACAACTCAGCAAAAACCTCTTGTTCGTTGTCACCATGACAACCACCATAAAACAAACCAGGACAACTTCCAATAAAACATTGGTCTTTGTCTGACCATTCTACGATCTTTGCATATTTTGCGCTATCTTTCATTTCTTTGACTCCTTAATTGCTATCTTAACCGCTTTTTCTTGATAATCACGTGCGTCATCACCGGGCTTACCAGATATTGTAATAGGTTTGGTTACTTTAGGATGAACATAATTTCTATGACTACCTTTACCACCTCTATTTACAAAACCAGACTTTCCCAATTCTTTAATAAGTTCTCTTATCTTGCGAGGCATTGAAATTAAGTTTTTTTCAAGGTATTCAACAACTGGTGATCAAATCTTTGGTTCTTGATATTGAGCTTGTGTAATCAAACCTACCAACATGAACTCTATTTGTCTAACCTTTTTTGGTTGCTTAATATCCTTTGCGTAAGAATTCTCTTTCCCGTTATCTGTGTTTATCTGCGCTCAATGTCTTCGCTTTTTACTTATATTTATGTTTTTCTCTGCTATCTCTGCGTTGAATTTCTTAATGAATCACTTTATCAAACCCAGCTCTTTTCTGAGCTTGAGGTCTTTTACGCTTTTCTTATTCCAGTAATCCACCATGACGGCATGTGTGCGTCTTGCCTTTGTTGTCAGCACCTTCGCACCTTTCCCCGGTCCGCTTGGACAGGTCTCACTCCAGGACAGAATATCATGAGGGAAATTCCGGTTGAAACGGATAGAAAGGGTTCTGCCCAGAGATGGATACTTCACAGTGTACTGAGAGACATCCCCCCTATCCCCTTCCTGCATGTTTGTCAGTTCGGCAACGGCCTTTTCCACCCTTAAATCAATCATGCGCAGTGTTGTAAAGAAACTTCCGGGAATCATTTCAATTCCTCCCAGCGGAAGGGTTTTGGGGTCAATTCGTATACGCGTCCAGATGTCATCCTCAAGATGCACTGACGGTATGTTTACAGTCTTATCTCCCTCCTTTTCAAAATACGAATATTGCTTAACCTTATAGCAGTCTCCATCAAGATTGTATTGCAGGAAGACATGGCCGCACCAGTCCTGCCTTGTAGTTGATACTTTTAATGTTTTGCTGAATTGATGTTGTCCTGAAGGAATCGGCGTAAATACGGATTTCATCATGGAGTAGTCATATATACCCGTATCAAATCTCTTGATAAGGTTGAGCTTTAAGATGGGTATGCTCTTTTCACGGGATGACTCAAAATCTGACTTTACCTGTATGTCAGGAAGAAACGGCTCGGTAACAAATATTAGGACTACATGACCGGAATGGATCTCGCCATATCTGCTCTGTTCGAGTTCAAAGCGCGATATTTCTGCACCATAATTATACCAGTACGAATGGAAATCCTTTTCCTCAGGTAATGATAAAGCTACGGACGTATAATTTAAAAACACTACGAAAAGTGTTTTCAACATTATTGTAAATTTTAACTTAAATTTCAGAATCATATCTCCTTTTTCGAAACCTAACGCTGAGAGCGCTCCCCGGACTGGAAAACGCCGAGGACAAGAGAGAAAAACAAAATATAGGTCAGACATCCCTGCCCGTCCGGCAGGCGGGTTGTCTGACCGTAGACTACACCGAGGCGAGACGCCCCCGGCAATTTCAGATTGAGTGTACATAGAATCTTTAATCATCATATGTTAACAAAACGGCATGGTCAAGCTGAAACTGTCAAATGAAATATGTAATTTATAGCCCAGGAAGACCTTAAACCACCTTACTAAATATATGATAAAATATTTAACATGAAACAGTAAATCAGGTATACTGCCTGTAGTTTAGGAAGTTTTTTCACCATGTAAATAGAATTATAGATAGCAACAAAGTCACATATTGTGTACACAAAACACGAAATCAGAATATCGAAGCACAAAACAAACTCAAAATACAGATTCACAAATTTTCAAAATGGTGTTTATGGGTGAGAATTCTTTTGTTTTGGACTTATAATTTTGGTTATTTGAAATTGTTTCGAATTTCGTGCTTCGGGTTTCGAAATTTATGATGACATCTTAACGTCATGGAGTAATTGGCGAAGATGTAATTTCAGAGATATGGAAAGAGCAAGACCTGCAGGGTATTTACATACAGGATTAGATAGATACGAGATATTTGATTTTCAAGAAGAGGGATTAGGAAAGCTAAAGTCTTTTATAAAGAGGAAGAAACTGCCTTTCAGTTTTCATGTACCCTTCTTAAGGCCCTCATATTTCCCCCACCACGGTGTAACTACCTTTTTCCTAAATGATGACCCCAATAAAAGAGCCCTCTCTTTTAAACTGATCAACAGCACTATGCATTATGCAAAGGGATGGAAGGCTGATTTTGTCGTAACACACCTCACCTGGATGGAGGATTCGCAAAACAGGCAAAAGGTAATTGCTCTTGCAGATGACACAGAATTAAGATTCTGTGATTTAGCAGACAGGTACAACATGCCCATTAACGTTGAATTTGGAGGATATTCCGGGCATTTTCACGAGCCGGAACAATTTGTAGATTTTGTTAAAGATCATCCTCAGTTAGGTATCTGTATTGATATAGGCCATACTTTCCTTATATCCGGAATACGAAATCGCAATTTTTTTAAAGATATAGAAACTTTAGCGCCACATACTAAATCAATACATGTTTGGAACACAAAAGGACTGGATCACACCAAAAAACATAATCACACACCAGTTCATCCCTCACAGAAAACAGAAGATGGATGGATAGACATAAAAAAAACACTTGAAATAATATTATCACATAATAAGGAGTGTGATATAGTATTTGAATATAATCGAACCTACTACGACAATATACCAAAAGAGGTCAAGGAAGGTATGGAGTGGGTTAAGGGAATAGTGAACAGAACGTGAAAAACAGAAATTTCAGAGTTTTATTTATCAATTGTAATACAATGATGGATGTCCTTCTGCCTGTCGGGCTTTCCCTGATATCCGCATGCCTTAAAGAAAAAGGCTTTGGGGTAAAACTGTTTGACACTACCTTTTACAAGACAGCAACAGAGACCGGAGACGAGGCAAGGGCAAAAACCCTTCAGGTAAGAAAAACAGACCGTGAGGAATTCGGCCTGGTTTATAAAGATACAGACATGTTCGACAACCTGAAGGAACTGGTAGAAGAGTACAAACCGGACATTATAGGCCTGTCCTGTATAGAGTGCACTTATGTACTTGGTATAGAAATGCTCAAGAGTATAAGGAATTATTATAACGTCCCCATGATTGTGGGAGGTATCTTTGCCACTTTTGCTCCGGAAGAAATTATTGCTGAAGATTGTGTAGATATGGTATGTGTTGGAGAGGGGGAATATGCCCTTGTTGAGCTGTGTACAAAGATGGAGGGAAAACAGGATATAACTTCTGTACAGAATATGTGGGTTAAGAAGGACGGCAAGATTTTTAAGAACGAGATTAGAACGCCTGTCAACCTTGATGATCTGCCGTTTCAGGACTGGACTATATTCGAACCCAGAAGATTTTATAAGCCGATGGGAGGGAAGATCTCTATGACAGGCACGTTTGAAATGAATAGAGGATGCCCCTACAGTTGCCGGTTCTGCAGTGATTACGGACTCAATAAACTTTATGCAGATAACGGAGGATATTATAGGGAAAAGAGCATCAAAAGGCTTATTGACGAGATAAAGGAGAAAAAGGAGAGATACAATCTGGAATTTGCATATCTGGTAGCTGAGAGTTTTCTTACAACTAAGAGGGAAAGAATAACCGAATTTATAGAACGTTATAAGGAAGTGGGTATACCATTCTGGATTGAGGCAAGGCCAGAATCAATTAATGAAGAAAATATTAAACTCCTTGAATCTTCGGGGTGTGAGGGAATAAGCCTCGGCATTGAAAGCGGTAACATTAATCTGAGGAAAAACCTTCTGGGCAGGAATATGACGGATGAAACAATCTTAAAGTCATTCAGGATTCTCGAAAAGTCCAGCCTCAGGGTGAGTGCCAATAATATTATAGGCTTCCCTACTGAAACCAGGGAGAATATTTTTGAGACTATCGAGTTTAACAGGAAATTAAATGTACCGGGTGTTATGGTTTCACTTTACAATCCTTATAAAGGCACGGCCCTTCGCGAATATTGTGATGAGGAGGGGCTTATGCAGAAGGGATCACATGCCGGTGATTACAGATCGGAAACAGTATTAAACATGCCACAACTTTCCAGAGAGGATTTGCTTGGGCTACAGAGAACCTTCCCTTTATACGTCAGGTTCCCCAAAAGTGAGTGGCCAAGGATAAAGAAATGCGAAGGCAACGGCGAGGAAGCAGAAGTCTTGTATAATGAACTATCCCGTGAATACACGGAAAAGTATTTATAGTAATACTTCTTAATGAATGTGCAATGCGGTATCAGTAACTAGTATATAAGAGATTGCCCGTATAATAAGCAGGGACATTATTATGAAAAAAATAGGTATAGGACGAACTGCCGAGGTATATGACCATAAAGATAATAAAGTATTAAAGTTATTTTATTCTACTGTCAATGAGAAGGACATAGAATACGAATATCTTATGACAAAGAATATTTCTGATATAACCAGTATCGTACCAAAAGTATATGATGTTATTAATGTTAAAGACAGAGTGGGGATTGTATATGAAAAACTGAACGGAGAAATGCTATCTGATCATCTTGCAAGAAATCTTAAAAATGCGCGCAAGGTTGTACATAAATTCGCCCAAATCCAGAAGAGACTTAACAATATTAGTATTGAGAATTTTCCCAACCATACAAACAAATTAGAACAAAAGATTATGAGTTCAAGTTTATTATGCGATCCTGAAAAAGAGACAATTCTGAAATACTTGAAGATAATAAATAGAGACGAAATATGTCACGGTGATTATCATCCTGAAAATGTATTTGTAGATCAAAACCATAATTTTAGAGTAATTGATTGGGCAAATATGTTTGTAAGTAATAAATACCTAGATATAGCAAGGACTTATTATTTAATTAAATCAGGAAAAACACTAAACAGAAAATCAATACCGAAAGAATTGATAGAATGGTTAGGCAGACAATTTATTACAAAGTTATACTGGGAAGAGGTAAAAACAGGAGAAAATAGAGAAAAATATTTTTTACCATGTCTTTTTATTGTTATTTTAATAAGATATGATGAAAATATAGAACTAGAAAAGAAAAAGATTCACAATTATGTGATGAAAAACAAAGATAAAATTCTAAAGAACATGGACACAGAAAAAGACACAAACTAATAAAAGGGCAATACCGTTTAAAAAAAACGTAGTATACAAAGTAGAACCAACTCTTACCCTTATTCAAATACTTATACAACAAGAATGATTAGTGAAAAATAAGAAGAAATTAAAGATATTATTGCTGGTTGTTGGCAGTGCTATACTACTCTGGCTGATTTACAAGGTTGGCCCCTCAACTCTTTATTATCATCTCAGCACTCTAAAGTGGAAGGTCCTACTTCTACCATTACCATACTTCCTTGTCTTTGCCCTCGACACAATGGGCTGGAAATATGCATTTACAAAAACAAAGATAAGCTTTAAAGACCTCTTCTTAATAAGACTTGCCGGTGAATCAATAAACTGGATAGTGCCATCCGCAAATATGGCCGGAGAACCAATGAAAGCTTATTTCCTGAAAAAACATAACGTATCAATGGTAGATGGAATGACCTCCGTTGTTATTTCGAAAACAATATTGATAATATCACAGATAATCTTTGTAATGATCGGAGTTGTCTTCCTTCTGCTTAAATTAAATGTATCAGGTTCCCGCCTGATAAGTTCAATGGCAATAATACTATTAGGCATACCCATAATAATATTCATTATCTTCATCCAGAGACAGGGCGTCTTTGCTTTTTTGTTGAAACTGTTACGAATGTTCAGGATAAGGATACGTTATATTGAGGAAAGGGAAGAGAGGTTAATGGAACTTGATAAGAATATATTCCAGTTTTACAGTCATAACAAAAAGAAGGCCTTTTACTCTTTTGCTTACTGTTTTCTAGGCTGGATGGCAGGCCTGATAGAAGCATTCTTGATTCTCTACCTCTTAGGCATACCTGTTGATACAGTTTCCGCCTATATTATCGAATCGCTTTCAACTGCGGCAAGAGGTGTTACATCCTTTATACCCGGGAGTGTTGGCGGCCAGGAAGGAGGCATTATTGCAATATTCGTAGCCCTGAAACTAAGTGCAAGCATCGCCCTGACATTTGGAATATTGAGAAGGTTCAGGGAGTTGATATGGACCGGAGCCGGGTTGTTTATCCTGTCAAGACTTGAATGGGCAATTGCAGAATCTCCAACAAAAGAGTAAAATATTGAAAAAAGTAATCACACAAAGTCACGAAGAACACAAAGCCACGCTCAGCGAGGCAAAAAGTAAAAACTATTAGCTTTTGTTTTTTAATATTGTGTTTTCTTGGTGATCTCTGTGTCTCTGTGTGAGGATTAGTAATTTAAGTAAACAGGAAAAGATGGCTGTACCAACAGAAATCCTCGAACTTGTAAAGCGGTTTGATCGTAATCTGGATGCCTATAAACATGGCAGATATAACGAAACCCAGATCAGACGCGAGTTCATCGACCCCTTCTTTGAAGAGTTGGGCTGGGATATCGCCAACAAACAGGGTTACGCTGAAGCATACAAAGACGTAGTCCACGAGGAATATATCAAGATAGGCCAGGCGACCAAGGCCCCTGATTACGGTTTTCGTATCATAATAGGGATATAATAGGGACAGCGCCTATTTTATTGTTGACATATAGTGTTTTGTGTTGTAAATTTTTTGCATGCCACGATTAGCAAGAGTTGTCGCAAAGGGATATCCACATCACG
>JAANXD010000089.1 GCA_018263435.1 Candidatus Scalindua arabica | reverse complement strand
GCCATTTGCTCTTGTCTTGGAAATTTGTAGACTTACGCATATAAATTCGGCACATACGTTTTTCAGATGGATTATACCAAGTAAGTTGTTCTTCAATTTTATTTTCTATATCTTCTTTTTCTGCTTCAAGTTGGGCAAAATAATTTTTTGAATTATTGTCATCAAGAACAAGTTCTGTTCTTAATTCATGACTGCTAAAACTTTCAGCTACCGTATCAAATAGAGATGCAACGGCCGTAAGCCTTATTCCACTTCGGCCTATAGCAATGTTCATCCAATGCTGAGGCAAGGGTTTTGTTGTTTTAATCTTAGAGCCTTGCTCCTTTACATATTCACAAAATCCAGTCCAAAAATCCCTTTGTAATAATTTTGAATCAGTTAACGCAGTAGATTTAACTTGAGAAGCCCCTGCTGCTACAGTTTTAGTCCAATCATTAGGTTTAGATATGATATTAAATTTTGGAGCAACAGGTGAATTCCCAATGCGCCAAAGCTCGACCTCAAGTCCAAAAAAGTTAAAATGATCATCTGTAATCTCATTAAGCCAGTCTAGAGCTGCTCTGTGTTCTTCAGTAAAACGTCTTGAAATCCAAACAATTGTGACAGCTTTTAAACCGGCAGCATAGGTTAGCAACTGACCAAGGTGAATATGATCAGTCTTTTCAAGTTGATTTTCGATTAAAACCCAATGATCACTTGCAGTATCTTTGCATAGAATGTCTGCCCGAAAAGGACCAACATTCTTTTCTTGCGCCTCTAATTCCAATTCAATTCCTATTGTATCACCAAGAAGTCTTATATTTTCCTCTTTTGCCAGCCAAGGAGTAAAATGTTCTGACTCGCTAGTCCAGATATTTCTGAGTTCAATTTTTTCAAGCTTACCTAGTTCGAATTTGTTGTCAAGCATTGATATCCTTCTTACTTACAGATAACGTCTCGCATAAGTCGACACCACCTTGTGCGGATACGTTCGGTAGCGAGATCAGGCAGAAGCCTTAATAAAGCTTGAATCGCTAATGTATTGGTGGTCGATCTTCATGCGATTGTTAGGCTTTTCTTTATTTTTATGCAAAAACTAATCTACCTTTAGGCTTAGGAATTGAACGTCCAAGTTCGTTTGCGGTCTTTATCCACTCTTGAATAATAACTTCAACATTAGTTATGGCTTCCTGATATGTATCACCATCTGCTACACATCCAGGCAACTCTGGAACCTCTGCAACAAAAGCCTTATCGTCTTCGCTCCAATAAATAATTATTTCATACTTACTCATTTCCATTTTCTCCTAATTTGTATCTTAAAATTATGTTACGTACCTGTTTAACCTGGTAAGGTTTTGATTTCCCACCCTTTGGTTGTATGTTTAGAATTTCTTCAACACCGACTTTTGTAAATATATGATGACTTCCTTTAATTTTCTTTCTACCCATTCGTTATTATTTAACACCGATTTTCACTCGTATCGAAACCGCCATAATACTACCCAATCACGCGGTCCATACAATTTCTACAGATTTTCCATCAAGCCACGGAACAGTGAAATGGGTTTGCAATTTTTCTACTCCTGTCAGAATTGGAGTATGCGCTCTTTTTCTTATTTTTACCATGAACTTATTGCCATCATAAACTACTCTCCCGGGCATATTAATAAACTTTCTGAATATTGTTGGCGCAATATTATCCTCAAAACGTCTCAAGTCCTGTGCAAAACGATGGTATAGTGTATCTGCAATCATTGTCCACAAAATATCAAAATGTATTCGAATCATGATAGGAGATGAGAGCGCGTTAAGGTTGAAAAAGGTAACTATCTCTGCTAATTTGTTTTCAACACGCCAGCGTTTAGCATAAACTTCCAGGATATCTTTTAAAGGCAGTTCCTTGTCGTTTGTCAAAATAAATGTAGGTTTGCTTCTTCCATGGTCTTTTACCGCGACTTGCCGAAACGTATTTTCACAACCTTTCAGTTTGACCATACTTTCATATACAGAAACGTCTTTATACTTTCGCTTTGGAATTGGCACGTGTACTTTTTCCCATTCTTTTTTTGAAAGCTCAAGCGTCTCTTTTATAAGGCTGGCATAACGTTTACGAAGGGTTATAAATTTGATTTTGTCTCTTTCAAGGTCATCAAGGACATTGTAAGTTGTAAACTTACAATCAAAGACAAGTGTCTCGTTTGCGTTGCATTTTATCCTTTTCCAGTAATCAACAAACTTTTTAACCTCATATGCTTCCTCACTACGCAGTATATCGGCTCTCGTGTATACTACTGCATTACTCTGACTATCAGTAGCAAAAATAGTATTTGCGCCTTTCATAGCCTTACCCCTGGCCCCACACCAAACTTGTTCCATCTCTGATTCTTCACCATAATGTGGTATTGAGTGAAAGTCCAGATTTATAAAGTCTCCACTGTAGAACTCCGAATACTTTTCTTTGAAAATGGAAACAACTTTGTTTTGCAAATCCATTAGTTGCGTTTCTGAACAGCGGCAAGAATATGTACTCATATAGGTAGGTTTTGGAAGGACATTTAATCCTGCAAAAATACCTAATCCGGGTTCCTGGTCATACGATCCCATATGACTCAGCCTCTTGCCTCCTATTAATTTAAAAAATAACATGGAAAGGCAAGCTTGGATAGATCCAATGACGCTTGATTCAGGGAGTTGGCATTCTTTAACAATATCAAGGATTCCGGTTTCTAAAATATAAGGAATAAAAAAGAATACTCCTGCCACAGGAGTGTCAACATTAAGCGATTCAAGTTCTGAAAAATCCAGATTTTCCGCACGTTCCGGTATGATTTTATTCTTAAGAGTCTTTCCAAGTTCTTTATTGGTCCTGCGCTTAAGTTTGCCAAAACCCGCATCTTTTAAAACTCGTTCCACTGTTCTTGGTGAAATATTAATCCCTGCTTCCTCAAGGTGATAATGGATATCAGTTGTTGAGAACCCTTGACGTCTGTACACAATAATCTTATTCTGTATATCAGAAGAAGTCCGCTTTTGTTGCGGGCCTTTGCGTATAACAGGAAAAAGTTCTATCTTTCCAGTTTTAGCATCTCTGAGCAAAGAATAGATCGTGCTGGTTTTATAGCCAAATCTTTTTGCCACGACATCCACAGATTGTTTTTCAAGCACAAGAGCCCGAACAACTTCATATTGCTTTTGCCTTTGTGTAGTAGGATTGTTGAAATAGTGTACCAAGTCGATACGTCTATTTGTCTGGGTGTTATTGTGACGGTTAGCCATCTGTGATATTCCAGTTATTTGCCAAGTTCCAGGCTATAAACAGTGCTTTTAGGCCATATCTTGTATAACGATAGCTATATTATCATATATATAACCGCCATGCAAGCATTTTATTCGACATAATGCGCCCCTAATAATTTAAGTAGTATTTGTGTGATATACGACAAAGAAGATGACTGGAAATCAAGTCTTGTATTAGATTGAGTACGGTTATAGAAGGCAGGAAAGGGAATATTCTAAAAGAAATGAATTTGTTAATTATTATGGTATACTAAAAAATTATAATGTGGATTAGGTGCTTATTATGGCGGTTTCGCTACGAGTGAAAATCGGTGTTTAATATAAACAATCATTCTGAGGTTTCTATTTATCAAATATCTTCATTTCTAGGATAATGCAATGGCCAAAAGTAAAAACAAGAAAAAGGTGCAGAGAGAGCAATCCAAAGAGGTTGATGAGGTTAAATCACAAGAATCAAAAGAAGGTAATGATTATAAAGTTGAATTCCTGATAGACCAAAGAATGACTTTAGAAGAGGCAGCTAGGTTCTTGAATAGGTCTATTGAGAAAATTATTGATTACGCAGTTAGAGGTGTACTTAAGATTAATTACATGGTTTCAAGCGGGTATGTCGCTGAATTAACTGAGGAACAACTAGACATGTTTGCAAAAGACATTTATACAAAGATTGACGTCTTGATCAGAAAAAGATCCAGACCAAACCTAATCTATTATCAACTTAAAAATCATACTTGACAATAAATCAAATTACAATAAACTAGAAAGAGTTCGTTCGCGAGTTTCGGTTTATATTAAAACGATATTGCCGTTTACAATAATGACATTAAGAATTCCAGAATATAAGTTCGATTTAAAAACACCGGAATTCCAAAAAACTGATAGTGAATTTGAAATCTGGTTTTTGGAAGGTGTCCTCGAAATATATCCAGCCTATACCGAGTGCCTGATGTTCCTGGGCAATTCATATACTGCTAATGGGATGTATGAGAAAGGGCTAAGTGTCGACGTGAAGTTATCAAAACTTAAGCCCTGTGATTCTGTAGTCCACTATAATCTTGCATGTAGTTACTCATTGTTGGGAAGTGTTAATAAGGCACTGGAATCTTTAGGCAGGGCTATAGATTTAGGCTATAACGACATAAACCATCTGGAGAATGACAGCGATCTGGATGGATTGAGAGATGAGGCCGGCTATGAATTGTTGATTAATAAGTTGGAAAAATCGGCGAAAAAACTTGTTGGGCAAAACCCTACGGATTAACGCTTTCTGTAAAAGCTATTCTAATTCCTTCCAGTGTTAAGCGTGGAACAACCTTGTCAATCTCTGAAATATCTTTTTTGAATGTTTTTGCATCTCCACCTGTTGCAATAGTATATTGCAAGTCCTTGTAAACCTTCCGAATCTTTCTTATTATGTGAATTATGGATCCTGTCGTTCCGAAATAGATTCCTGCTCTTATAGCATTCTCCACATTTTTTCCAATTACATCTTTGGGTTTTTTTATGTCAACTTCCGGTAAAAGAGCGGCTTGTTTATTCAGGGCATAAGCGCTTGCCCTTATTCCGGGCAATATCAATCCACCCAGAAACTCTCCTTTTCTTGACACTATATCGATTGTGATTGCCGTGCCAAAATCGATAACAATTGTTGGTTTTTTAGTTCGCCGGTATGCGGCAAGTGCATTAAGTACTCTATCAATCCCAATCTTTTGAGGGTTGTCAACAAGTATAGGCATCTGTAGTTTTATTTCTTTGCCTATCTTTAGCACTTTCTTTTTATGTTTTTTGCCCAGGTATTTGTAAAAAACTGTTTCTGCTTTCGGATTTACAGAAGCTATCAGTATGTCTCTGGTTTGATTCAGAAGGGATGGGCTGAGAGGGAAGATTGCTTTTTGATTAATCAAGCTGTTATTATCTATACAATAATGTGAAGTAAGCTTCTTTCCTTGAAAGCTGCCTATATTAATGTTTGTATTGCCAATATCTACTGCCAGGATCATAAGAGTTTAGAACTATTAATAAGATAATAATTTTCCCATTTCATCCGACCCGTCCCCGCCAGAACGGCCTTGTCGGGCTGGCGAAAGAAAATGCTGGGCAGGTGTGCAGGAATGTTTCTCCTGGTTTTCCTTATCAAGCAGGTCTGCAGCTTTTTTAATTATATCTTTCACATTCTTGCCGGTTACTGCCGAGATTGTGTATACGGGTTTAGACAATTCCCTGCTCAGACCCTCTGCTATGTCAAGACCTGTTTCTTTGTCCAGAATGTCAGCTTTGTTAAGGACTATTATTTCTGCTTTTTCACTTAACTTGGAACTGAAAAGCGTTAGTTCTTTCCTGACCAGGTGGTATGTTTCTAAAGGGTCGGTTGCAGAAATATCTATTAAATGGATGATTACTCTTGTCCTTTCTATATGCCGTAAAAATGTGTTACCCAGACCAGAACCGCTATGTGCACCTTCTATAAGGCCGGGTATATCTGCAAATACTAATCTTTTATAATCCTCCAATTCCACAATCCCTAATTGCGGTTGTAGCGTTGTAAATGGATAGTCGGCGATTTTAGGCCGCGCCGATGTGATTCTTGCAAGGAACGTAGACTTTCCGGCATTGGGTAAGCCAATTATACCAACATCTGCGATTAGCTTTAGTTCAAGTTTAATCCAGCGTTCCTGGCCTCTTCTCCCTTCTTCAGCAAAGCGCGGAGCTTGGTTAGTCGGAGATTTAAAGTGAGCATTGCCCCTGCCTTTCCTGCCTCCTCTTGCAATCCTTATGGACTCTTCAAATTCTTTTAGATCTTTAATTACCCGCCCTGTTTTCAGGTCTTTTACCAGAGTTCCTTTAGGTATATTGATGATTAAGTCTTTTCCATCTTTACCATTTTTATTATTGTTTTTTCCCTTCCCACCATCCTCAGCAATGAATTTTACCTTTGATGTTATGTCCATCAGTGTATCAACCTTTTCGTTTACATGCAGGATGACGTTGCCACCTTTGCCTCCATCTCCACCGTCAGGGCCGCCACGAGGGACATACTTTTCCCGACGGAAACTTACACCGCCATCCCCGCCATTGCCGCCTTTTACAAAAATCGTTACTTCGTCTATAAACATAACTTTTTAGATTGTCTGGCTTTCTTCATAGAGAGTTTCTGGTGAAATATCCGCTCCGTTTGGCCATGAAATACTCCAACCATCCACAAAGAATTTTTGAAAATATTTCTTATTTTTAAGAGGTTCAAATATTTCACCTTCCAGCCATTCGGCAAAATCAGCAATCTTTTCTTCTCCATTATCAAATATGATTTTAATTTTGTAGTCTGAGATATACTTTGCATCAATGATAACAGGCATATATTCCATAAGAGTTCTCCTTCTAATCAAGTGGTGCGATCTTATTAATTTGTTTTTTCTGTTCAGCCTTTTTCCAATTTTCTGCAAGCTCTTCTTTATGTAAAAGAGCCTACTTCTTAATAAGCTTTTTCGCTGTTTTCGACTTCATACATCCTCTCATCTCCTTTCCATTGAAATCAAATATACTTCTTTAGCCTTGATATTCAGCATGAAAATGAGGTGGATTATGTTCTTTATGAAACATTCTGATTATTATTCCAAAAAACATTGAGACGTATGGCATGATTGTTTCCTGCGTGATTAACAAACGTTGTTCAAAGATGTGCTGTTGAACGTCAATTCCCAACGACCGGTCAGGCTTCTAGCCTAACCTTATAAAATAACCTATCGCTGTAATCGTTATCCCCATTGATTGCCAAAGAATAGCTTTATATTCTTTTCTTTGAGAGAGCCAAAGTGAAGTAATTGCCAATAAAATTATTGGAATAAAAAAGTAATGTTTACAGTTACCATTATACAGGATGAACACTAACCTTGCGGCCAGGTTCAAATGCAACTTTCCCATCTATCTTTGTGAATAGTGTGTAGTCCTTACCACACCCAACATTTGTGCCGGGTTTGAATTTTGTGCCGCATTGTCGAATAATAATAGCGCCGGCTTTTACCAGTTCTCCGCCGTAATGTTTGATGCCACGGTATTGGGGATTGCTATCTCTTCCGTTTCTTGTTGAGCTTTGTCCTTTTTTATGAGCCATTTTTAACTCCTTTTTTACCAAAAAAATTATAGTCGAAAATTTACTATTTTGGACGCAGATTAACGCAAATTATAAGGATTCAGACATCAGTCAAGAAAAACTAAATTAAAAAGCTTTTATCTGTGAAAATCCGTGTCCTATTAATTTTCAGGAAACAATTTCTTTAATCTTGATTTTTGTATGTTTCTGCCTGTGCCCCTGTTTTGTCCTGGAGTCTTTGCGGCGACGGAATTTCATTACTACCAGTTTTCTGCCTTTTGTATGATTTTGGACTTCAGATATTACTTTCGCATTCTCAACAGTAGGTGTTCCTATTTGTGTTTTTCCCTCTTTCGAGACCATCAATACATCTTTTAGTTCCAAAGTATCACCTTTTTTGACATTCCCTTTTAAGTCAATCTCTATACTTTTGCCCGGTTCAACCTTGTATTGTTTTCCTCCTTCTTTTATAACGGCATACATTACATTTCTCCTTTCAGCATTCTCTCATTAGTGAGTACTTTAAGTTAACTTATTTCATTCCGTCCCATAATGTCATTCACGTGAATGGTTGAACGGTTTACAATTAAAGAAAATTTATCTAGTTGCAACACGGTTTCCTTCGCTATCCATGCTATGGATTGTTGTTTCACCTGTTTTATGACCGATTACGCCTTTGATTATAATATCCTTTGAGAATTTTTCCTCAAGTTCTGCAAGTCGCTTTCTCTTATTATTTAGTAGATATCCTGCAACTACATCATTAGAAGTAATTTCTATTTTCTTGATTTGCGGATTATTTATTATTGATTTTATCTGTCTCATTAAATCCAGACAGGTACTTTCGATTGTCTTAATTTCTCCTGTGCCTTCACAATTCTTACAACTTTCATAAATTACAGACTTGAGACTCGGCCTGATCCTCTGCCGCGTCATCTGGATAATACCAAATTTAGATATTTTTAACATCTTTTTTCTGGCGCGGTCTCTTTTCAGGGCGTCTTCCATTACCTTTTCAACCGCTCTCATATGACCCTCTTCTTTCATATCAATGAAGTCAACTATTATGACTCCGCCGATATCCCTTAACCTTACCTGGCGTGCAATTTCTTTTGCGGCTTTCAGGTTTGTCTTGAATGCGGTTTTCTCCGGATCGCTTTCCTCTCTATATTTACCACTGTTTACGTCTATTGCTACCAGAGCCTCAGTTTGTTCAATTACAATGGAGCCTCCTCTTGGAAGACGGACTTCCCTTTTATTAATTTTTTCAATTTCTTTTTCAATATTATATTTATGAAATAATGGTTCGTTTTCTTTATAAAGTTTTAGCTTTCGTACACAACCGGGCATTATTAAACGCAGGAAATATCTTGTCTTTTTAAAGACAGCTTCGGAATCAATGATTAATTCATCAATATCTGTTGATAATATATCCCGAATTGTACGAATTACTAAATCACTTTCCTGGTATATTACAGATGGTATTTCGGCTTTTTTTTCTTTCTTTTCTATAACTTTCCACAATTTTCTAAGATAGTTAAAATCTCTGGAAAGTTCACGTTTTGTCTGGTTTACTCCTGCGGTTCTTACGATCAGGCCTAAATTTGGTGGTGGTTTTAATTCTTCAATAATCTGTTTAAGTCTTGCCCTTTCGTCTTCATCAATAATCTTTCGTGAAACACCTACAAGATTCGAATCCGGCATCAGTACCAGGAATCTGCCTGGAATGCTGACATTTGCCGTTAAGCTTGGCCCTTTGTCACCAATCCCCTCTTTGATGACCTGTACAAGTACCTCCTGGTCGGGGTTTAGTAACGTCTTGATCCTTGACTTATTCTCTTTTGTTTTTGCAGTACTGTCGCTATCTGATTGTTCCTCACCATTACGACGGTAATTCTTAACGTCTGAGACATGAAGGAACCCGTTTCTTGATATTCCGATATTTACAAATGCAGCTTCTATACTCGGTTCTACATTGACAATACGGCCCTTATATATATTGCCTGCAATTTGCTCTCGAGAGAACCTTTCAATATATATCTCTTCTAGAACCCCATCTTCCAATATAGCGATTCTACTTTCCTCGGGTTCTACAACATTTATCAACATCCTCTTCTTCATCACATTCCTTTTGCTTGTATTAACAGGCTGCTTCAGGAGAGGAGTTTAGATTTACTCTTTTTCTAACTATTTCTGAAATTTCGTAGTCTTTGCCAGCTTGCAATCCTAAGTGTGATAATACTTCTTCGGGTCGAGCCATGCCTTCGGGCGTCATCTTCAGATCCAAATCAATAGATTGCGAATCAGTAGTAATACTGTTTATTGATGGACGAATGTTAAAGGCTAGTTTCTTCCCTTTTCTCTGAGTACTTATCACATCTTTGATTAGCAATTCTTCAGCTTTCCCCGCTTCCGGCATTTTGCCCTTCTTTGGCTTTACCTCGTAAGTTACGTCTTTTACAGAAGATTTCACCTGGCTTGATACCGGTTCGACGGAGACAATTTGGATGTTTTCTGGAAGTTGGCTTTTCAGCTTGGTTTCTATTTCAGAAACCTGCTGTGCCTGAGACAGCCTCGCCTTGACGAACATCTCTTCGCAAAGTTCCATCTCCAATTTTTCGTCGATTCCTTTGATTCCAACCGGTAAAGCTAAAGGGTAGGCAATTTTAGGTTTTGGGTTAAACCCTTCAGACATTTTGACAGAAATTCTCGCTCTACGAATTGCCCTTTCGAAGAGCTTCATTAAGTTAAGATGAGAGATAAATCTCAAACTCCCTTGTTTTATAAATTTAACTTGAATTCTCAAGATATCAGCAAAAAAATCTATTATTAAATATTTATCAACCTCTTAAGCTTATTAGACTTAGAGTAATTTTAGTAATAATACTATAATCTGTCAACTCTATTTTCAGTTTTGACCCAAATAGAGAGATTATTGTTGTGAAATCCTTACAAAGAAGATGAAAGAATGCAAGATTATTGAAGTCAAACTATGCGGAATGATAAATCAACTTTGGTTTTAGTATATTAATTCGGGTATGATTTCACGCGCAATATTCCGGAGATACTCTGTAGTCTCTGCGGGATCGTTGTATGAACAAACAGTTTCTGCAACTTCCTTTGCTTTTTCGTATGTGACGGATCTAATAATCTTTTTTACTTCCGGTATTATCATGGCAGGGGCAACGCTGAACTCCCTTAAGCCCAATCCTAACAATAGGATAGTGTATTCAATCTCACCACCCATTTCACCGCATATTCCAATTTTTATATTATTTTCTTCAGCAGCCTTTATGATCATTTTTAATAATCTTATAATCGCAGGGTGGGCCGGAGAATACAGGTGGGCAACCTTGTCATTACTTCTGTCTACGGCTAGAGTGTATTGGATAAGGTCATTTGTGCCTATACTAAAGAAATCAACTTCTTTCGCTAAGTCGTCTGCTACCATAGCGGCGGACGGAACTTCAATCATAATTCCAATTTCTATCTTTTCGTCAAAAGCTATTCCCTCTTGATTCATCTCTTCCATTACTTCCTTGACAAAATCCTTTGCATGTCGCAGTTCCTGCAGAGAGGAAATCATGGGAAATAGAATTTTTACATTACCGGTAGCAGAAGCCCTTAATATGGCTCTAAGCTGAGATTTGAATATTTTTGGATTTTCCAGGCAATAACGTATGGAGCGGCAACCTAAAAAAGGATTAAGCTCTTTGTTGTTATTTGCAGGGAAGAATTTGTCGCCGCCTAAATCAAGGGTCCTGATAATTATCGGTTTTGTGCCCAACTCTTGTATTGATTGCGTATAAGCGTTAAAGTGGTCTTCCTCTGTTGGTATATCGTTGGATCCAAGATACAGGAATTCCGTTCTGTATAAGCCTATCCCTGTTGCACCCTGGCTTACGCTGGGACCTATATCACGGGGGAATTCGATATTACCCAAAATCGATACTTCCCTGCCATCTAAAGTTACGGCTGGCAGATCTTTGAATTCGGAAGAGAGTCTTTTTTCGAAGACATAAAAGTCTTTCTCTATTGATTGATATTCTTTAATTGTTTTTTCGTCCGGACTGACAATTACAACCCCGCGGTTACCGTCTATAATAACACGGTCTCCACCAAATATGTCTACTGTTGCAGTGCTCAGTCCCACTACAGCTGGTATTCCCAGAGCCCTTGCTACTATCGCGGAATGTGAATTTCTGCTGCCAACATCAGTAACAAAACCTCTTACTTTTGTGGTGTCTAAAGACGCTATTTGAGAAGGGTTGAGATCATGCGCAACAACAATAACTTCTTCCGTAAGATTTTTGAGTTCTTCCCTTTTTTCTCCCAGTAAATTTCTTAAGAGCCTTTTCTCAATGTCATATATATCTCCGACTCTTGCAGAGAGATACGGATCATCAACATTTTCAAACTTTCTTATGTATACACGCAAGACTAATGATACCGCATATTCGGCGCTGAGGTGGTTTTCCTGCACCCTTTCGCTGAACTCCCGCATTAATTGCTTGTCTTGAAGCATTAATTTATGGGTTGCGAAAATAGAACCGATTTGTGAGCCCAAATTCTTTGAAACACTTTCTTCCAGTTCCTCTATTTCTTTCCATGCGGATGATGTTGCTTCCTCCAGCCTGGCTATTTCTTTATCAATTTCGTCTTCTTTGATGAGGTGACGTGGTATGCGATAGCCTTCGCTTTCCAAAACGAACGCTTCTTTTATTACCACGCCCGGCGCTACAGCAATCCCTTTTCTTGTTTCCATGTTGTCCTCATTAAACCTGTCATTGACGAGACCTTCTAATACGTCTAAGGCTATTTCTTTGTCTTCACCATCTGCAGTTATTAATATTTCTGTTCCTCTTCCTGCGCCCAGCGTTAGAAGGTCTATAATGCTCTTTCCATTTACTTCTTCTTTTTCTTCTGTTCTGACAAAAATTTCTGAGTTGAATTTATTAGCCATTTCCACAAAACGTGTCGCAGGCCTTGCATGTAAACCATTTATATTTATTATCTTTACCCTGCGTTCTATAAGCATTGGTTAGTTTTGTTAACAAAAGATTTTTTCTATTAAGTCTTAGCCTCATCGACTTCCTTTAAGATATCAACCATTTCTGATTTATTTGATGCATTTCTTGCGAAATTGCGAAAATCTGGATTTCTAATTACAGACGAAATTTTTTCTAATGCAGCAAGGTGTACATCTGTTGAATCATTTGGTGATAGTAACAGAAAAAACAGGTAAACCGGCTCACCGTCAAGTGCATCAAATTCTACTCCATTCTTTGAGCGTGCAAATGCTCCTGTTATCTTTTTGATGCTCTGATGTTTAGTATGAGGCACCGCAACTCCTTTACCTATTCCTGTGCTTCCCACTTTCTCTCTTTTTATGAGTGCTTCCATTATATCATCTACTTCATTTTCGTTGATCATGTCTAAACTCTTCAATACGTCTACCATTTCCCGTATGACCGCTTCCTTATCGGTGGATTGCAAATCGTCTATTACGGCGTTTTCCCCTATAAAGTCAATTATCTTCATTGGCAATTTCTATAAAAAAATTAATGGAAATAAAAAAAACTTAATTGTGAAAATATAATATTAGATGAATGTTGCTACCTGGGAATCTACATGAGTTGATGTGGTGTCTTACTCTTCCATTTCTTCCATAGTGATCTCACCCTTTTTGTTTCTTCTTGGTTGTTTCATTTTCTCTTTCTGTCTGACAATCTGTTTTTCCAGTTTGTCAATTACAAGGTCTATAGCGGCATACATGTCAGCGTTTGCCGCCTCAGCAACAAGCGTTGCCCTTGCTGCTGAACATACTGCTTCTACTATATTATTTTGTCCTTCTATCTTTAAAGTAAAGTGTATTTTGCTTATTTTAGTGGAATATTTAGTAAGTTTTGAAGCTTTTTTGTTTATGTAGTTTTTTATTGCTTCTGTGGCGTCCAGATGTCTTCCCTCTATAATAATTTCCAAATTTTGCTTCCTTTCCTTCTATAAAATATATATTAGTAATATCGTCCTAAATATATGAAAAACTGGGATTAATGATACTTTTTTTGCCTGATGTAGTCAAGTGATTAATGACATTTTCTAATATAAGAAGATTGTTAGATAATCTTGAAGGATCTTTTACAGTCTTGATCTTGCAAGCGCCAGTAGATATACTTCATTTGCACCTGCATTTTTCAAATTCCTCGCACATTCAGAGGCCGTCATTCCCGTTGTTAAAACATCGTCTACCAGGAGAACATTCTTTTTAAAGAATATATCTGGCTTCTTAACCTTGAAGGCGCCGTTAATGTTTTTCTGCCGTTGTAAACGCGAGAGCTGGGTTTGTGACAACGTATTCTTAACACGGTGCAGATTGTTTATAGAAACTGGCAAAGACAATTTCCAACATAGCTTTTTAGCTAACAGTTCCGATTGGTTAAAACCCCTTTCCTGTTTTTTCTTCCAATGAAGGGGTACCGGTACAACAACGTCTATTTCGGGGATTATGTCTTGCAGTTGGAGGCCTGTTAATATATCTCCTAACGGTTTTATAAGACACACATGTTTGTGATACTTAAACTGGTGGATCAGGTTTTTAAGTGGCCCCTTGTTATCCGAAACAAAAAAACTTTTTTTAAATCTTAAGCTGATGTTTTCACATTCAGGACATCCTTTACTGGAAGAAGCTATACCCGGTCCTAATTCAAAGCCGCATCTGGCACAGCGTCTGACTTCACTTTCTTTTATTTGTTCCAGACAGTCCTCACATATATAGCTGTTTCTCTCTTCATGAAGGCTCTTGTCACAGGCAAAGCAGTGCCGTGGGTACAAGATGTCTAATAGCCCTTGGAACATACTGCGTATTGCTGTTGCTGCAAATACTTTATTTACTTGATGCAGATTGAACATGGTTTTATAATACTTGAAGTTTCGTGTTTTTAAACAAAATTTTATTACGAACATGCAGAATAATTACAGAAAGTTTGTAAGAAGATGTCTTGCTATTGCGGTAATCTTTTGTCTGCTTCTCGGCTGTTCACGCAGGGACGACGATCACTACAATAGCCTTGGAGTTAATTACCTTAATAATGGTCAGCATAACCATGCAATTGATGCCCTTAAAAAAGCTGTAAAACTTAATCCATCCAATGCAGAAGCCCATTTTAATCTGGGGCGTGCATATAAAAGAGGGGGTATGGATGAAAAGGCGAGGACTGAATTCTCCCTTTCTGCCAGAATCAATCCGGAAATATTCAATGAATGTGTTAAGAAGTACAGGGAGAAAATCGACTATGAACTTACGGAAACGCAAAATTACAGTGAATTAGGAAGCGCCTATGCTGAAAAGGGGATGATTAACGATGCTATTGACGCTTACAGGAAGTTGATAGAAGTAGAGCCGGATAATGCCCGTGCACATTACAGCCTTGGTACATTGTATTCAAAGAAGAGGATGTACGATGATGCTGCGGATGAGTTCTGGATGGCAGTAGAAATTGACCCTGATATGCCGGAAGCCCATTATAATCTTGGCCTGGTTTATTACAGGCAGGATATGTTTGAAAAGGCCATAGCAGAATACCAGGCTTCCCTGAAACTGCTTCCTGAGACTCAGACAAAAAAAAGGTCCGGTGTGCATTACAAACTTGGGATGGCTTATGAAGGCAGTAAAAGGTTCAGGGATGCAATAAGCGAATTAAACAAAGCGGTTGAGTTAATGCCCAAAGATTCACGGATTCGCCAGCAGCTTAGTGAGGTATACAAAAAAGCTGGTTTACACAAAAAGGCAGAGAGGGAATCAAGGATATACGAGAAGTTGAATAAAGGTAAGAGTCGTCACTGATAACATCTTAAACCTCAAATTTGTTTCTCGGAATACCTGATTGACGGATGATTGATTTCAGTGTGCCGATACGAAGTTCAACATGATCTGGCAAAGGAACTGTTAGTGTGTTTCTCGCCTCTTTGCGTTGCATCACAATATGACTTCCACGTCTTCTCATTTCCATAAAACCATGATTTGATAAAATCTTACAGACTTCCTTGCCGGAAAGTACTCGTAATTTAGCCAACCTCCACCTCAAGTTGCGTTACATAAACTTCATTATGCAGTCGAGTTTTAACTTCTTCTTCTGATGCGCATTCGAAAAATAATTCTAATGCCTCTTGAAGATTTTTTTTGGCTTCTTCAATAGTGTTTCCCTGACTGGCTATATCCAGTTCCGGACATAAAGACACATATCCATTTCCTTCACGCTCTATAATTGCTGTTAATTGACGATTCATAAATACTCCTTTCATCCGGGTTAAAGATCAGGTTATCAAAATCTTGTTTTTTCATTTGAAACTCTCATGGTGGAGGAAGGAGAGTAACATATCTTTTCTATTTATGTATCAAGAGAATTACTTTCATATTGATTTTAATTTTCTAAATCGGAATTTTTCAGCGTCGACAATAACAAAAGAATCCTTCAATTTCGAACTTTGAGTTTCTATTAACTGTCTTAAGCGAAGTAGCTTTAAATTAGTTTGTCGCACATCAAAGCGCAGTAAAATAATGCCTCTTGTTGGTTTTCTCAAGTAAAAAACAAGTTCCCCAAAACCCTTATCCTCAGTTAAAAGAATTCTACTCTCATCAAATGCTTTTTTGAGCACTTCTGCATCAAGTATTCCAGGCTTAGACTCCGTTATATAGAGGATATCATGGCCATCTTCCCTCAGTGAATCTATCATATCAGCGTCACAGCACTCATCGGCAAGGAATTTCATAATTTGTTTCCTGAAGCAAAAACAATCTCTTCTTGTGCCAAATAGTCAGCTGCAAATTCCTCTGCTGCAAAAATATCTTCCGGTTTTAAATGAGGGTGATCTTTAATAATCTCCTCAGCCGTCATTCCTCCGGCCAGTTTCCTGAGAATATGTTCGACCGTAATCCTGGTTCCTTTAATAACCGGCTTTCCAAACATAATTTCTGGATTTACGTCAATCCTTTTATGCTCCATTCTTCTCTCCTATCTTATTTCTAAAACGATGAACTTTGTTTCTTAATGTACAAATAAAGCATAAACAAAGCAAGTGAAAGTTGTTAGTTCTAATTACTACATTGACCTCAATCTCACAAATACAGATGTAGCCTGTAACAGACACAATGAAATATCTGGTAGTAATAAAAAGGTAGTAACGGCGCTTCACTTGACTTGCTGAAACCTAATTAAGCACTTAAAGATTTAACAACAGCCTTTGGATTTTCAGATGCTATTTTAAGCAATGCCCGTGCAGGGCCTTCCGGTTTTCTCCTGCCTTGTTCCCAATTTTGTAGAGTAGAAACACTTACGCCAATCATCATGGCAAACTCAGATTGTGATTTGTGAAAACGGTGACGAATACTTCTAATGTCAGCAGGTTTAAACTTGAATGTTCTATTAGCCTTCATTTCTCCTCGGCGAATTTTTCCTGCTTGTTTTACACTCTTAATCAGGTTATCAAAATCTTGTTTTTTCATTTGAATTCCTCATGTTTCCGACATTATATATCGAGAATCATTTTCCTGTTGCTTTTAGTTACCAGCCTCATTATTATCTTTAAATAAATTTAACGGAGGATAAGCTATGAAAAACGTATGTATGCTCTTCTTAATATCGGTTGTTATTAGTATTGCGTCATGCCAATCCAGTAGTAATAGTAGTCCGGAAAAGATTGCTCTAGACTTTACTCGCTTGTTTTTTCAGCAACTGGCTCATTCTAGAAACAGTGATTTTACTAAGTATCCCTTGGAGTTGGAGGCTGAAGGGAAGTTTTTTCTGAAGCACTTATTCCATTTAAAAAGGGTATCTGCACACAACAGGTTTACAATGAAATATACAATTTTTATAAGAAACCAATTCCTCCAGCTTTTCAATATTCCGAGAGCTTCTATGCCAGTGAGGACTATAAAATTATTGAAACTTTCGTTGAAGGGCCCATTATTAAATATGCTGTTGCGGCAATGAAGTGGTCAGAAAATGCTTGGGGTAGGGATAGTGGAGTGTTATCAGGCTTAACTGTAAATGTCATTATTGCTGGTAAAACCCCTTCAGTAAGCGGCTTCTGTTTGATACAAAACATCAATAATCCAAACTGAACATGACATAAGCCTGATAACAAGCAGCTAGACAGTCGACAAGAAATAGACCCGGTCGGTTTTTCGTCAAAGCGGACCACCTTAGGGAACTTCGTCCCTCAACTTCACTCCGTTATCTTTCAAATTCAACAAGTATTATACTTGCCTCATGTTCACAATTGTGTTAACCTTGCTATGTGAAAAAGATAATATTTTATAAGACCGATTCAGGAAATAGTCCTGTTCAAGAATTCATTGATTCTTTATCGGATAAACAAGCTAAAAAGGTTGCATGGGTTTTACGTTTAGTACGTGACCTTAAAACCACCCCAACAAAATATTTCAAAAAGCTCATCAATAGTAATGATATTTGGGAAGTAAGAGTACAAATGGGAAGAAATATTTTTAGGTTTCTTGGGTTTTACGATGGACCACAATTAATAATTTTAACAAATGGATTTCAAAAAAAATCCCAGAAAACACCGAAACGTGAAATCGAGCTTGCCAAAAACAGAAAGCAACGCTATTTAAAAAGGAGAAAAAGAGATGGATGACCTTGAAAAGTATATTAGCAAACGAAAAAAAAGAAGTTCCGAATTTGCAAAGGACTTTGAATCTGGATACAACGATTTCAAAATTGGAGTTATGCTAAAGCAAGCCAGAGAAAAGGCAGGAATTACACAAGAAAATTTAGCAAAAAAATTGCATACAAGAAAGTCTGCCATTTCTAGAATTGAAAATCAATCCAAAGACATACGGTTATCAACATTAGAGAAATTCGCTGAAGCAGTAGGAAGGCAAATTAAGGTGGAGATCATATAAAAAAGATAACAATCGCATGAAGCCAACCACCAATAAATTAGCGGTTTAATGTTTATTGAGGCTACCGCTCCAAGCCCCACTTGCTGACGTCACCGCACAGGTGGTGGTTGCTTATGCGGGTCGTTAGCCATCTATGCAATTTCAATCCTATCAATTTTTGAATAGTTTTGTTAAGGGGTAAATAGGGACAGCGACTGTTTTTATGTTGACAAGCTAAAGTAAATAGTTAGGTAAATGAGGGACAGACACTTTTATTTGCAATTCATAAAGCTAATATGTTGAGTTAACTTGAAATAACTGCGTAATCTTTTTGGGAATTGTTTTTATAACTCTTACGCCTTGTTTGACGGCTTCAGGGTAAGGTGGGCTTTGTAAAAGTCCTGATGAAGTGTAAGATATTTCTTTATTTTCATTCAATAATTTCATCCTCAAGTTTTTCGAATTCATCCAGTATTTCCAGGGAATTATTTTTTACCATATTTGATTCATACTGTAACTGTTCTTTTAAATTTCTCCTTTTGTTAAGGTCATTATAAAACTCTGATGATTTATCCCCTTCTTTTGATTTAGACGTAACCTTCTTCATATACCTGCCTTTCCGCTTATTTGACGGGCTCACGTAAGTTACGCAACCTCAAGGTTGTGGCTACCCGCCCGAACGTACCATTCGGTACGGGCAGGTAAAATCGCTCAATTTAGGTAAGATATTAATTCATTTTTAAGCCTGTGGATGTAGACAAATTATAATGATAACACTAAGCGCAAACCTTCTTCAAGTTGTTGCATCTGTTTTACTTTTAACTTCCCAACTTTTTCAGTTAAGAAAGATTTGTCTACGGTAATTATCTGTGAAACATTTGCTACAGATTTCCTGGGAAGCCCTGTACTTTTGGCAGATAGTAATATATTTCCTGGAGCTCCACCAAGCTTGAGATTGGACGTAACAACGATGGCAATAATTGTATTAATACGACTTCGGTTAAAATCGTTGGATTGAGCGATTACTAAAGGACGGCGAAATCCAGGTCCGGAACCGGTTGGATTGGGCAATGAAGCCCACCATATCTCACCTCGTTGCACTACCATTTATCCTTTGATATAGAAGTGAATTGTAAATATTGAGCAGCTTTATCAAGCGAAGATTTTTCATCGGCATATATTTCATTCAGAGCTTCGGTAACGTTATCATTACGGTGTTCCTTAATGTAAGATGACATCGCCTTTGAATATAATTCACTTCGTGAAATGCCCAGGCGTTTGGTCAATTGTTCAGCAGCTTCAAATGTTTTATCAGGAATTGATATAGCAGTTTTCATATTAGTAGTATAACTTTCGTTATACTCGTGTCAAGGTAAATATTAAAGAATTAAGAGTTTTAAACTATCACAAAATCAACTTCTCTTTTTAACAGGTCAATTTTTGTGATCTTGACTTTGACTACATCTCCAAAGCTGTAAACTTTGCCTCTCCTCTCCCCGACCAGGGAAAGCTTTTTCTTGTCGAGTTTGTAGAAATCATCCGTGAGTGTCCGGATATGAACAAGGCCGTCCAGTTGGAACTCATCTATCTGTACAAAAAGTCCGTATTCCTGAATGCCGGTAATGACGCCCTCCATAACCCTGTCGGTATGTTCTTCGAGATGTCTGAGCAGCTTGAGTTTAATTATTTCGCGTTCGGCCTCCTCTGCCCTTTTTTCGGTAGCCGAACAGTGGCTTGCCCAACCCGTAATCTTCTCATTCCATGTGGCCTTTGCCCCCTTAGACTTCAGTTGGCCCTTGAAGAACAGGTCTAAAAGCCTGTGTACAATCAGGTCGGGATAACGGCGTATGGGAGATGTGAAGTGTGCATAGTGTTCCAGTCCGAGTGCAAAATGAGACTCCTCTGTAGTAGAGTACTCGGCCTTTCTCAGAGACCGGAGCAGCATCAGATTTATTATGTAACTTTCAGGATGATCAGATATTTCATCGAGAAATGCCTGCAATCTTTTTTTGTCAAACGGGTTTATTCTCCTGTTCTTGCAATTAAAAATAAACTCTGCAAAATCGAGCATCTCGTCTTCATCGGGTTCAGGATGGCTGCGACATATTGACGGAAGACTGTTCTGGTGCATGAATGTTGCTACAGCCTGGTTTGCCGCAATCATAAACTCTTCGATAATTATGTGTGAAATATCTCTTTTGACCTTCTCTATCGTGTCGATTTTGCCGTCTTCGCCAACCCTTATATTAATCTCGGGCAGGTTCAGTTCAAGAGCGCCTTCTTTCATACGTCTTTCATATAGTAACTTTGCAAGTGTGCTTGCCTCAGACAGCAGGTTTGTTACAGGGTTTGTGTCTCCTTCATCACTTTCCATTAATATCTTTGTGGCATTATGGTAGGCTAATCTTTTCTTCACATTTATAACTGTATGCTTGATTTCGGAATGTAATAAACTGCCATCAGGTGAATATGTAAAGAAAACACCCTTTGCCAGCCTCTCTTCTCCCTCTTTAAGACTACAAATGCCATTTGATAATACTTCCGGGAGCATGGGTATAACAGTGCCGGGCAGGTATACACTGGTGCCTCTCTTTCTGGCCTCTATGTCTACGGCGGAATCCTGCTTAACATAATAAGAGACATCGGCAATGTAGACGCCAAGGAGCCAGTTTCCCTTCTTGTCTTTCTTCAAAGAGATTGCGTCATCAAAGTCTTTTGCGTCTTCAGGGTCTATTGTAATTATCAATTCGTCTCGAAGGTCTAATCTTGTGTTGATTTCGTCATGGCTGGTAGAGAGGGGTAAATCCTGTGTCTCAGCAAGAACATTTTTATCAAATTTAAGGGGGAGCTTAAACTGATGTATGATAGACTTGATGTCAACGGCGGGTTCGCCGTCTCTTCCTAACACTTCTATTATGCTGCCCTCTGCATTGAGGTGTCGTGTCGGCCATTGGTCGATCTTGACGATAACCTTGTCATCATGCTCTACCTCTTTAGTATCTTCCATTGAGACATAAATGTCTCTGGATAATTTTGAATTATCTGGCGCTACGTAGTTGAAGTGCCTGCTTTTTTTGAGTGTGCCAACTACTGTTTCATTTTCGCGGTGTAAGACATCTATTATCTTTCCAACATTTTTTTCGCTTTGCCTTCTCTTCCTCCTTCCCTTTTTCCTCTTTTTCGTAGAAGGCAGTCTGACTACGACTATATCACCGTGCATGGCGCTCCCCATACCTTCTGAATCTACATAAATATCATCAGATATACCGTCCCTTACAGGTACTACGAATCCAAAACCTCTTTGATTGGCGTCGAGTTTGCCTATCAATAAGTTGGCTTTTCCTGGGTTTGCATATTGCTCATTTTTAATCCGGACAATTTCTCCTTTTAGTTCAAGTTCTCTTAAGATAGTACGAAATTGTTTAGATTCTGAATCGTCTATCTTGAAGTGTTCGGCAAGCTCTGATGCGTTCATGGGGCTATATTTTCTGCCGCATATTAACTTTGTAATTTTTCCTGCATCAATCATTCTTAAACTAATCCTTGATAAAAAGAAATTTGGGAATATAATTTTCTATGTTATTAAAATGCGAATTCTCTAATTTTTCATGAAAGGAAAGTATGAAAGAGATTTTAGAAATAGCTTCAAAGTTAGGAGCAGCCATAGCGAATAATGATAGATATAAGATGTTCAAGGAAACTGAAGAACAACTGAAAAAAGATAGTGTGGCAAAGGAAATTTCAGAGAAACTGGAAAAGCAGAGCAAAAAGATTTATGAATTAGAAAGAAATAAGAAGCCCGTAGAGGTTGAGGACAAAAAGGAGCTTCAACAATTAAAGGAACAAGTGGCATCTAACCAATCAATACAGAAATTTCTAAAAGCACAAACAGATTATGTTGGATTTATGAAAAAGATTAATGAGCGTATAGAGGCTGCATTAGCGCCTAAAGAAAGCTGAATATCTTCAGTAATTACTTTCATGAGATTTTTTGAATAACCTCCTGTCGAACATTTTATTATATCCTGTCCAATTATTGCTGGGGTCCTTATCGTTGGTGATTGCCTTGTTAAATGCATGTATTTTTGCATCGATATTGTCAAGGTAATGGAGCGCAAGGGCCTCTACTGTCATTGGTAGTTTTGGCGATCCCCATTCATACTCTCCATGGTGGCTCAAAATCAGGTGTCTTAACAGATCCAAAAGAGTTTTTGGAAATCCGTCTATCTGTTTCGCTTTTTCCTCAACCATAAGCACGCCTGATATCAGATGCCCTATTAGTTGTCCTTCGTCTGAATATTGGAAGTTGTTTTCATAACAAAGTTCACTTATCTTGCCAATATCGTGTAGTATTATCCCGCAGATTAACAAGTCTTTATTTAAATCCGGATAGAGCGGCGCGATCTTTTCGCCCAGTTTTGCAACTGATAAAGTGTGTTCTAGCACACCTCCCAGAAAAGCATGGTGGTATTGTACGGCCGCCGGCGCTGAACAGAAATCCCTGCAGAAATCTTTGTCGCTGAAGAAAAGATTGAGAAGTTTCAGCAAATAAGGTTGTTTGATAGAGCCGGCAATCCGTTTTAATTCAGAGAACATTTCTTTTACGTCTTTCTCAGTACTCGGCAGGTAATCTTCAAGCTTGATATCGTCCTGATCTGTTTTTGAAATGCTTTTCATGATTAATTGTATTTTATTCTGGTAAATCTCAGTCCTGCCCTTTACCTTCAAGAAGGTATCATTGCCGAGAGATTCAAAGAATGGCTTACCGGCGTCCCACATCCTGGCATCAATAGTTCCCGTACGGTCAGACAGCTGTGCCTGGATATATAAACTCCCGGTCTTTGTTGTCCTCAATTCTTTGTTTTGAACTAAAAATATATCGTCAATAGTAGTGCCGCCGTTAAGTTGTGATATAAATTTTCTTGGCATTTTACACCTCCGGTAAACTCATTGAGATGAGGGTAATAGGTCTTATTTGTAAAGATAGTTTGCAGATTTGCTATGTTGAAAGTGTTGATAGTTATATTCTTATCAATCATGCGATTTTACGTGTCTCCTTTTTTAAAGTCAAGACGCAATATATAGTTCTTGAAAAAATGTTTGCATGTTGACATTTTTAGTTATGATGTTTATAAATTGACAGCAGTAAGGATACAATTAATTATGTTAAAGGAAAAATTAAAAGCAAAGAAGGCGAAGATTGGCATAATCGGACTTGGTTATGTGGGGCTGCCCCTTGCAGTAGAATTTGCAAGGCAAGGGTTTAGTGTAGTGGGTATTGACAATGATCCCAAGAGAGTACGGCAGATTAATAAGGGGAAATCCTATATTACTGATATTAAGGGAAGCATTGTCAATAATCTTGTCAAGAACCGGAAGCTAAGGGCTACTACTAGTTTTAGTGTTATTAAGAGTCTGGATTCAATAAGTATTTGTGTCCCAACTCCCTTGACAAAAACCAAAGACCCAGATATTTCATTTATAATGTCCGCTACAGACGCAGTTAAAAAATACATTAGTAAAGGACAATTAATAATCTTAGAAAGCACAACTTACCCTGGAACAACAGAGGAGATAATTAAACCTAAACTTGAAGAAGGCGGATTGAAAGCAGGCAAAGATTTCTTTTTAGCCTTTTCACCTGAACGTATAGACCCGGGTAACGAGCAGTATAGCACAAAGAATATACCAAAGGTAATAGGCGGTATAACAAAAAAATGTACAAGCCTGGCGAGTCTTTTATACGGCCAGATTATGGATACAGTAATACCTGTTTCGTCGACAAGAGTTGCGGAAATGGTTAAAATATTAGAGAATACTTTTAGAAGTGTTAATATCGCACTTGTTAATGAAACAGCTCAGATGTGTGGACGTTTAGGTATAGATGTCTGGGAAGTTATTGAAGTTGCCGGGACCAAACCTTTTGGCTATATGGCTTTTTATCCCGGTCCGGGTTTAGGGGGGCACTGTATTCCAGTAGACCCACTTTTTCTTTCGTGGGTTGCCAAAAAGACTGGTTTTGAATCAAGGTTCATAAACCTTGCTGATCAAGTTAATAGTAATATGCCGCAGTTTGTGGTTAACAAGGTAGTGGATGCATTGAATAGTCATAAAAAGAGTGTCAGTGGTTCGCGCATACATATCTTCGGTGTTGCTTACAAGAAAGATGTATCAGATTCCAGGGAATCACCTGCCTTTGGCATATTAAGCATACTTAAATCAAAAGGGGCTATAATGAGTTATACAGATCCATACATCAAAGATATCGAATTTGATGGTATTTTGCTCAAAACCAAAAAACCTTCAAATAACTTTCTTGATAAGATAGATTGTTCTATCATTGTAACTGATCATAGCGTTTTTGATTATAATACAATAGTTAAGAAATCTAAACTAATTGTTGACACAAGAAACGCTTTGAAAGGCTATAAGGGTAAAAACATTTTCCGTTTATAAAACTTCCTATGAGTAACAGAGTGTTAAGTGCGTGAAGGTTAAAGAGCCTATGCAAAAAGGAGGTATTTATAATCTAATTATAAAACTTTCCAAAGATAGGGAGGTTAAGATTGGCAGACTTGGTACATTTGTTTTTCCCAGGGGTTTTTATATTTATACGGGAAGCGCCCAAAATGGCCTTGAAAAAAGAATTAATAGACACCTTTCAAATAGTAAGAAATTTCACTGGCATATTGATTACCTTCTGTCCTGTGCAAAGATTACAGAAATATTCAGATATATTGGGAACAGGAATGACGAATGTAAATTAAATTGTATGATAGGTAAATCCGCCCAGGCGGACACAATTGTGAAAAAGTTTGGTTCTTCAGACTGCAATTGTATAACACATCTTTATTATTTTAAAAATCTCCCAATGCATTTTGACGGAGATTTTATTGAATACACACCGGTCTTGATCGAATAGTGTCCATTGTTACAAAAGCCTTGAATATAAAAGGTGTTTTTGCTACCATTCTTCACCATTAGATTACAGAAATAGGTGAAGTAGTCTTCAAAAAGGGTTTAGATGAAGAAGATTATTCAAGTGCTTTACACCATATATGCGTGGATTGTAAATGTTTCGCTATGGTCTACAGGCTATCTGGTTTCGCTTATTTCTACAATCGGTGTTGCAGATAAGGAAAACAGATATAATGCTATAGAACGTAAGCTTACAAGGATTTCCTTCAGGCTTTTGGGGATACACTTAGACGTACAAGGCCTGGAAAATATTCCGGACGGTGAACCGTTAATATTTGTTTTGAATCATCAGAGTTTTGTAGACGTAAAACTTTCAATAGCCGCTATTCCCAGGAATTTCAGTTTTGTTTCCAAGGATGTTATCTTCAAAATACCGGTACTTGGAAGATACATGAAAACTTCAGGCCATATTGGTATTCGTAGAAGTGAGGAAAGAAATGCGTATGGAACCTTGAATGAAGTAATCAAGAAACTTGATGACGGTAAATCTATAATCTTTTTCCCTGAAGGCACAAGAAGTGAAAATGGAGAGCTTGGACGTTTTAAGAGGGGTATTTCAATGGTTATCCTGAAATCAGGCAGGAAGGTAATTCCAACGGCTATTATAGGGAGTAGAGGATATCTGCCTAAAAGCAGTATTCTAAGTAATCCTGAACACAGGGATATCTGTTTTAGATTTGGTAAACCGCTTGAATTTCCAAAGGTAGAGAAAGAAGACAGGGCGCTGTCGAAGGATGTCGTGGCAAGAGTAAGGTCTGAAGTCTCGAAACTGCTATATAATTGAAATAAATGAGTGCACAACAAATAGCATTATTTATTGCAGCTGGTGTTGCTATATGGGTTTATACGGATGCAAAAAAGAATAACTATAGTACGTCTGCATCCATAGGCTGGATGCTGGGCGTGTTTATGCTTATGATAATATTTTTGCCAATTTACTTAGTAATGAAAGCGAAGCGTGCAAAACGTCCTGTAATGTCAACATCCTGTGAGTTTTGCAGAAAGCAATATTTTGGCAATCCAAACTATTGTCCGCACTGTGGGCATCTGGTTCGTAAAATATAGTGTATAAAGGGAATATGAAAGAAAGAATAACAGAAGAGTTAAAGGATGCAATGAAGTCCGGTGACAAGCTGAAAACGTCCGTATTAAGGATGATATTGGCGGATATCATAAATGTTGAAAAATCCGGTAAAGATTTCAAGTCCATAGACGTTGTGAGAGGGTATGCAAAGAAGTTGAAGAAGGCCATTGAAGAATACGAACGTTTGCAGATTCAAAACGAGATAGATTCCTGCAATGCAGAACTGAAGATAGTTGAAGAATTTCTGCCAAAGCAGATGTCAGACGAAGAGCTTGAGAAGGTCGTAACAGAAATAATAGAATCAGAAAAGCCCGGAGATATAGGATTAGCAATGAAGGTTGTTATGGGTAAGTATAAAGATGTTGCTGATGGCAAAAAAGTTCAGGCATTGGTAAAGAAAATATTTTCAAAATGACAGTACTGTTCCTGCCAAAAAATCGTATGGTCAATCCACAGTTTAGCTGGCTACAATCATGGCTGTTAAATTCCATCCACGTCTTTTCCAGTTGGTATATTTAGGAAAGTTTTTTCATAGAAATGCTTTTGATTTTTCTGTTATTTCTGCGCGTTGTGATTTTTTTTGTCAAAAAAAGTTATCTGAAAAGATTTTTATGCAAATTTTTTTTGTCAGATAATTCATCAATTGTATTATAGTTATCGTCATACTTTGTCGGCATTTAGTGGTGATGGCGGCTTGAGACATTAATTGCATCTGTAAATATCATGCCTGGTTCACTCTTCTTACATGCTGCACATATCAATTCATTATCAATAGCTGCTAAAGATGTTAGTCTTAATCAAATTTAATTTCTGGCTTGTGAAGTCAGGGAGACCTCCTCTTGGTAAGGCCTTATGTGTCCAGCGTCTCAGCCCTCCCTGGTTAACTGCTTCAATTGAAACCTCCATCTGTTAATATAAAAAACTGATTGTTGCTTGCATTCTCTATCAGTATGTGTAGGTGTTGGAGAATGTGGCATGTGTTCTAAATTTTTTCTAGTTTAAAAAACGAGTTTTCTGTAAATTCGCTTTTTTTGTTTTTTGTGCATTAATAAATAATATTTCTATCACACAATATATGTTATCAATTTGTACATAATATACTAAATATTGTATTTTTTTACTTGACATTGCATTATCATTTGTTAAGTTACGCACGCTGGAAAATGTTTTGTAGACAAGTTAAATCGCTTGCGAATATTCCAAAGAATTTATTTTATAAATATTCTGTTTTGTAAATTGTAAAAAAACAGATTATGCGTAGCAATATTTAGAGTGTAATTATTTTAACGTATATTTTATTTAATATTTAAATAATGTAAGAGAGGGGGTGATAAAGAATGGCAGTAAAGAAGAAAAAACCGGCAGCTAAGAAGAAACCAGCTGCTAAGAAGAAGCCAGCGGCTAAGAAGAAGCCAGCTAAGAAGAAGACAGCGGCTAAGAAGAAAGCAGCTAAGAAGAAGCCAGCGGCTAAGAAGAAGCCAGCAGCTAAGAAGAAGCCAGCGGCTAAGAAGAAGCCAGCAGCTAAGAAGAAACCGGCCAAGAAGAAGACAGCAGCTAAGAAGAAGCCAGCGGCTAAGAAGAAGCCAGCTAAGAAGAAGCCAGCGGCTAAGAAGAAGCCAGCTAAAAGAAGGTAAGTATTTACTTAAGGATATTTCATTTATTAGGAGGTACTGTGAAGTATATCTATACGGCACCTGATTGTCCAAAGTGTGAAACACTAAAGGAAAGTTATAAAACGCAGAGCATTGAATATGTTGAGAGAGATGCGGATAGGCTTAAAAACCCGGCGCACGATAGAGACAGTATTGATGTTGAGGCGTTTGTACAGCTTTCGATGCAAAACATGATTTTACCTGTAGAAATAAACAATTAGAACCAAAGACCTGCCTCTGTTGTTATATTTCTTCCGGGTTTGTATGGGGAACTAATGAGCTTTGAACGGCTATAATATTAACATGCAGTCTCCATAGCTGTAAAATCTATAGCCGAGGCTTATAGCTTCTTCGTAAGAAGAAGCTATATTTTCCCCTCCTGCAAAAGCAGACACAAGAAGAATTAACGTTGACCTCTGCAAGTGAAAGTTTGTTATTAATGAATCTGTAAGCTTAAACTTATATGGCGGATATATATACAAATCTGTCCATCCTGAGCTTGCTTTTGTTGTGTGATTTCTCGCTAATGTTTCCAGGACTCTACATGTTGTTGTACCGGTAGCAATAATTCTTTTACCGAGTGACTTTGCATTATTTATAGTGTCAATAGCTGCTTCTGGGATATTGTAGAACTCTTTGTGTATAGTGTGTTGTCTGAAATCTTCTTCTTTTATGGTTTTAAATGTTCCTAAGCCAACATGTAGGGTTATGTAAACGATCTTTATTCCTTTGTTAGTTAATTCCTGCAGAATACTTCTTGTAAAGTGAAGGCCAGCGGTGGGAGCAGCAATTGCTCCCATTTTTTTTGCATAAATGGTTTGGTAACGTTCTTCATCATGTATACCTGATGATTTGTCCTCTGGATTTCTTTTTATGTACGGAGGTAATGGCATGCGGCCAGAGTTTTCCAGCATTTCTATAAATTTCTTTCTGTCTTCAAATTTAATTGTCCAACTCCCTGTGTCATTTCGGCATACAAGACGTCCTGTTACAGTATTATTGCCAAAATACAGGGATTCGGTTTCCTTTAATCTATGATTTGATTGTAAAAGTATTTCCCACGTATTCTCAAGTACTTCTTTAATAATGAGACCTTCTACCCTGCCGCCAGTTGTCCTAGAGCCTATTATTCTGGCAGGGACTACTTTCGTATCGTTCAGGACTAAGACATCTCCACAATTTAAATATTCAATAATATCGTAAAATTTTCTGTGTTCGATCCTGGCGTCTTTTCTATGAAGTATAAGCAAGCGTGATTCATCTCTTTTTACAGTTGGATGCTGGGCAATAAGATGCTTTGGAATAGTATAGTCATAATGACTGATTTTGTAGGTTTCCGTATTCATAAAATTTTTGACGCTGTAAAAAATTCGGGTGATAGAATTATCGTAACATGTTTATTGTACATGCTTTATGTACAAACTGTTAAAATTTAAGGTTATCACCACGATTTTTTACAGATTTGATAGGTTTAAGAGTAAATAATCTTTAAATTTTTGTATATAGAACTGTAAAAATTTCGGGTGATAAACTAGAAACATACTATGAAAATTTAAATCTCAGAACAGATTACAAAAAGTGTATTTATAACATTTGAATATTTGAGGGCTCTGCCCCCAAACCCCCGAAGTTTATCGCTTTAAAGCAAACCCGCAAGGTATTGCAAAGAGGGGCATCTCCCACCCACTTTATGTGGCGGGAGATACCATGCGGTATTTGCCTCACTCAGGCGCTCAGGTTACTCTTCAGCATTGCCCTATCCTCCATGAGTGAGAGAAACCCCTCTTGTTTTTCAGAGTATATAATATCTGATGAGAGAGAGTTCTCCTCATTATAATCTAGCTCTTTGATAATTCAAATTATTGATAGGAAATTAATACTTGCCATAGTCGATAAGGTTTCTATCTTTCAAATCTACAAATCCTTCTTTAGAGATGTAAATAGGTCTACGGAGATAATCTGTAATCTTAATACATTCACTTTGATTCTTTATGTTCAAAACCACGTCTATCCAATGCCCATGAACATCTTGTTGGCTCTGAGCTAAAAGAAGTGGTGATTTTCCATTGCGTTCTTTGTATCGCGAACAAGTAAACTGATGGAGTCGCCAGTAAATAGTGCTAAGCGTTGTTGTATAATACGCTCCAGGAAAAGACTCGAATTTTTTCACCTGGTATATCTTTTCTGATAAATGAGAAATAACACACTCGACACTGTTTGAGTTATTCTGGATATTGTCGTCTTTGTATTGTTGCTTTAGTGAGTCATGGGAACATCTAAAGTATAAATATCTACAGCTACAAGTAAGACAATCCATTTATTATTTACAAGCAGATGTTTGCCATCGACTTGAAGATGACCATCTATGATTGCAATCTTTACATTTGTACCTGTTAATATTTTTGTTACGACTACCTTTTAAGGAAAAGATAGTTATGGATCGATGTCCATTTTTTACAAAATTTAAAGACAAACATTTAGGACACATTTTAAATAAACCTCCTTATAAAACTGTAAAAAATCGTGGTGATAAAATAATAACAGGAATTCAGGAAAAATAAGAGTTAAATCCCACCAATTATCTTGCTCACAAATTTACTTCTGTCGTTTTCCGTGACATTTTTCTTTTATTTTCTTAGTATTCACGTGGATAATTGATAGGAGACATTGCATCTTTACTAAACTCGGTTGGTTAAAACCTCTGTCTATTTTCTATAACATAACCAGCGATGTACTTCTAAATCATTGGAGAGATTACGGATATTCAGACTATCGCAGTCGGCAATGCAATTCGAAACATTGCAAGTTTACGAAAGAGTTATGGTGCCGGGCGTTGGCGCAAACTTAAAGGAATTGCCACGATTCGTTTGTTTCACGGTAAGATGCGTAAGGCTGAAGTACATTGGTATGAGGCACATGGTATCGGTAAAAAGCGATTCAAGATCAAACGTTTTTTGGATAAAAAGATATGAAGCAACGTAAACAACAAAAGTTTGCAGTTTGTATTCTGAATGAATATTGTGGCGATTTAGAATTGCGCAAAGTTTACAAAATCCTACCTGACAAGTCTGCCGCTAACGATGGTTACCTCAGGGTGATTGATGAGACTGGAGAAGATTATATTTATCCAAAGGACAATTTTATCATGATTGAATTACCTAAAGAAGCAGAACATGCTCTGAGCAAATGATTGAAATTTTGTTGTACTGTAGGGGCGTAATGCTTTTTCTTGTGGTGAGACCTTATTTGACAGTCAAGGGTTCGTCTACGAGCAGTCCGATCTCTTCATCTGTCAGGTAACATGCCGGATCAGGTTCCCACTTGTCACCATAGTATGCTTCTGCGCGTGCCCTGAAGTTTCCACCACATATATCAAGCCACTTACATTTGGAACATCGGCCTTTGACATGGTGTTTTTTATCTTTTAGTTTTGTCAGGAGTGAATTTGATTTGTCTTCCCAGATGTCTCCGAATTTTCGTTCACGCACATTCCCGAATGTATACTCTCTCCAGAATTGGTCAGCATGCACTGCGCCGTCCCAGCTTATACAGGCAAGTCCGTGTCCTGAGCTGTTTCCTTCGTTCCACTTCAGCAGTTCAAGCACTTCAGCAGCTCTCTTTGGGTCTTCCTTAAGCAATCTCTGATATATATAAGGTCCGTCGGCATGATTGTCTACCGTCAGAACCTCAATCTTGTTTCCTCGATCATGAGCTTCTTTTGTCTTGTCTATAATCAGGTCAACAACATTGCGGGTTTCCTCATGTGTCAAATCTTCTTCCATCAATCTGGAGCCTCTTCCGGAATAGACTAAGTGGTAGAAACAGACCCTTGGAATCTTCTCTTTTTCAATGAGTTCAAATATTCCGGGGATGTCCTGTGCGTTTCTTTTATTAATGGTGAAGCGGAGTCCTACTTTTATTTCCATTTTCAGGCAATTCCTGATCCCCATCAGTGCATCATCAAAGGCTCCTTCAATACCTCGGAATTTATCGTTGGTTTCCTTCAGGCCGTCAAGGCTTATTCCGACATACGAGAGGCCAAATTGTTTTAATTCTTCTGCTTTTTCTTCAGTAATCAGGGTTCCGTTTGTACTTATAACGGCTCTCAAACCTTTGTCTTTGGCATATGTTATCAGATCCATTAAATCTTCTCTCATTAGCGGTTCCCCTCCTGAAAAGAGGATTACCGGTGCACCGTATTCTGCGAGGCCGTCAAGCATAGCCTTTGCCTCTTTTGTACTTAGTTCACCCGGATATTCAATATCCTTTGATTGAGAGTAGCAATGGACGCATTTAAGATTGCATCTCTGGCCAACGTTCCATACAACTACGGGCTTTTTATCACTGGAAAATTGCAAAAGGTGTGAAGGCAGTTTGTTTGAATCCCTGCCATACCTTAATGCATCAGAAGGTTCAACGGTGTTACAATACAACTTTGAAATACCAATCATTTTCTTATCACCTCGTAACTGATTTATTTAAACTGTGAAATCTTTCTTAATTTCACATTCTACTAATTTTTATTTAATGAGTCAATGTGTTTCATTTGGCTTCTGCTATCTTTTTGGCTACTGCCTGTTCAATTTCCTGAAGTAACTCCGGCTTGCTTTCAATAAATTTCTTGGTATTTTCTCTTCCCTGGCCAAGTCGTATCTCTCCATATGAGAACCATGTACCGCTTTTTTCTATCACCTGCTCTTCAACACCAAGATCAATAACATCGCCGGACCTGGAAATGCCCTGGTTGAACATTATGTCAAATTCTGCCTTCTTGAATGGTGCAGCAACTTTATTCTTTGCAATTTTAGCTCTTACCCTGTTTCCGATAACACGTTCTCCGTCCTTGATACTGCCAATTCTGCGAATGTCAACCCTGACAGAGGAATAAAACTTTAGCGCTCTTCCACCCGGTGTTGTTTCCGGGTTACCAAACATCACCCCTATTTTCTCGCGTATCTGATTGATAAATATGAGACATGTCTTTGATTTGGAAATTATGGAGGTAAGTTTTCTAAGAGCCTGCGACATTAATCTGGCCTGTAATGCGACATGTGAGTCTCCCATCTGTCCCTCAAGTTCTGCTCTTGGTACAAGGGCGGCGACGGAGTCTACGACAATTACATCAATTGCATTGCTTCTCGTTAAGAGTTCGGCAATTTCCAGTGCCTGCTCGCCTGTATCGGGTTGGTTTACCAGTAAGCTGTCAAGGTCTACACCCAGCCTCTTTGCATAGTCAGGATCAAGGGCGTGTTCAACATCGATAAAGGCTGCAGTGCCGCCGTTTTTTTGTGCATTGGCAACGATATGAAGTGTCAGGGTGGTCTTTCCTGAAGATTCAGGCCCGAAGACTTCTACTACCCTGCCGCGAGGCATTCCACCAACACCGAGTGCAAGATCAAGAGAAAGCGATCCGGTTGATATTGCCGGTACATCAAGTTTCTCATCTGTACCGAGACGCATTATTGTCCCTTTACCAAATTGTCTTTCAATCTGCGATACCGCTCTATCCAGCGCCTGGTCCTTTTTGCCTGCATCTGGTTTTCCCTGTTTAGGGCTTTCCGGTTTCTGTGACTTTGCCATTTATTGCTCCCCTTAGTAATTAATTTTGTTTTTTCTCACTAATCTTTTTCTTCTTCTCGTCAATCGTTTTCTCAACTATTGACATATCTTTAACATCCTGTGGAATCCTGGGAACAACTTTTTGAGTTACTTTCTCGATATTATTTGCGACCAGTGAGTTGCCGATTATTTCCCCTGTACGCTCGTTCCCCCAGAATGAAACTCCTGCTATAATTATCCAGCACGTTAACACGGTCTTTGTAAACGAAATAAAACCGCCAATAAGCCTTCCGCTGAATCCAAATTTCCTTTTTGTAAGAAACTTTCTGAAAAGGTTACCTACTGCATATGTTGTGATTAAGATAACGCCAAAGACAATCGCAAAACCCAACGCAACCGAAATTTCAGAGCTGAATATGCCGTTTAATATATTACCTGTCAGGCCGCGGATCAGGAAAGCGACAGCGGCAGATAGTGCAACTGAAGAGAGTCTGTATATTTGCCAGAGAGGGCCCGTTATTATCCCGAAGAATGTTCCTGTTGCTATAACTCCTATAAGTGTGAAATCGAGCCAGTCCATATCTTTATACTGCTGACGTACGCTTAATATAAATTCTATTTAAAGAGACCTTTAAGGAGTCTCTTTCCAATATCTTCTAATTTCTCTTTTTCCGGCGGTGCTTCTTTTTCTGCTTCTGCCGCTACTGTTGTCTCTGTTTGCGCCGGTTCACTTGTACTCTCAGTTTGTTGTTTTGTAGAGTCCTTGGAACCACCTAATATTTCCTGCAGGATATTACCAATTTCCTGGGGTTTTGGCCATTTAAATGCAAGTTTGGGATTGTTTACTGTTCCGGTGACTACTATTGGTAATTTTGAGTCCTTGCTCATGCTGCCGAGTATCCTTTTGACATCTCCGCCTATAAGATCACCCATTGCCTGGGCATCTGCGGAATATTCTAATCGTCCGTCGAATGCAGTCCATCCTGATAAACCAATGTTAAAGTCTTTGCCGTTGATGCTTATATCATCGTTAAATATTTTACTATCGTTAATTACAAACCTGGTGGAGATATTATCGAATTTGTATTCTCCTTTCTTGCCGAAAGTCTTGAGGATCTTGGATGTTATCTTGCCTCCTCTTATGTAGCCATCTTTAATATTAAATTCTCCCTGGCCATTAAGGCTTTTGCTTAAATCATCCTGCCAGTTCAGCCCATTACCCTTTGCGTCGAACATCATACTTAGTTTGCCTGATATCTTGCCATCCGGAGCTGCAAGGACCGGGACTATGTATGCAAGTAAATCCATATTTTGATTAATAAGCATGTCTGATAATTTCATATCAAATGTTAAAGAGGGTTTTTCCTTATTAAAGTTTGCGCTTGCCGATACAGTGCCCGGGCCTTCATTTATAATAAAAGCGAAATCCTTTGTTGTAAAGTACCCGTCATCAAGCAGGAGTTTTGTTTTAAAATCTTTTATTTCATATGCATCGTATTTGATATTGTCCACGGATATACTTCCATGGATATCCATTTGTTCATATAAATTTTCGTTTTCTTTTGCAGATAGCTTGCCGTTCATGCCCAGATCAACGATACCATTTCCTGTCATGTTAATTTCAGATGGAAACATCCCTGCGAATCGAGCGGTTGTTTTGTCCAGATCCATGTTCAGGGAAAGTTCGTAATCAATATTCGGCTCCTTGCTTAGATTTGCAATTCCTCCTTTTGATTTCATTTCGAGGAAATCAGATGAGATATCCATCTGCTTGATATTTACAGAATCTTCCGCAATTCTATAATCCAGTGTATGTGTAAGTTTAAGATCGAGATTAGATATCCTGTTGTTCTTAAGAGGTCCTCCTGCGGCGTTTATGTCGTGTAAAATAGTTGTTCCGCTTAGTTTTAATTCTTTTTCGACAGATCCGCTTGTATTAATATCGGCAGCAATCTTTCCACTAACGATTAAGCGCGGAGGCAAAGATAAAATGCTTTGGAAGTTCTGTGTGAGTTTTCCAATATCGCTTGCCAAAAGCATGTTTAATTCGATTTCTCTGTCTTTATTTAAAGTACCCGAAGACTTGATTTCAGCAAAGCTTGTCTTCACACTGAGGGTATTTATCTCGATATTACTATTTTGTAAGTTGTAATTCACATCATGTATAACCTGAATCTCCGGATCCTTTATGGGGCCGACCGTCCCGATCTTTGCAGATAAGTTTTTTAAATCTGTCGTGCCTTCTACTTCCAGCCTGCTTTGCCGGCTTTTAAGTTTTATGTTTGATTGTACGTTTCCAGCAACTTCAATATCCTCAGGCAGTAGTCCACCAATCTCACTCATTAGTTTTGTTGTGTCCAGGTTCAGGAAGATTTTGAGGTCTAAATCCTTTGCATCCTTAAGATCTGTGGCCAGTCCAGCAAGGAAGAGTTTTGCAAATGTTGTTTTAATACTGATTTTATGGATTGTGGCTTTATCGTTGGATATATCGATATCTACATTCTGGATTAGTTTAATGCCTGGTTGTCGTATAGGATTGTCCCCAAGCGGCCCACCGCTAATGTACAGGTTTGTTATTTCAGTATTGCCGTCTATACCGATCACTTTTTCAAGCTGTCCCTCAGCCTTAATTTCCGAGGAGATAACCCCTTCTATCTGCATGCCCTCAGGTACGCCCAGTATTCCTGCAAGTTTATTGGTGAGTTTTTCCAGGTCTACGTTCATGGAGAAATCCAGGCCTGTACCGCCTTCACCCATGAACTTTGCCATATCAAAATCTGCTGCTATCTGCGCAAAACCGGTTTTCATGTTAAGTGTACCCCTGGCACTTTCCGGGTTGATTTCTCCGTCTTTTACCAGTGATACATTTAAGGAGATATCTGCGTGTTCAATTTCGCCTTTTGTTTCAATGTCAAAGGAGCTGTTAAACTCAATTGGCCTGTTCAGAGAGTCGACGTTTAAGGTGGTATTCAGATCTCTTATAATTGTTTCTTCCTGCAACTGGTGGTCAATGAACGTAAATTTTCCGTTACTGATTTTTGCTTTAATACTGGTATCAAATAAAAATGCCGGAATAACCAGGGGGGCATATTTCGGCTTCTCAACCGGTTTTCCGGATATCTCAGGGACCGGCTTTTCAACTGTTTCAGGTGTTGGTGCTGGTGCTGGTTTTACAGGTTTGCTTATATCTACGTCACCGGGTACACCCTCCTTGCGTTTCTGTAAAACAATCTCGGGACTGTCAACTATCAAATCGTGTATTCTGATTTGTTTGCTTATGAGTGGGAGGAAATCAATATCACAGAGTATTCTGTTTACCTTGACAAACGTATCTCCCGGAAGGTCTGGACTCTCTTTAATATGAATATTTTTTATGTCAAGGCCACTTGACCAGCTCATGTTTATATCATCAATGTTTACTTCACGGCTCAGGCTTGCCTCCAGATTATTTATGATCTTATTCTTAACTATGTTGGAGGAAACGATGGTGGGGATTAGTGACAATATGATAGCGAGTATGCAGATGACGCTCCCGATAGATATACCAACTATCATCAGCCATTTTCTCTTACGTGTTTTTACTGTTCCGGTTTCTTTACTTTCCTCTTGCATATTACCTTATTGTTTGAGAATATCTGGAAAATTATGCCTCATAAGGTCAATAAAAGCTTGTACTTTTGTAGTGGTAAATAACAGCTGGCACATAATTTAAAGGAGTGTGACATGTGTATTTTTATACAGTTTGTAGTCTATTTTAGTACTTAAATAATGTCAAGGTAATTCCGATTCCTAAGCTTGCCCTAAAATTAGTTTGATTTGCAAAATTGGCATATCTACTTGACTCCAGTAAGAGGGGCCTGCATAATATGACCGCATGGAAGATTGTCCGATTGTTGGAACAGGCCATGCGATCGGCCCTGTGCTCAGGAAGAGTCTCCATTATCGAGTTTAAACTTCGCAAATGCCAAGCAATTAAGACAACTGGACTCATGTAGATAAGCCTAATATGATAAAGGGGAGGATAATGATTAAACAGAATATAACTTTATCATTGCCAAAGTCATTACTTAAAAAGGCAAAAGTATTAGCTGCAACAAATGAGAAATCGTTAAGCGAACTTGTAAGAGAATCGCTTGAGGAGAAGGTTAGAGTCTCTACAGGATACAAAAAGGCAAGAGAGAGACAGCTTAAGGTTCTCCAAAAAGGGTTCGATCTCGGAACGCATGGAAGAATTGCAGTTAAGAGGGAAGATATCCATGCCAGGTGAAAAAATATTCCTGGATACTAATATTATCGTATATGCCTATGATGTTTCTGCAGGAGAGAAGCATTTGATAGCCAGAAAGGTAATGGTTGATTTGTGGGACTCTGGGAATGGATTACTTAGCACACAGGTGTTGCAAGAAGTTTTTGTAAGTGTAACAAGGAAAATTCAAAAACCATTAGATATTATAAGGACTAAGGAGGTCGTTAGCGATCTAATGAAATGGGATATATTTATCAACGATAGTGAAACCATTTTAGGGGCAATAGACATTCATCAACAATATCAATATTCATTCTGGGACTCAATGATTTTGTATGCTGCCATAAACGGAGGAGCTTCAACATTACTATCGGAAGATTTTGCTTGTGGTCAAACTGTTTTAGGTACCAAAATTAAGAACCCATTCAGTAACTCTCTCACTTCGGAATAGTCTACACAATGACCCGCTCAAATGATTCGTTCTAATTGGACGGTATAAACTATTGGTCTGTCTGAAGCGGTTCCTTGAGAGGTTGTTGGATTATGGTGCCAGAGGTGGGAGTTGAACCCACACCCCCTTGCGGGGACCGGATTTTGAGTCCGGCGCGTCTGCCAATTCCACCACTCTGGCTACCGATTTCAAATTTGTATGACGCACCCGCCAAACAGCTCATCGGACAGGGATTAACGCAGATTAAATATTCGAGAGTTAAAATCATGTCGCGCTTCCCGCAGAGTCTTGAAGCTGCTCACAGGGTCGTCCTCGAGCGACAGGCACGACTTTAGCCTGCGTTTCGCATCATAAAGTATATGGTAATTATGTAAGTTACGCAACCTGAAGGTTGCGGCTACTCTCTTTCGAGAGGTATCCACGTCTGCCCTGGCGGGACTTCAGTATTACCTCTCTTTCGACCCGCCCGGCCAAGCCGTTCGGACGGGGAGGATTCCAGTATTAATATAATCTATGACTCTTTCTTTTGGAGATTGGAGGCCCAAGTATCTCTGCATTGATTATGGCATTCTTAAGGTCTTTTCCTGATAAAGTACCCCATGGAAATTTTGTGTAGTAAATATCTTTCCTTTTAGGAATAGGCGGTTTCGATTTTTCTTCATATTTTTTAGCTAATGGTGATTCGAACTGACCAACCTTCTTCTCAATTACTGGTTCAGGTTTTGGAGGGATTTCTTTTTCTAACGGTTCTGGTTCTTTTCTCTCTACTCTTACTTGCGGTTTAGTCTCAGGCGTTTCTATACCAAGTAATTCTTCCATGTATCTGGCAAGTTTATCACGTTCTTCCTTTGCTTCATGATCAGTATCTGGTGCCCTTCCAGAAGTGGTGTCAGGTCTGTTTCTGGCTCGATTCTTAAGGGCTGTAAATATTATAAAAATAATTATTATTGCCCAGACTAATTGTTCCATTCCTGTTTCCTTTAGTTATGTATACATGATTGGCCTCTCTTTCGAGAGGATTCCAATTCAAACTTTAGGCACTTTCCTTGCCTACCGGCAGGCAGGAGTCCACTTTAGTCACTTCAAACTTATTTACTGACTATGTCTTCGGAGTGTCTTCGCTTGTTTTAGAGATAGAGGTCCTCATTTCTGTATCTGCCTGAATATTCTTCAGGTGGTAATAGTCCATTATTCCGAGGTTACCCTCCCTGAATGCCTGAGAAATTGCCTTAGGGACCTCTGCTTCTGCAAGAACTACCTTTGCCCGGTTTTCCTCTACTAAGGCCGTCATTTCCTGTGCCCTTGCTACAGCCATTGCCCTGCGTTTCTCAGCCTCAGCCTGTGCGACTATTTTGTCGGCTTCCGCCTGGTCTGCCTGGAGCTTGGCGCCTATGTTGTCACCTACGTCTATGTCAGCAATATCGATAGATAATATTTCAAATGCAGTACCGGAATCAAGCCCTTTTTCTAATACTCTTTTTGATATTGAGTCAGGGTTTTCGAGTACCTTCTTGTGTGTTTCTGCAGAGCCAATTGTGGTTACTATACCTTCGCCGACACGCGCAATTATGGTTTCTTCCGTTGCACCACCGACTAATCGTTCGATGTTTGCTCTTACTGTCACTCGTGCCTTTGCCTTGAGCTGGATACCATCCATTGCTACAGCATCAATTGTCTGTCTACCCTTAGTAGGGTCAGGGCAATCAATAACCTTGGGGTTAACGCTTGTCTTTACAGCATCAAGAACGTCCCTTCCTGCCAGATCAATTGCACAGGCCCTGTCGAAACCTAGTTCAATCTTTGCTTTGTCAGCAGCAATTAATGCCCTGACAACGTTAGGAACATCACCCCTCGCCAGGTAATGTGCTTCGAGCTGGGGGGTATCATAATCCAGCCCTGCTTTCATAGCCATTATCCGTGAATCCACAATGACACTTGCGTTAACACGTCGGAAAGTCATTCCAATCAATTGTAATAGAGCAACATTTGCTCCGGATGCCAGGGCCTGTATATACAACCAGCCATATTTAAATATTAAGAGAAGTAACAGGAGTGAAAAAATGGCCACAACTACAATACCAATTGTTAAGACTTCCTTCGAAATTGCTAGTAAAGGTATATTTATCATACTCTTTCTCCTCCAATATTTAAGTTTTTACGGGTTTTACAACTATCCTATTTCCCTTTATGTCTGTAACTTTTATCTTTGTATTCCTTGATATCATCTCACCTTCTGAAACAACGTCTACCTTGTTGCCGTTGATATTAGCAGTACCTGATGGCCTCAGTGTTGTAATGGCAACACCTTCTGCTGATAATAAGCCTTCCAGTTCATCTC
>JAANXD010000088.1 GCA_018263435.1 Candidatus Scalindua arabica | reverse complement strand
TTTCTTCAGTGAAAAACCTTCCATAAAGGAATGGTATCCTTTCTCCAATGATATGATTGGAAATCCTGTCGTATTAAGGAGTACGATATCCCTTTGAACGGTGCGGGGAGATACATTGAACTCCTTTGCCAGCTCACTCGTAGACACCTTCTTTCTTGAATCTAATTGATTCAGTATATAAAAAAGCCGAAAGACCTTTTTGTCGTAGCTTATGTTTTTGGTAGTCATACGGGAATATATTATCAACACACATATATATTGTAAACATGAAACCGACAACATGCTGTCGCCTTAATATATTATTATATTTTTTAATACCCGCAGGCAACCGGGTTGTGTTGCTATGGAATTTTATTATTCAAACCTTTTTATCTTTTTATTGTTGTAGCGTATCGGCAAACATNTAGAAAGAATTGAAAAATTTAATTGACAAGTGTAATCCACTGGATTACACTTGTAGTATATGCAAACGGTCGTGGAGTTGCCCGAATACCTGCGGAGGGTTAAGAGACTATTAACCAAATCAGATAGTAAAGGTATAGTCGATTACCTGGCTTGCCACCCCAAAGCAGGAACCATTATGCCTGGAACAGGCGGTGTAAGGAAGTTCAGGTGGGGAGGACATGGAACTGGAAAACGAGGAGGTTTGCGAATTGTCTATTATTTTCATAATGAGAATATGCCTTTGTTTCTACTTACCGTATTTGGTAAAAATGAAAAAACCAACCTGACAAAGACAGAAAGAAATGAATTGGCAAAATTTGTTCGTATTCTTGTCAAATCATATGGAGGAGCAAATGAGTAAAGCGTTTGGAAGCATTAAAAAAGGACTTACAGAAGCTATTGATTATGCGAAAGGTAAACCTGTTAAAGCAGTAGTTCATGCATTTGATGCTGTTGATGTAAAAAGAATCAGGGCTGATATTGGAATGACTCAAACGGAATTTGCATCATCATTCGGAATAAGTTTAGGAACCTTGCGACATTGGGAAAGGGGTGATAGAAAGCCGCATGGTCCTGCATTAGTTTTACTTAATGTGGTAGCAAAAGAACCTAAGGTAGTCTTAAAAGCCCTCTCTTTTCATCACACCGATTTTCACTCGTAGTGGAGAATGGAAGGATTTCTTCATTGTGGCAAATCTTTGTTTCTATCCTTAAAGACCCATCACTGTTTTCTTTCTTAATCTTCTGCAATGGGAAACTTGTTTATGGCTAGAAAAAGATTACTGACAAAATCAAAGTACCTTGTTGGATTGCAATGCTCCAGGTATTTGTGGGTTATGCTTAATGAACCTGATAGGATTCCCAAGCCTGACACATCTACGCAACATAGATTTGATGAAGGGCATTTAATAGGTGAGTGGGCAAAGAAACTGTTTCCTGATGGCATCGACATCCCTGCTGATAATTTTACGAACAACCTCCGACAGACTGAAGAACTTCTCAAAAAACGCAAACCACTGTTTGAAGCAGGGTTCATGGTTGACAATACTTTTTCCAGGATTGATATCCTGAAACCTGTAAATAGTGATGAGTGGGATATTATCGAGGTCAAGAGTTCTACCGGAGTTAAGCCAGTAAATATTCAAGACGTTTCCTTCCAGAGATATTGTTGCGAGAAGTACGGCCTGAAGATAAGAGAATGTTTTCTTATGCATATCAATAACGAGTACATCAGGCAATCTGAGATTGACCCTGAAGGTTTATTTACTATTACAGAGATTACGGCTGAGGTAGATAGAGCAACTAACGGAATACAGCAAAGAATAGATAACATGTTCAGTACTATTATTGCTGACAAGTGTCTTGACGTTACTATAGGTGAACAATGCAAAAGCCCATACGAATGCCCTTTGAAGGATGAGTGTTGGAATTTCTTGCCTGAAAACAGTGTCTTCGATCTGCATGGTGATAGAAACAAGAAATCGCTTACATTATTTGGCCAAGGTATTCATGCTATCAAGGATATCCCGGATGATTTCACTCTGAGCGGCAAACAGGAGATTCAGAAAGATTGTGAAACTACCGGAAAGCCACATATTGAAAAGAAAGTCATCAGACAATTTCTGAATACACTGGAATATCCGCAATATTACCTGGACTTTGAGACATTCAGCGGTGCTATACCATTATTTGATGGTACAAGGCCGTATCAACAAATCCCTTTTCAGTATTCACTGCATGTTGTTGAAAAAGAAAATGCTACAGCCAAACACTATTCTTTCCTGGCAGACGGTACCTGTGATCCAAGGACTGAGTTTCTGTCTTCATTAAAAAAAGTGATGGGTGATAATGGTAGTATAGTTGTCTATAATCAAGGTTTTGAAAAAGGTGTTTTAAATAAACTTGCAACTGTTTTCCCAGAATATGACGAATGGGTAGAGGGTTTGAATGATAGGATAATTGATTTGCTGGCACCTTTCAGGTCTTTTCACTACTATCATCCCAGGCAGAAAGGAAGTGCTTCTATTAAGAGTGTTCTGCCGGTTTTAACCGGAACAAGTTATGATCATCTGGACATATCAGATGGTATGGATGCAAGTCTTGCCTTCTTAGATATTATCACTAATAATGCCCCAGAAGAGGAAAGAATCAAAATCAGAAAAGATTTAGAAAAATACTGCGCCTTAGACACAGAAGGCATGATATGGATTGTGGATAAATTGAAGGAATTGATTAGATAATTACCGGGCTTGTATACCGTCCTCTGTCAATAACGATTGTCTATACCTGCGAGATTGGTCAAAACTGTAAGAACTGATGCCCCATCGGCCTTTATTATTGACTCATTTTGAACAATCCTTACAATTAGATTACTATCACCAAGAAATTTAACTAAGAAAGAGATAAGAGAGTTCAATAGGAGGTGGGCAAGATTGTTTCAGCTAAAAGACGCTTGCTCTTGTCGCTATCGAGATCTGTACTCCCTTTTCTGAAATTATCCATAAGAAACACTTGACTATATTTGTATTCTGTTGTATTCTCTTTATATACAAAAGAAACATTCTGGATTTTTTGGAGAAAACCAATGTCAAAAACAGTAACATTGCGATTAAATGACAAGTCATATAAAATGTTCTCGGCTCTTGCTCAAGCAGAAAATAGAACTATGTCTAATTTTATTGAAACCTCTGTGCTTCGCTCTATTGAACAACATCAATTTGTTGATGAATATGAAATGGAAGAAATTATTAATAATGAGGAGTTGAACAAAAGTTTGAAACGTGCATATAAAGATGTGAGTGCAAAAAGAGGGCGTTTTATTGAATAGTTATCGTATCTTTGAAACTAATGAATTCCAGAAGAAAGTCGACAAACTCCCACCTGATAACCAATCATTCATTCAAAAAAAGCTCACAAATTATGTATGTCCTCAATTAAAAAAAGAACCTCATTACGGCAATAATATCAAAAAGCTGAAAGGTTATAACCCTGATACATGGCGTTATAGAATCGGAAAACTTAGAATTTTTTACTCAATAGACCCAAAGCAGAAAATTGTCAATCTTCTTACTATTGATTTTCGGAAGGATGCTTATAATTAAACAATTTAGTTTAAAAATATAAAGGATTATTTCTATGAGTAATACGTCTGAAAAGATTATATATTCAATGATGAAGGTCAGTAAATCCTACGATAAGAAAACCGTGATTAAGGATATATCTCTATCATATTTTTATGGCGCCAAGATAGGAGTCCTGGGATTAAACGGATCAGGGAAGAGTTCGCTTCTACGTATTATGGCGGGTGTTGATAAGGAATATAATGGAGAGGCTTCACTTTCTGACGGATACACCGTGGGGTATCTGGAGCAGGAGCCTCTGGTTGATTCAGAGAAGACTGTCAAGGCTGTTGTGGAAGAAGGCCTGCAGGAGATCGTTGATATTGTCAAGGAATACAATGAAATCAGCGAGAAATTTTCTGAACCCATGTCTGATGATGAGATGAATAAACTTCTGGAACGCCAGGGTGAGCTGCAGGAAGAGATCGAGAAACAGAACGCCTGGGACATCGAGTCACGTCTGGAAATGGCCATGGATGCATTGCGCTGTCCTCCCGGAGATACATCTATTAAGGTTATCTCAGGTGGAGAAAAAAGACGCGTGGCATTGTGCAGGCTTTTATTACAGAAACCGGACATTTTGCTTCTGGATGAACCTACCAACCATCTGGATGCCGAAACCGTGGCATGGCTTGAACATCATCTTCAAGAGTATGCGGGTACTGTGATTGCAATAACGCATGATCGGTATTTCCTGGATAATGTAGCTGGCTGGATTTTAGAGCTTGATCGGGGAACGGGTGTTCCCTGGAAGGGCAACTACTCTTCCTGGCTTGAACAGAAACAGAACCGACTTAAAAAGGAAGAGAAGAGTGAAACAGAACGGCAGAAAACCCTGCAGAGGGAACTTGAGTGGATTCACATGTCAACCAAGGGGCGACATGCAAAGGCAAAGGCGCGCATTAATGCTTACGAATCACTCTTAAACCAGGATTCTGCAAAACAGGAAAAAGATCTTGAGTTGTATATCCCACCCGGGCCGCGTCTTGGAACAGTAGTCATAGAAGCGGAAAATGTCAGCAAGGGGTATGGGGACCGTATTCTCTTTGAGGGCATGTCATTCTCCCTGCCGGCGGGCGGTATTGTCGGCATAATAGGCCCGAACGGAGCAGGCAAGACAACACTCTTTAAAATGATCACCGATATGGAAAAACCTGATACCGGCACACTTAAGGTTGGTGACACTGCCAAACTTGCCTACGTTGATCAGGAACGCGATACCCTTGATATGGGGAAGACAATATGGGAGATTATTTCCGGCGGCAGGGATACGATTGAACTTGGCAAACACGAGGTTAATTCCCGTGCATATGTAGCACGCTTTAATTTCTCGGGGTCAGATCAGCAGAAGCAGGTAAATGTGCTTTCAGGTGGAGAGCGTAACCGCGTCCACCTTGCGTGCATGTTGAAGGGGGGTGCTAATGTATTACTTCTGGACGAGCCTACAAACGATCTGGACGTAAATACCATGCGCGCCCTGGAAGAGGCCCTGGATAATTTTGGCGGCTGTGCGGTGATCATTTCACACGATCGCTGGTTTCTAGACCGCATCGCCACACATATACTCGCCTTTGAGGGTGACAGTTCTGTCAGGTGGTTTGAAGGTAACTTTTCAGAATACGAAGCAGACAGGAAGAAGAGACTCGGCAAGGCCGCCGATCAACCGCATCGGATCAAATACAGACAGTTGACGAGGGAATAGAGTTGCGAGTTACAAGTTGCGGGTTACGGGTCTCTCGCTAGACGGAAGCCTATGTTGGCGAATTTCTTGCTGGTGGGTACAAAATCATTACGATCGACCGTGCGAAGGTGTTCCGGTTTGCTCTTCCAGCCGCCGCCGCGTAAAACACGAGTTGTGCCGTCAGACGGCCCTTCCGGGTTTTTAGCCGGACTGTTTTTATAATATTTTCTGTCATACCAGTCCGAGCACCACTCCCAGACATTTCCCATCATATCGTAGAGGCCAAGTTTACTTGGTGACTTTCCTGCCACAGTATGAGTGATTGACTTTGAATTACCTCTGTACCAGGCATATTCATCAAGTTCAGATTCTTTATCTGCCCCGGCCCATTTTTCCTTTTCGCCTCCACTCCTTGCCGCATATTCCCACTCAGCTTCTGTGGGAAGACGGTAATTCAGGCCAGTTGCCTTGTTCAGTTTTTTTATAAAATCCTGAACATTGTTCCAACTCACTCTTTCAACCGGACAGTCACCACATTTGAATTTAGATGGATTATGGCCCATTATGTCTGTCCATTGCTTCTGGGTTACCTCTGTTTTTCCCAGATAAAAATCACTCACGCACACTGTATGCACCGGATTCTCATCACTACTCCCATCACCAAAAATATCGCCCATATCGAAACATCCGCCTTTTATATATACCATATCGTCTTCAGTTTCATCAGCGGCTTCTGTCCTCTGATGTTTTGATACTGACGACCGCAGTTTTGCTTCCTCTAGTTCGTTCTTTGCATCCACCACCAATGTAACTGCCTCATCGTAATATTCTCCAACCTTTCCTACCAGTGTGAGATAACTGGTAAGACTTGATAACGAGTCATCGTAATTTCCAGTCTTAAAAAGTGCCTTGCCGTAATGGAAATGATATTCCCCGGGAAGTTTTACTCCCAGTTTCAACGCTTGCTCAAGAACCTGTACCGCATCTTTCCATCTCCCCGCCAGGATATCCTTTTTCGCCGCACTGATTAATATGTCAACTTGTATCTCCGACGGTAGTTCCTTTTCCTGTGCAGACACTACCGGCATAACAGCGGTGTGCACAGCCATTATTAATGCCACGGAAAAGATACTGCTTATTACGGCTTGCCTGAAATATCTGATTTGAAATGTATGCATATCACAATATTAGTTTTTATAGTCTCATATGTCAAACAAATAGGTGTGGAGCATGGTACAATGAACACTGATGTTCAGAAAAAAGTAATTCCGTTCTTCTACTTATATCCAAAGCGGCTTAGTGCTGCTTCATCTTTTCTCCAGTTTTTGCTGACCTTTACCCAGAGGTCCAGATAAACTTTTTTTCCCAATAGTTCTTCAATGCCTTCACGTGACTTCTTTCCTATTTCTTTCAACATGCGGCCTTCCCCGCCGACAACAATCAATTTATGACTCTCTTTCTCTACATATACCGTTGCAGAGATATAATAAAGTTCGTTACTTCTTGATACAAACTCCTTTATCACCACGGCAACGCCATGTGGTATTTCCTGTCTTACAGAAAGCAGTACCTGTTCCCTTATCAGTTCTGCAATTGCCAGTTTTTCCTGCTGGTCTGTAACAGTGCCTTCCGGATAGTAGGCCGGGCTCTCCGGCAACAGTTCAAATATTTTATTAATCAGTATCGGAATATTTATTTTTGTTATGGCAGAAACGGCAGCACCACCTTTGAAATTGCCCAGTTTTTTATATTCTTCAATAATAGGATCGAGATTTGGTACATCGGCAATATCCAGTTTATTGATTACCAGCAGGATATCCTTGCTAATGTTGCGTATCAGTTTGGCGGCGCGTTTATCATCGCGGTGCGGGGGAGTCGTGCCGTCTACAACAAACAAGACCACATCGGCATCCCTGAGGCAGGAGCGTGCCGACTTTACCAGATACTCATCAAGTTTCTGCTTAGGCTCTAATATTCCCGGTGTATCAAGAAAAACAATCTGACCCTCTTCCGTCTCGCAGATGCCAGAGATCCTGTTGCGTGTCGTTTGCGGCCTTGGTGTGACAATCGCTACCTTCTCACCAACAAGCATATTGAGCAGCGTTGACTTGCCTACATTAGGTCTTCCCCATATCGTCACAAATCCTGACTTGTATTTTTCATCTGTCATAAAGCAATACTCACGAACTGATAGTTATCTGTTCAAATCTAATCCAACCATGGAGTAAAGTCAAGTTCTTAACGATTTGACTTATAATATAGCAGTTATTAGTATAGTGGTCGGTGTGGACTGTAATAGGATTTGGAATTGTAGTGAGAATAGTCTTTAACACTGTCGGGGAGAACATGCAAAATGTGGGGATAATCACTTGTCAGTTAATGGTGATGGTGATGTCCTTCACTACTCTCTAATGGCCCACCGACTTTTTCCAGCGCTTCGGAAAGCGACTTGCCAGCTTCCTCCATATCACTGATGGCCTTCTCCAGTAACAGGGAGATTTCCTTCCCTGATTCTGCCCTTGCCTCATTTTCCCACTTTCTGAACTCAGCTATATGGTTGTTGTTGTGCTCAATCCAGTGCGGCAGCAATACCCGAAGTTTTTTTATTGTGTTTTGTTCTGACATGTACCCTTCCGTTACTTGTTTTTACAACCTGCCTTTTTTACTAAACAGGTTTTGACTGGAGTATAAGTGTGCCGGAAGTAAAATCAATCGTTTTCACAGCTACACCTGAAACGGTTTTAGGTTCTTCAAAAAACGTACTAACTGTGATCCCATCTTCAGCCACTTCAAGCTTTGTAACGTCTTCCATTACTAATTCCTGTTGGCCTTCCTTGTCCAGCATTACTTTCATTTGACACATAGTGTTTTCCTGAAAAAAATGTTAATTTTCTTTAAAAACTGCTTTCTGCTATATAATCTAATTAAAACAGAACGCCTTATAATTTCAACTGTTTTCTCAGGTTTGTACTTAATAAAGAAACGCATAGTTCCACAACCTTTTGATTCTGGATTGATTAAAAGAGTTGGGAAGCTATAATAGTCTAATTGTGATTCATGTCAAGATGATGAGAATAGATATCATAAAACGATTACAAGTCAATGTCCAGTCATCCATCTCCTGTATTCTTCTAACTATTAAATTTACATAATAACTAAACCCTTAATGTTATCTATTAAAGAAGTCAATACACAGAACGAATTTTCAGAACTAAAAGAAAAATGGAATTCTCTTTTGAAAGGAAGTAAGAGTGACACTGTCTTCCTTACCTGGGAATGGATGTACACATGGTGGTAGTATTTTCAGGAAAACAAACAACTGTTCATCTTAACCATATATGACTCTGTTGATTTAATCAGTTTTCGCTAAATAGCCAATTTCCCAGCCTAATGATAGCAATAACTTACGACAACAACTTTTCAGAAAATTGGCAAATTTCGGACTTTATCAACAGGGTCATATATGGGTAAAGATATACAACGCATCAAAAATCGTGATTAATTACATGGGCCATTATGGTACAGATATTGATGAAGATAAGGTTACCCAGGCAAGCCCAAGGGTTTTTGAGACTTTGGCCTGTGGTAGTTTTCAAATAGTTGATGCAAAGAAAGACGTAGTTACACTTTTCAATTCAGGTGAACATCTGGTTTGTTTTAAGAAAGTCCTCGAGGTAAAAGGACTGGTTAAAGAGTATCTGGGCAATCAGCAGAAGCGTAAGGAAATTGCGAATAGTGGTCGTAACGAGGTATTGGCAAAACACACATGGGTACACAGAATAGAAGAAATGTTGGCGGCAGTCGGGACACTCTAATTTCAATGTTCTCTGCCTATTTTTCTCTTTAGGATTAGTTCCTCGTTACTCATGTCCAGATACAGTCTGTTTCCGCTTCCTATAAACGAGGGTGATGTCTTGAATTCGTAGAGGGGTATCAGTTTGGAGATCAGTGAAAGGATTTTTCCTGGAGTGTGTTTCAATGAATAATAGGCATTATATTCAGGACATTCGTAAAGTTTACATTTCATTCCACTTCTTACGTACGCACGCGATACAACATAATTGGTTATGTCGTGCTGGTAGTGGCCACCCTCATATAACGGTATAAATATTATATCAAAATTGTTTTTTCTCAATAAATCTGTAACATCATCTATGCAGGACTTTATTTCTTCTTCATCAATAAGACCATAAAAATCATCATAGTCCAGAAAAGAGATGTTTTCTTTCTTAACTCCTGCTAATTCCCACGCCTTAATGGATTCATTCGTCCTTTCTATATTTCTTTTCCTTCCATTTCCAGCTTCACCATCAAATATATAAATAACATTCACGCTTCCGCCGTTTTTTATAGTTTGTACAGCATAGCCGCCTGCCATGATTACACCGTCTGAGCAGGCTAAAGCCATGCGGCTACATAAGTTGTTGCCTTTGGCAACCTAATTATAATGTATAGAGGATTCAAAATCGCCGGGTAAGAACCCGTTATTTGAAGCGAGTTTTTTTTGATACAACTTTAGTTCACTTCAAACTTTAGACACTTTGATAATACTATAGAATATATTTAGTTAAATCTTCGTCTTTTACAATGTCTTTCATCTTATCCTGTACGTATTCGGCATCAACCACTATATCCTTATCTTTTAGGTCAGGAGCGTCAAAGGAGGCATCTTCCAACAATTTCTCCATAACCGTATGTAGTCTTCTTGCTCCGATACTTTGACTTCTTTTGTTTATCTTAACAGCCATATCGGTTATTTCATCGATTGCGTCTTTCTTAAACTGGAGTTTGATTTTCTCGGTCTTTAGCAGTTCGGTATATTGTTTTATAAGTGCATTTTTAGGCTCTGTGAGAATCCTTATAAACTCTTCCTTGCCTAAATCTTTCAGTTCAACCCTGATGGGGAATCTGCCTTGAAGTTCAGGTATTAAATCGGAAGGCTTTGAAACATGAAATGCTCCGGCAGCTATGAAAAGAATTCTATCAGTTTTGACCATACCGTATCTGGTAACAACCGTAGAACCCTCTACAATTGGCAATATATCCCTTTGCACTCCTTCACGTGATATATCGGGTCCATGGCCAGATTCGCGGCTTGCGACCTTATCCAGCTCATCTATAAATATTATTCCCGTATTCTCTGCTCGATACAACGCATCCTTAAGCACCTTGTCCTTATCTATCAACTTCTCAGCTTCTTCCTGCTTGAGAAGTTTCCTTGCCTCGCTTATTGGAGTCTTTTTTACCTGTGTCTTTGGCGGGATCATCTTCTCGATTACATTCTGAAAATCCACGCCTATTTCCTCTATTCCGGCAATAACACCCTGCATTACAACAGGTTTTTCCTGGGTTTTTATCTCCACCATCCGGTCTTCGAGTTTGCCTTGTCTCAACTTGTTTCTAAATTTTTCGCGAGTTGTTTCGTGCCTCTCAATTATAGCCGTCTCGTCCTCAGCGCCTTCTTCTTTATCTTCTTTTGCCTCCTCTTTTTTCTCAGGTAACGGAAGGAGCAGGTCCAGCAATCTTTCCTCGGTATTCGCCTCTGCCTTTTCGCCAACTTTTTCCATCTGCTCTGTTCTAACCATATTGACGGCTATCTCTACGATATCTCTTATCATCGACTCTACGTCACGCCCATGATAGCCTACCTCTGTATATTTAGATGCCTCCACCTTCAAGAAAGGGGCCCTGGCTAAATTTGCAATCCTGCGTGCAATCTCAGTCTTCCCCACACCGGTTGGGCCTATCATTATAATGTTTTTGGGCATCACCTCTTCACGCAATTCATCAGAAAGCTGTAATCTTCTCCATCTGTTCCTGATTGCTATCGCAACCGCTCTTTTCGCATCCTTCTGCCCGACTATGTATTTGTCCAGTTCTTCAACTATCTTCTTTGGCGTCAGTTCCTTCACTTAATTTCCTCCACACGAATATTTGCATTCGTATACACACATATTTCAGCCGTTATCTTTAATGCCTCTTCCACTATTTCTCTTGCACTGAGTTCGGAATGTGCAACAAGGGCTCTTGCCGCGGCGGTAGCAAACTGGCCACCGGAACCTATACCTAATATTCCATCATCAGGTTCAATTAACTCACCATTACCGGAAACAAGGAGAGAACAATCTTTATCTACAGCTATTAATAGTGACTCTAACCGTCTCAAGACTTTATCTGTACGCCAGTCTTTGGCAAGTTCATGTGCACTCCTGAGCACATTGCCCTGAAATTTTTCCAGTTTAGATTCAAATCTTTCCAGAAGGGCAAAGGCATCGGCAGCCGACCCTGCAAAACCTACAATAACTTTTTCATGATATAATTTGCGTATCTTGCAAGCTTCTTTCTTAACTACAAAAGAACTCATAGTAACCTGCCCATCACCACCTATGGCAACAACTCCTTTATGCCTTACCGATAATATAGTCGTGGATTTGAACATTTAGATTATTTGTAGACGTCAATAGCAAAGTCTGGACACATCATACCGCAGAATTTGCATGCAGTACATTTATCACCATTTATAAATTTTGCGGTATGATAGCCAAAATGATTCACCTCTGTGGACATTATTAAAAGACCGTAAGGGCATGCGTCAATACAAAGTTCACAGCCTTTACATCTATCTTCGTTAATTGTGATCTTTCCCATCTATATATATTGAAGTATTTTATTTAAATTTAACTTTATACAATTTTAGAAAATCCTTGCCTATGAATCAACTGTAAATATAAAAAAAGATAATTCTTCAAAATTATGCATTGCACGATATAATACCATTTTGAAATTCTATTCTAAATCATTTGAAAGGAGGTGATTCTAATGGCAGTAGCAAGGGTAACCAGGCTAACGGCTGCATCACCGACAAGCTGGCAGGATGCAGTTCAAGAGGCAATTGGCAGGGCGAACAAAACTCTCAGGGGCTTAACAGGGTTGGAAGTGGTAAGTCAAAAGGCAAAGATTATTGACGGAGAAATTGCCGAGTATCGAGTAACAATAGATGTGACTTTTGTTTTAGAGGGTTAGTAGACTTCGGTTAACCATAGAGTTCATGACGCAGCAAAGCTGCAACCAAAATTACTCTCGTCAAGTTCGGAGAAAAATTACAATAAACAAATTACAAAATACAAACAAATTCCAAAATCTAATACCAAATGACCAAAACATTTGTTTTGTTATTTTTGAACTCTAGCAACGCCTATCAGAAAAAGAATTTCGGTTTTTGATCATTGAATATTGTTTGTGATTTGTTACTTGGAATTTGTGATTTAACCGCATATTTTCATATGACTTAGCAAGATTGCAACTTAAAAAACTTTGCTAAAAAAGTAAAAGATGGTGAAAAAGCATATTACCTGTGACATAGAAAACTATATTGCAATCCTGCAAATCGATAATCCACCTGCAAATGAACTTTCATCTAAAGTAATTAACGAACTAAGCAATACACTTGACCTGTTGGCAGAAAGAAAGGATGTGAAAGTAATAATAATAACAGGGAAGGGGAGGTTTTTTTGTACTGGAGTTGATATAAATGAGATTGCAGAGATTAAGTCTACCGAGGACTCACAGGAATTCCGCCTGCGCGGTAGAAGGCTTGTAAATAAGATGCTGAATTCACAGAAGCCTTTGATAGCCGCAATTAATAATGTCTGCCTTGGTGGTGGGTTGGAACTGGCAATGGCTTGTCATATTAGAGTTGCAACAGTTAACGCCAGATTGGGCCTTCCGGAAATTACCTTTGGAATATTACCCGGATTTGGAGGAATAAGGTTACTTAAAGGATTAGTTGGCAGAGGAAAGGCAATTGAGATGATACTGACAGGTGAAAAAGTGCTTGCAAAAGATATCAAGGAGTTCGGCCTGGTAAATCATGTTGTTTCAGGTAATAAGCTTATTCCAGAAACGAAAGCGATAGCAGAAGCTATTGCTGAAAAAGGGTTTATAGCCGCCTCATCTGCCTTGAGAATGACTATGCATGATTGTATAAAAGGTTTTGAAAAGGAACCAAAAGCAGAAAGCACTGTTTTTGATAAAATATATGAAACTGAAGATTGGAGAGAAAGGGTTTCTGAGTTTCTTGAAAAGAGAAAGACCTAGGCCTGAAGAAGCCAGTTAATAATTTTTCAGGATATTCGTGTTTTCGAGTACTCTCCGTTTGCATAGTTTTGTCTCATGATAAAAACAATCGTTAAAGAATAAGAAACTGGAATAAAGTAAAAATGGCTGAAATTATTTCTATTCATATTGTACGGAAGCAAAATGGTCCTACCGAATCTTGTAACCAGGTTGTGGTGCGAACAAATTTTGGGATTGAAGGTGATTACCGTTCAGGAAAATATCAAATTGGACAAATCACTCTGGTAGAATCCGAAATTATGGACACAGTATCTCGTGAACTCGGCTATGATATACCTGCAGGTGCAAGCAGGCGGCAGATCATGGTAGGCGGTATTACACTGAATGATTTGATTGGCCAAAATTTACGTATGGGAAATGTCCTTGTTCGAGTAGAAGATAAATGTAACCCATGCAATAATATGGAAAAGAGGATTGGTCGCGGAGCAAAGGATGCAATGAATAACAGGGGTGGTATCCGCTGCAGGATCATAAGAGGTGGGGAACTTCGCGTTGGTGACAAAATAACGGTAGAAGATTCGGGTTGCACATATTCTGCAAAGCTATCCAGTTTTTGCTTCAAAGTTATCAGTTATCTCATAAAACTTTCTAACAAGGCGTGAAGAAGTGACTAAAGTGAACTAAAGTGTAAAGTGCCTAAAGTCAGGAAAAAGGTGGGAATTATTGATTTTTCCCAACTTTAGGCACTTTAGTTTACTTCACACTTTAGGCACTTCCCCCTACCCTATCTTAGCCTGAATTTGCTCAATCATTTGTTCTTTTGTAAAAGGTTTCTCAAGAAATACAAGCTTAGGATCCATTTCCTTAAGATTCTTATATGCCTTTTCTGAGAAGCTGCTGCATACAATAACCGGAATATCAGCATATTCGGGCATTCCTTTTATGTATAGAAAAAATGTATCTCCGGTTACCAGATCTAACAGTATATCGAGAATAATCAAATCCGGTTTCTTTTCCTCTAATTTTGCTAAAGCTTCATCTCCATCATACGCACGGATTATTTCATAATCTGTATCTTCCAGCATCATAGTATAAAGGTCATGAAACGCCTGTTCATCTTCTACTATCATTATAGTCTTGCCCATTTTCTAAGTCTCCTTTCATTAATTTATGAATCTGCGACCGAAGATTCTTTCTCATTTATTATTGGTAATGTAAACCTAAAGGTAGTCCCCTTATCTTTGCCATCACTTTCCACCCATATTTTTCCACCGTGAGCTTCTAAAATAGTCTTGCATATAGAAAGGCCGATACCGGTGCCAGGGGTCGCCACATTCTCCTGATAGAATCTATCAAAGAGTTTATAATGATGTTCTTGAGGAATATTAATACCGATACCAGAATCTTTTACTAAGAATTCTAATCCGGAATTTTTTTGCTGAAGTGAAACCAGTATCTCGCCTTTGTCAGTATACTTAATGGCATTATCTACTAAGTTTGTAACTACTCGATTAATTCCCTGTTTGTCTACAGTAACATTTGGTAGTTTCTCAGGTAATACACTCTTTATAGTTAAGCCTTTCTCTCTTGCCAGCAGAGTTGAACTTTTGATTACCTGGATAACTAAATCTCTCAGTTGAAGAGACTCTTTATCATAATCTTCCCTGCCAAACTCCAGAGAAGTTAATTCAAGAATGCTTTCTATGGTTTTGTTAAGTCTATTTATATTATCTTTTATGATTCCGTCAAAAAGTTCCTCTTTGTCCTTATCTTTTTTACCATCTTTTATGCCCTCACCCCATAATTCCAGGGCCAGTCTTAATTGGGCAAGCGGAGATTTTAACTCATGTGAAACATCTCTTATTATATTATCTTTCACTTTGTCCAGACCACGAAGCTCCTCATTGGCTATTTCAAGATTATGAGTAGTTTTTTCAAGTTCCCTGGTTTTTTCTTCTATTGATTGTGCCATAGTATTAAAAGACTCTGCCAATTCTCCAAATTCATCACCTGACTTTATATCAACCCTTTTTGTCAAATCACCTTTGGCAATTACTTTTGTAGCTGCAACAGTGTGGGAAAGTGGAATTCTTATAAATTTCCTGATTAATAGATATGTTAGAAATATTACCGAAATAGTCGTAACTACTCCTATGATAAGCAAGATTAGTGAATTGGTCTTAATTATTGCATCAAGATGTGATGCTGGTGCAGCAATACTTATAGCTCCTCTTAATTCTCCTATTTCGTAACCTTCTTTTTCGTACCCAGTGATGTCTAACTCACCTTCGTATGCAGGTTTTCCATGGCATGGCAGACAATCTTCCTTTATATATAAAGGAAGAATGTAACGAATTGTTTTGTTACCTTCTTTGTCAACGTCCTCTCCCCATGTGGGTTCTATGCCACTTGTAGTTTTGAATTGAGTTAACATTTTCGCCTCAAATTCATCAGGGGCATTTTCTGGATTTCTGTACTCTAAACTTGTTTGTTTCATCACCATCGTACGCATAATTTATATCATAATCCTTGCCTTCAAACATTATTCTATATAAATCGTGATAGGTTTTTTCATCTTCTACAATCATTATCTTTTTATTCATTGTCATATCCCCTAATATGTCAATTAGAACACTGTTCCATTCATTTCTCAAGATAATTTGATGGTCTAGATTTACTCCGCCTTTAACAAACTTAAAATTAAGATACTTTTTCTTCTTGTTCTTTACCTTCCGAAGATAATGTAAACTTAAATGTTGTGCCTTTTCCTTTACCTTCGCTTTCCACCCAAATCTTACCGCCATGCGCTTCTACAATTTTCTTACAGATGGCAAGGCCTACGCCGGAGCCGTCACTACTTGGCCTTTCCTGGAAGAACCTGTCAAAAACTTTGTCGTAACTTCCCTTTGGTGTACTTAAACCAATTCCCTGATCTTTAACAGATATTTCTATTTGCCTGGGCCTTCTCAGTGCAGAGACAACGATTTCACCGGATTCAGAGTATTTGATAGCGTTATCTATCAGGTTGGAGATGAGCCTTGTAATCTCTTGCCTGTCTCCTAACACTTCCGGCAACTCGTCTGGAATTCTTGTTGTTAATGAAAGGTTTTTCTTCTCAGCTAGTAATTTTAATCCTGCTGTTACTTGATTTATTAATTCTTCCAGATCTAAATTCTCCTTTTGGTATGCCACTCGACCAGATTCCAATACTGATAAATCCAATATGCTTTGTATGGTTTTCTTTAGTCTTTGTATGTTATCATCAATTATTTTGTTTAATTTCTTTCCCTTCTCTTTATCCATTTGTTCTTTATTTGCTTCACTAGTCCAAAGGCCTATGGCCATTTGGACCTGTGCAACCGGTGATTTCAGTTCATGAGTTACATCTCGAATCATTGAATCTTTCATCTTGTCAAGGCCGCGTAATTCCTCATTTGCCTTTTCTATCTCGATACTTCTCTGCTTTAGCTCTTCATTTGTTGACTTCAGGTCTCTTGTTCTTTCCTCAACAGTCTTTTCCAGGTTTGCAGTATATTCCTGGAGTTCCTTTTCAAGCTTTTTTTGTTCAGTAATGTCTCTGACAATTTTTATTATGGATTCCAGCTCTCCCTCTTTATTCAGAATTGGGTAAGAGGCAATGAAGACATATTTATTATCCCTCTTTACATAGTGTTCAGCGTTAGCAGGCTGTAAAGTTTCAATTGACTTCATTGTAGGACAATTATCACAAATAGATTCTCTACCCTTATAAACACAGTAGCATTTTTCCCCGACAATATTCTCACCGTAAGTATCCATTGCAACCTTATTAACCTGTAGAATGTTTCCCTCTTTGTCCAGGACTGTCATGGGGTCCATTATGGCGTCGAACATCGATTCCATAAAAATGTTAGACGATTGAAGTTCCTCATTTCTCTTTTCTATGGTCCTGGCCATCATGTTAAAGGAATTTGCAAGTTCGCCAAGTTCGTCTTTGGAATTAATGTTTACATTTTGGGTGAGGTCTCCTGACGACATTCTTCTTGTGGCATCTGTCAAATAGAGAATCGGAGCCGTCATTCTCTGCCCCATAATAAAGGCAAACACGATTATGCCTGTTGTAACTATCATCATAATGGTAGTTACATTTCTATGTAGTTTAATAACCTCTTGATAACCTTCTTTGTAATCAATTTCTGCAATAATTCCCCAGTCAAGTGCAGCAATCCATTGCCAGAAACCTATTACTTTTATCCCACGATAATCCAGGTAACCATTTCCGTCATAACCTTCGTTCCCTTTCAAACATTCCGAGACTGACTTGGTTAATTTTCCTGTCTCAGGATTGATCAGCTTCAATTCAAGAGTAGTCCCTCTTTTTATCAGTCCGGTCTTCTTTAAGTATGGAACAAACCTGGATTCTGTTATCATATACCCCTGCTTATCAATTAGATACGTCTCTCCACTTGTACCCAACTTTATGCTTCTCAAAAATTCACTAATCTTACTTACATCTACCCTGAAACATGCAACACCCATAATTCTATTCTGGTCAGTAATTGGTGCTGAGACTACCATGGTTGGAAGACCTAATTCCAATTTTCCAAATTCATTTTCAATTGGGATATTTGAAGGCATTATCTGTGATATGAATGTTTCCCCGCTCATCGACTTTTTAAAATATTCGTGTTCAGAGATATCTGTGCCTTCTCTACCCTTTGTTGTAGAAACATGAACAATACCTTCTGCATCACTTATAAGAATGTCCTTATAGCCATATTCGTATCTTATATAGTGAGTGTATCTCGAAACGCGCCAAAACCGCTTATCTTCCATTGTTATTCTTGTAGCAAGGAGCGTAAAAGGATTTTCTGCAAAAACCCTTACATCACCCTTTCTTTCTTCCGTCCAACCTTTTATAAGTTCCGCTTGCTTGTGTCCAACACTCTGCAGATTCTGTATCAAAGATTCCTGTAATGCACTCTGTGCTTTAGGATATATCACCAACCTCATTACTAATAATGGGATAAGGGCCAGTATCAAGAACAAAAGAATTGTTTTCTTTTTTATTGATTTGATCTCGAAAGCCCAGAAAAAGGACTTCCCGTTTTCAATAATGGCCGGAAACATATTCTTCATAAAGTGTTCTAAAATAAGAAGTCCTTTTTCTTTCATCTTATATAACCTTAAGTTCGCTTATCAGGAATAATTTTACTTACGTATTTTGTCGCCCATGACATAAAGGAGAATTGTTTTAAGAACCATGAAATAAGAATTTTTATTATTTTCCAGGATAATTGTAAACTAATGGTCTCAAATATTATTTTTTTAAACATTTTGCTGCCTGCAACAGAATTGAAAAATGCCATTCTAAATTTCTTGTCTTCCATTGCCAGTTTAATCATGGGAGAAAACAGTCCAAAATGTGAGCTAAAAGTTGCAAGAAGTCTAACCACTCTTCCGTAAGGAAGATCACCCGTGATATAAGAAAAACTATTATAGTAATCCTTAAAAGCTTCTTTTGATATGCCTGCGTACATCATAACCTCTGCAGCCTTTATCCCGGTAATACATGCAGTATTCACACCTTTACCCTTAAAGGCACGAATTATACCAGCGGTATCACCTACGGTAACATATCTGTCTCCAAAGAGATTCTTTGCCGGGGCAGTGGGGAATTGCCAACGACTATAAAATAACTCATGTCTCTGCATGGCAAAATTTGAGGGTAAGACCTTGGTAACCTGAGGCATTAAAAGAAAGTGATCCATCCAGCTCCAACTAATCTTTGAGCCGGCAATATTTATATCAAGATGGTCGACTTTTGGGGTTATAGCGCCAAACTCTATTCCCTTAAGTGAAGGAAGAAATGCATGTATACAATTTCCAAATTTTTCCATTTCCTCTTTTTCCGGATAAAATTTGGTCAAAATAGTACTCATATAACGGGCAGTCTTATAATGTGTTGCAGTTTCAAAAACCTTACAAGCTCCTTCATCCAGGCCGAATGCACCAACTACAACGTCTGCTCTCCTGTTGTCTTTCTCACTATAAACCATTACTCCGCTCTGTTCAACATCAATATTTGTTACCCGGCTATGTATCACTTTTACTCCTGCATCTTTTGCTTTATGTATCAGGTAATTATCAAATAACATTCTATGAACAGCACATGATACTTCTCCATCACCTTCCAGTTTTATATCTTCGTCATCAGAATGCAGATAATATCCTGGTATCTCTTCCAGTACAAGATCATGTGGAAATGGAATCCCCAAATCCTCTTCCAGTATTTCTTCTATAGGTGGAGACAGTACTCCTACACATGGATTAAACTGTTCATTTTTTTCAAAATCCTTGCCTTCATACAGTACTATGTCCAAATCCATATTACGCCTTCTTGCCAATCTGCTAAGCGTGATTGCACAGCTTGTCCCACCGGGACCTCCACCTATAATAACTACCGTCTGGCCGTCCTCAAGAGGGCCGAGCCCTTTATTCGCTAAATGTCTTAATCTCTTCGTATGTCTTAACTTCTTGCCTCCAACCGTAGACTCTACAGCTTGTTTTGTCCAGGCAGTTAAAGTAACAGGTAATAATCTGAACTGTAGAATCGGGTCGAATACCTTTAGGAATAATTTCTTAAATGGTATGTTTCCTGTAAACATATTCCATAAAACTTCTAACTGCATCCTGGCAACGGGTAATTTCTCACCTGATTCGAGTACTGATAAATAGCCGGACGAGATACGCCTTCGAGAAGTTATATAATCATTAAGTCCAAAAACCTTTCTTCCATATGAGTTGTCAGACCCCAAAAGCTTCTTTACGGGTTTATAATAACTGCGCCAAAAAGCACTTTCTGATACGCCGGATCTAAATACACTGTTTACTGCCATCCTGGAGGTGATAAAGGCTGATTCAATACCGTGTTTATAATATCGTGATATTCCCGCACTTCCTAAAACAACAAATCTATCAGTAAATGGTTTCTTTGCCTGTGTGATTTGTACTTTAGGAAAACAGATACAATAATTCTTTGGCATCTTCCAGCCTTCTTCCGGGAACGTGCGGCGCACAACAGGATGATTAAGAAATTCAACTAAATGGGCCTTATTCATATCAGTCTTGCCAACCAGTGTTACGGTAATATAGTCTCCCCTTGGTGTAAAAGAGGCATACGTAATAGCTTTTATGCCTAATGAAAAAACGCGAATCTTATTACCAAGGTAATTATTACCATTATTATTACCTATATAAATCTCTGCCTGGCAAGCCCTGACGGTACGAGGTGGAACATAACCAAATTCCAGTCTCTTTATTTTTTCCAGCATACCGCTATTCAACCCAAATGCGCCTACTACCAAATCTGCATTAATTTCTTCTCTTGAACCTCTCTTTCCAAAAACCACTTTTGCTAGTTCCTTCTTTTTTGATGGCAAAACTACATCATTCACAATGTCAGGGCTAATGTTAACCCCCATGCCCTCTACATGCCTCAAAAGAAAGTTGTCAAAACTTATACTTTCAGACTGTTGTGAAAACATTGGCCCATCACCCCTGTAAACCGTTACTATCTTTTTCTCTGTAGATGGATTTGGATTGTTAACTTCTATACAACCATCCTGCGTTTGGAAATAATAGCCTTCAATCTCTTTTTGAATACACCTCTCTGGAGGAAGCATGTCATTTTCTTTTAATTCCAGATAAAGCTTCTCAGAGATAACACCGGCACACATATTGCAGCCTCGAGGACCTTTTTGACAAAAGTCTTTTCCTTCAAATATGGTTATGTCAACTTTAATGCCTCTTTCCCTGGCAATTTTTGAAGCAAAATGAGCAAAGAAACACCCTGCAGGCCCACCGCCTATTATGGCAATCTTCGAACCATCTTTTAGAAAAAGATCTTTATCTTTCATTGGACATTCAATTCCTTCTTAACCAGGCGCTGATATCATCCCTCTTCTGTCTTGCCCAGGCAAACGAATTAATCGGTAACATCTTTAAAACAAGACGAGGATTCGTTGCCAGATGAAATATTTCTTTGTAAGGCCTGTTTCCCGTTAACATGTTCCATAATATCTCGTTAATTTTATTAGCAGTTTCCCTGTCCTTGCCGGATTTAATAATCTTTATGTTAACGTTTGCTATTTGCTTTTGGGATGATAAATAGTCGTTTATTTTGAGCATTATAATACCGTATAAATTATCACGAGCCAGAAGCCTTTTCGCCGGTTTAAAGTAGCCTTCCTTAAACGCTCCCTCAGATACTCCTTGCTTAAAAGCTGTATAAGCCGATAACTTTGCCATATTAAAGGCCGATTCTATGCCGCTTTTATAAGACCTTGAAATGCTTGCATCTCCTAATATAACTATTCTGTCTGTATAAGAATGCTTTCCATATGTTACCGGAATCCTGGAGATACACATACAAAAGCTCTTAGGGATTTCCCAATCTTTTGGCATCAATTTTCTCACTGCCGGATGATTAAGAAAGTCTATCAGATTTTTTCGGGTTAAATCTGTTTTGCCCACTAAGCTGACAGTCACATAGTCTGCTTTTGGTGTAATGGAAGCAAATTTAAGTTTCTCTTTAGCTAATGCAAAAACAAAGACATTGTTGCCGAATGTTTTCTCGATATATTCAGGACTTAACATTATTTCACACTGGCACGTTCGAACGGTCTTTGGCGGTTTATAACCAAAGTTCATTTTGCCGGCCTTCTCCATCATGCCGGTATTCACACCAAAGGCGCCAACCACAAGGTCCGCATCAAATTCATTCTTTGAATCCCCATTGCCATAAATTACTTTTACTGGATCTCCTTTTGTGTCAGGCAGCCTGAACTCTTTTACAACCTCAGAGACTAATTCTACCCCTCGTTCTTTTACATGATTTAAGAGAAAATCATCAAAGCTGACATTACCTTCATGAATAGATCTTAAAGGGCCATTTCCACGAAATACGGTAACAATCCTTGGTGTGTGTCCTGAAGCAGGGTGGTGGAGAAGCACACCGTCATCCTGCATCTGAAAGTAGTAACATTCTATTTTTTTCTGTACGCAATGTTGCGCAATGTTTATTCCTTCTTCTTCTAATTTGGTAAACAGGTTTTCTGAAATGACCCCGGCACACATATTACAACCACGCGGGCCTTTCTGGCAGAAACTCTTTATATCAAAGATTTTTATAGTCACATCAATGCCCATTTCTGCTGCATAACGCGATGCAAAATGTGCAAAAAAACTGCCTGCTGGCCCGCCTCCAATTATAGCAATTTTAGAACCATTTCTAAGAACCAAATTGTTATTGTTTATTTTGCTCATTACCTCTTAATTAAGCATTTTATGCCTATAGAGTCTATTTTGGATTCTATTCTTAATTATTATATAAATCAAGGCATAAAAGAGGTGTTCTCGAAAGCGGAGCTGGCGTCGTAGTTGGGAGGCATCAGGGCACTTTTATATACATCTCTTTAAGGCTCCTGGCGCAAGCTTTCTTACATCCAATGTTGTGATTAGGATAAAGAAGGGGGGGGGTTAAAAAATGGGAGGGGGGGGGGGGAGTAGGTATTTGGTGGCCGGATCGCCAACTTGCACTTCTGGAAAGGAATTTTTAAAATAAAATGCTTCAGATGAGAGAAGTATATTTGGTGTTGGTTTTAGATAAAAAACAGGTATAGTGCCTGTAATATCAGCGGCAAAAACTTAGGCTAACCCACAAGTCAGCTTGTTTCGGTAACGCTTTCTATCGATTCATATAAAATATCCATCATATTATTCAACTCTGAGATTTCTATACTCAAGGGTGGCATAACAACCATGACATTGCCTAACGGCCTGATAATCAAACCTCGTTGTCTGGCTTCGTAACTAACCTTAATCCCAATTTTTTCTTCCCACGAATAAGGTTCTTTAGTCTCCTTGTTTCTGACCAGTTCTATGCCGGCAATGAGACCACATTGCCGTGCATTCCCTACAGACTTTAGATCCCTGAACTGTTCGAGTCTCTCCTGTAGAGCCTCGATTTTTGGATCAAGACCTTCTATGACCTTTTTATTTTCAAATATATCAATATTCGCCAGGGCTGCTGCACATGCTAAGGGGTTGCCGGTATATGTATGGCCATGGAAGAAGGTCTTCTGCTCACTATGTTTACCAAGAAAGGCATTATAGATTTCATCTGTAGCCAGAGTCGCTGCCAAAGGCATATAGCCTCCGTTTAAACCTTTGGAAATGGCTAAAATATCAGGGGCTACATCCTCGTGTGAACATGCAAACATTTTTCCTGTACGGCCAAACCCGACCATTACCTCGTCTGCAATCAGGAGAATATTATACTTTTCACATAAATCTTTTACACCGGACAGGAAACCCTGAGGGTGGACGATCATTCCTCCCGCACCCTGTACAAGCGGCTCAATAACCATAGCTGCTATAGTGTCGGAATTCTTTGATAATATCTCTTCCAGCTTTCCCAGACATTCAAGTGAGCAAGTTGCTTTGTCCTTATCCTCCGGACACCGGTAACAATACGGTGATGGTGAGATAAACGTTTTAAGCAAAAGTGGTTTAAAAACCGCATGAAAGATATCTATCCCGCTCACACCAACAGCACCTAATGAATCACCGTGATATCCGTATTGTAAAGATACATAGTTGATCTTCTTTTTGTGGCCTTTATACTGCCAATATTGAAATGCCATTTTTATAGCAATCTCAATTGCGTTGGAGCCATTATCAGAATAAAATATTTTGTTCAGGCCGTCCGGAGTTATCTCAACCAGGCGTTTTGCCAGTTTGGCTGAAGGTATATTTGACATGCCCAGCAGGGTTGTATGAGCAACTTTATCAAGTTGGCCCTTTATGGCATCGTCAATCTCTTTCCGCCTATGGCCGTGTATATTACACCACATGGAAGAGATACCATCTATATACTTTTTGCCATTAATATCCCTTAAAATAACCCCTTCACCATCAACTATAATTAGTGGCTCTTCCCTGGCAAAATCTTTCATCTGTGTAAAGGGATGCCACAGGTATTTCTTGTCCCAGTTTTTCACCTGCTCTTTGGATATCTCGTCATACGCTTGTTTCTGCATAATAGTATGTTACCTTAAATATGTAGAAATTGTACAAAAATCCTTGATTATGTTGTTTTGCTGTAAGGGTTTCTGTTCTTGTTACGGGAATCTGGAAAGTCCTGCCTCAATCCTTTGATCAGGCTATAACCAAGCAGGAGAATTACTACGGTGAAAGGCAAACCGGTAATGATCACGGCTGCCTGCAGCGCCTGGAGTCCTCCTCCAAGCAGAAGCACTGCGGCAACAATTCCTTCCGTAGATGCCCAGAAAACACGCTGGATTACTGGCGGATTATGAAACCCGCCGGCAGTTATAATGTCTATGACCAGCGACGCGGAATCGGAGGATGACACAAAGAACAGCGTCAGTACTATAACTCCCAGAGCGCTGGTTATAACAGCTAGTGGGAAGCGGTCCAGTAGAACAAACAGGGCCGTAGCAATATTATCGTTAACCGCACTGGCAATTCCACTCGCACCGAACATTTCTTCAAACAGAGCCGCATTTCCAAAAACCGTCATCCAGATTAATGTTAACAACGTAGGCACAAGCAGCACATTAAGCACGAATTCACGAATAGTTCTGCCGTATGAGATTCGTGCTATAAAGATACCGACAAAGGGCGACCATGCAATCCACCATGCCCAATAAAAGATTGTCCAACCGTCCTGCCAACTGTTATCACGATGGTACGCATCAGTCCACATACTCAACTTCGGCAGCAGGTCGATATATGTACCAATATTCTGGACCATTGAGTCGAAGATATATACGGTGGGACCCACAAAAAGAATGAAGATAAGCAGGATAAGTGCGAAGATCATATTTGCCTGGCTCAGACGGCGTATGCCTTTATCTAAACCCAGTACCACTGATGCAAGCGCCATGGATGTAATGCCGGCAATCAGTATTACCTGTATATTGTTTGTCTGCGGCAACCCTGTCAGGTAGTTCAGGCCGGCATTTACCTGTTTCGCCCCCAGGCCGAGCGAAGTTGCCAGGCCAAAGAGTGTGGAGACAGAGGCAAGGATATCTATAACGTTCCCCATCCACCCATGAATATGTTTGCCGAGTAGCGGATAAAATGCGGAACGGATAGTCAACGGCATTTTGTGGTTGAATGAGTAATAAGCCAACCCAAGCGCCATTAACGCATACAGCCCCCATGCATGAATACCCCAATGAAAAAACGTAACGCCCATGGCAAGGTTAGCGGATTCAACACTTCCGCCCTCTCCCCATGGAGGATTGTTATAGTGGATGACCGGCTCTGCTACACTGTAAAAAAGAATACCAATACCCATACCGGCGCTGAAGAGCATCGAAAGCCAACCTAAATACGAAAATTCAGGGAGTGCGCCTTCTCCACCCAGACGGATGCGTCCGTAACGGCTGAGCAACAGGTATACTACAATCACAAGGAAGACATTTACTGATAAAATATAAAACCAACCTGCTTTTTGGGTAATAACACCCTGTGCTGTATCAAATACGTGCTGCATATATTCCGGGTTGATAAGCGTAAAGGCCACAAAGAAAATAATCAGCCCTGCCGATACCCAAAATACGGTATGGTGAATTTCCAGTTGTATCCACTGTTTTCTCTTGCCCAAAATCCTCTATTTTCCTTCGTTAGAATGAATGAGGTAAAAACCTGACGAATAAGGCCTTGCCGGTTATCCCATGAACGGTTACAATCCTTACATTTCCAGACATCTTGGCCAGATCTGAAAAATTATTGTTTGCGAAAGATAAAAATACCCCACACCAGAGAACCGTCCTTACCCCCGTCTATCCAGTGTTTCAGGCCTGCTTTCATTTGTGTAATATACGCTTCACTGGTTTTCTCTGAAAGCGTTTTTTCTTTTTTCTCGATCTCTCCAAGTACCCTGGTGTAGTGGTTGACGAGTTGTTCTGTGTGATCATAGAAAGCTACTTCTTCCATGCCAAGATCGCTTAGCATTTCACGGTAGACTTTCGGAGAGCCAAGCGAGGAGAGGTGGATTCTGTCTAAAATCGGCTGCAAAACATCATCATGGCAATCATCTGATTGCATTGGATCAGTGAAAATGAACACTCCTCCACTTTTAAGCACGCGGACAGCTTCTTCCAGCACATTGCTGCGATTATTACTGTGTAAAATTGCGTCATTCGACCATACAACATCAAAGTGGTCGTCGGGGTAGAGAATATTCTCAAAACTGCCCTCCACAACATCTATTTTATCCTCCAGTCCCTGTTCACTGTTCAATTTAATATTTCTTTCGTTCTCCATTGTGCTCAGGTTGAGAGCGCTTACATGGCAGCCGTAATTCCTGGCTAAAAACCTCGCTGCACCACCATAACCGGCGCCAAGGTCTAATACTGTAGCGTCCTCATGCAGACAACTGAGGTGCGATGCCATAACCTTTACGGTATTACTGCTTGCTTCCGCTACGGAGTCCTCATCTGATTTATAAATACCTATGTGAATATCCTCGCCGCCCCATATAGTAAAATAAAAATTATCAGCATCCTCACTATCGTAATAACTTTTTGCAGTCCTCTCTGCTTCAGAATATGGGATTACACCGGTAACCGTCTTTTTATTACCTACGTCATAACATTTTTCAGCTACGTGAAAGAAGAAGTCCGGTTCGTTCATACGATATGTTTCCTGGAAATCACCATAGGACTCCACCCTCTGAAAGCCGACCTCGTGCAAAAGCTTGCGGACATAATCCTTTCTCAGAGGGAACATGTTGAGGTGGTATTGAGAGTTATCAGGGAATCGATACTTGAAGCGGGCAAGGCCGTCGTCAATATATTCCGGTTCGACAGTGATATTGTCACCGCAATAGTAATAGGTATGTTTACTCGAATACCCATGGTCTAATATGGAATCATAATTACGTTGATCCAGGATTAATACGCCATCGTGATTTAATGCTGCATAGAATTCGGCCAACGCCTTGCGCCGGTCTCGTTCAGAGAACAGATGGGTAAAGGAGTTGCCAAGGCAGATAACGGCGTCAAATGTCCCGTGAATATCCCTGTTAAGCCATCTCCAGTCTGCCTGGGCAGTACGCAGAATGTGGCCTTTGTTCCGTCCATTTTCAAAAGCCTTGGCAAGCATATCAGCGCTGCCATCCGCGCTTACGACATCAAACCCTGCTTCTATCAGGCAAACGGAATGGAAGCCTGTACCGGTAGCAACATCAAGTATCCTTTGCGCCCCGCGCTCTTTTAGCCTACTTATTAAAAAATCTCCTTCACTCTTGGCGCGCATTTCCCAGTCAATAAGCTCGTCCCATTTCTCTACGAAGCCCTCTATGTACTCCTTTTTATAATGGCCTGTCTCTCGAACCTTAACAGGGTTTTTCCCAAAAGATTGTTTACTATTTGCAATCATATTTTGTTGTTTTGTATACCATTATGTAAAAATTCATACAAAATTAATGTAGTTTGGTTTATTTTCCAAAACAGTCCAGTAAAGCTACGTAATATTTTAGTTTTACATTACTGTCGGTATGGGCAATTGATACACCTTAACTTATATACATTATTTATGCAAGTTATTCTAAGGCCAATGATGTATATAATTTGACATAGTATATGTAAGTCTGGTGCGAGTCGATAGTTGAATTTAGATAAAAAAAATAAAATTGATGAAGCTACGTGGTTATTAATGTATCAGGGAGTAATGTCTTATCGATTGTTTTGTGCGTAAGAAAGCGGTATTTAGAAAAAAAACGGTGACAAATTGACAGGAAAGTTAGTAGAAAAGGCTATTGAAATATTACCAATAAAGGAAGACTTACGCTGAAACCATATCCTCTATAATCTCATTACTTGCCTTCTTTATACAACGCCAGTTTTTCCTTCATAAGCGTTTAATGGCTTAACAGCTACATGTTTTTCAGAGGTTCCTCAAGTTAACTGTCACCCTTTTTTATAAATATTTTGTACCCATCATCAAACTGTTCAACTTTTGTAACTTTATGCCCTTCTTCTTTGATACTCCTGGGAACACTTCTCATCGGTTCTCCATCATCGAGGGTCACTTCCAGAATCTGTCCATCCTCCATCATTTCCAGTTTTAATTTTGTCTTTACAAAATTAATAGGACAAAGAACACCCCTTAAATCAATTTTTTCATCTGCTGTATTTTCACTCATTTTATTTTACCTACCATTCTTCTAAAAACACCTTTTAATATCTCCTGCTTTATGAACTCATAACCTTCCCTGCCGGCAAAATAAATACCTATGCCAGTCAAACCCCAACTAATTAAGAAATAGCTTATAAAGGCAGAACTGGTTTTTGCTTTTATGGACAAAGGAAGGGTAAATATTAGAGGGGTGATAAACCATGCACTAAAGCTAAGCGCTATAAACGACACACCTATTATAAAGTCGCGCCTTCTTATCTTTAATTTTTCCTCCACAACCTCACACTTCTCAGAATCGAAGCGCCAGGATTTCAGCTCTTCTTCTACTCCGTTCTTAACTGATATTATTATGTACGAATACTCCGTCCATACATTTGCACACTCTTTATCAAATGCTGAAGGTTCCGCGGGATGGTCAGGGTGCGAATGATAAATACCTGTTATATTCCACCCTTTTTTTGTTGCTTCTCGATCTATCTCATCAAATACCTTAGAGTCTATTTCATATCTATCCTCTGCCCTTACTTTATTCTTATTTTCAACCGGATAAACCTCACGTACTACTTTCCCGGAATCATTACTATCGCCTACAAGCAAACCACAGCATTCATGAGGGTAGGCAGTCTTCGCCTCTTTTAACATCCTGTTAACTAAATGCTGATTAATGTGAATCACTATTTTTTTAAACTAATTCTTGTCTACGATTACTATTTAAATAAAGAGCTGAGTTTCCGCACCTTCTGCCATCTTCAACATTGAGGGCAGCCCTATAATCTCTTTGACCTTGCTTTTTACCAGCTCTTCATCCAGCTCCATTAACTTTACAGCACCGCTGCATGCATAGATCTCTAAGTTGCCCATCTTGCTTACTTCACTCAGTAATTCCTTCAGCATATTTGGCTGTCCCTGTGGTACGGCTTCTAACAGGCGTTTATCTTCCTCATTCATTCCGGCAGGAAACTCAATAACGTCCAGCTTGTCAGTTACAAATTTCTTTAAAGCCCAAAAGAATAAAAAAATGTAGACCTTGTTCCCCATAGAGGCTGATGTAATAGCCAGCATTACTGCCTGATATAATTTTTCGTAATTACCACTATGCAGAAAAAGTATAAATTTCTTCTCTTCCATCTAATCTGTAATAAAAGGACGCGCAACCTCTTCTTTGTAATTCTCCAATCCTACACGATCAAAAGTTGCTCCTATCCTTTCTCCCCTCTTTCCGTTTTTATTATACCAGGCAAGGGTTTTCCCAATAAAGTCTGATACCTTGTCATCCGGCAGGAACAGCATAATCTCATCTGACTCCCTGGGATGCCTTCCATGCTTTCCACCTGCACGGACAGCCCAACCCTTTCGTTTTGCAGTCCACGCATCTGTAGGGCATGCCTTTATACAGTCTCCACAATATACACATTTTTCCCTGTAAAATATAGGCTTTCCATCTTCATCAGAGACTATAGCTCCTTCCAGACACGCCTTCTCACAAAGAGTACATCCGGTACATGGGTCGTCCTCCCAATGCGGATCCACCATACCCTGAAATCCCAGATCCATTCCCTGTGTCCTGGCACAATCTATCGGGCAGCCGGAAAACGAAATCTTAAACTTGTGATGGCATGGTGTGCCAAAATGTTCCTTATCCACCTCCAATGCCTTCTTCTGGGCATCCATAATTCCATTGGGGTTGTACTCGCAACCACCACAGGCTGTAGGAACGCGAACCCTGGGACCACAGGATGCAACTGGCTGGCCAAATTCTGCCAATTCCTTTACAAGGGTATCAAAGTCGTCAATATGTACACCGATAATTTCAACTGATTGCCTGACACTAAGATGGCAGTAGCCCATCCTGCTGTATTTCTTTGCCACTTCGCCAATCTTGATCATCCTATCGATATCAAGCCTGCCTCCCGGCACCCTTAAACGAACCGTAAAAAGGTCTTTCTGGTTCTGTTTTATAAACCCGCCGGATTTCAATTCATTTAAGTCAACTTTTCCGGCATCCGTATTTTCAGACGACATTATATACTCCTATTCTTTGATATTAGTGTAGTGTGGATTAAGCGACCTGCCCGACTATGTCTTTCAGGCGGGTAGCAAATCCACCTTTAATCGTGATCTATGTATTGGTGGATTCGGCCTGACGGCCTTCCTGCCCGTCCGGCAGGCGGGAATCCACCCTACATCTTTTCAGGTTACAACCCCCTTAATCCCCTCCTTCGCAAGGAGGGGATTAAGGGGGTTGTCTTAAATTTATAAGTTTTCTTCAACTTATTGGGAAATCGCAATTTCATGTTATCACTGAAGTAGACATGTTTCAAGCAGAAAAAGCCCTGGAGGGGTAATTCAACCTCACTTAAACATTGTCTCCCTTATTCTTGCCTCTGCCTCCGTGACGCCTTTATTCTTCACAATATCCAGAATATCTTTATCCGCCAGACGCTGGAGCGCCCTTCTGCGTTTATCACTGTCTTTGATATCCGACATTGCAATACTGCGCATTTTAGTCAGCAAATTCAGGTACTCTTCATACTCTGAACCAAAGACAACCTCCAATTCCTCTCTAACACTTTTAGAAACAGCAGGACTTGCACCTCCGGTTGAAATACTTATACAAAGGTCTCCTCTGTTTATTGTTGAAGGAACAATAAAGGAACAAAGTTCCTGGTGATCAACCACGTTTACAATTATGTTCCTTTTCCTTGCATCCAACGCCGCCTTTTTGTTAACTGCCTCGTTATCCGTTGCGGCAATAACAAGTAAGGCACCATCTAAAACACTCTCATCATAATTCTTTTTTATTAAAACAATGCCTTTCTTGTCCGTAATTTCAGGGCAGGTTTCAGGGCTGACCACAACTACTTCAGCACCTGCCTCTTTCAAGCTGCATACCTTCCGGTATGCCACTTTCCCCCCTCCAACAATAACGCATTTCTTATCTTTAACATCTAAATAGATTGGATAAAACTTAGACATTTATAAACCCATATTCTATAAGGTGACAATTTCTTGCTTTCTTTGACAGAAAATGAATTCGAAATTCGAATGTCGAAATCCGAAACAATATCGAATGACCGAAATTCAAATGGCCAAAATAAAAAGTTTTGAACATTTGAAAATTTGTATTTGTTTCGAATTTCGTGCTTAGGATTTCGGATTTTCCAGCTTGTCTGGGTCAGGCTTGTATCCTAATCTATTAACAAGTAATTATCAAAATAAAAAAATAACAAGCTTGGTACAAGCGCAATAGGCAATAAGTTGTAATTTTAATTTGATTCTGGTGATTCCTGCGGAGTCTTGCTGATTACGATGGAGTTGGCTACATCCAGGCCCTCATGGTGTGGATAACTTTTTTTCGGAAATGGAAAATCTTCTGAAACCGAAAAAACTTTCAATTATGAGCGAAAAGGCAGAATGCTTTTATTTCAAAAATTCAAATCTCACATACCAAGCGTAATCAGGCAGTAAATCTAGACCAAAGAATGAAAGTTTTAATTTAAGCAAATATTCCATTGTTTACAACAACGCAACATTGCATATATGTATATATATCCAGTTGGGGGAGGGGTCAGGTCTTGCAATATCATAAATAATTTGATATTATTTCTACCATTATGACAAGGCCTTTACGTTTAGAAATTGAGGGCGGAGTTTATCACGTAACTTCACGTGGAAATGCGAGACAACTTATATTTCTCGATGACAGCGACAAACAACGATTTCTTGAAGTTCTCAATTCAGTAGTAGAAAGATTTAACTGGCTTTGCCATGCCTATTGCCTGATGGACAATCATTATCATTTGATGATTGAAACACCAGAAGGCAATCTTTCCAGAGGAATGAGACAACTCAATGGTGTTTATACTCAATTGTTTAATAAAAGGCACAAAGGGGTAGGGCATTTATTTCAAGGTAGATATAAATCGATACTGGTGGATAAAGATAAATATCTCCTGGCTTTATGTCGATATATTGTGCTCAATCCTGTAAGAGCCAAATTGGTGAAAGGCCCCTATGCATGGAAATGGAGTAGTTATAAAGCAATAATTGGCAAAGTTAATAAACCTCCATTTCTCACAACAGATTGGATACTATCTCAATTTGGAGATGACAAGTCAGAGGCATTATCCGGCTATAAGGAATTTATCGTAGCCGGTAAAGATGAAGAGTTTCCATGGAGGGAAATAAAAGGTCAGGTATTTCTTGGAGCGGAAAGTTAATAGAGAAATACAGTAAGCTGATAAAGAAAAAAGAGAGTATAAAGGAAATACCAAGAGTTCAAAGATATGCACATAGGCCGGATTATCAAGAGAGTAGAGAAGTAAAAGACGAAATGTTATAATGAAAGACCTGACCCTATGCTTCCTTCTTCTATGCAGGTGGTTGATATACTAGAAAATAAATAGGACGCACTCGCCAAACAACAGACTGTGTCATAATTGTCATCTCGAACTTGTTTCGGGATCTCAAATGTTGCGAGGTTATTGAAATTATTAGATTCTGAAATAAATTCAGAAGACAAAACATGTATTTTTGTTGTTGCGACACAGTCTGTAAACCGTTGGACAGGGGTTTACACAGATAAAGTAGATAAGAAGCAACCCACCAGAATGATTGTTGGGCGGGCAGGGAGGAAAAAGGTACTATTTTGACGGGACAACTGATTAATTTACAGGATTACACAATAACGCAATTGGTGTTTTTCTTCCTCTGTTTATCCTTCTGGTTATACACCTATGTTTTTGTTGTTAAAGACACAATAAAATATAAATTTGTCCAGATACCTCTTTTTGCAATATTCCTGAATTTTGGATGGGAAATCACAACAACATTCTGGGCTCAGCCTGATATGGGAGATATTGTGTATATCGGTTATATCGGTTGGGCAGTAGTTGACGCTGTTATAGTGATATTAGCTTTTATGTACGGGAGGTCACAGTTAAACCATAAAATAATGAAAGATAATTTTTATCTGATAATGGTGTTTGGTTTAACAGGCGGCTTTATTTCAATGTTCTTCTTTATAAGGCAATATGATCTGCCCGGAGCGCCTTTAACAGGCTTTATTCTAAATGTTGAAATGTCTATCTTGTTTGTATTGATGGCACTGAATCATGATATTCAACTCTTATCCAGACATGTTGCCTGGGGAAAATTTCTCGGTACTTCCGGGGCAGGTGTAACATTTTTCCTCAAATACCCGGAAAATAATTTTCTTATAACACTGTATATATTGATATTTATTTTTGATGTCTTCTATATATTTCTCCTCTATAACTCCAAGGTTGTAAAAAGCAAGTCGTTAGCTTAAACATCAAAATCTACATTGACAACATTTCGTTAAAGAATTACTATTGGTACGAGTGCATTTCTTTTTAGAAAAACTCCCGGTACATCATTAATTAATAAAGATCAAAGGAGAGATTATGATAAGTGTTGATAAAGCGTTGCAGATCGTTCTAAAGAATGGGAAAAGACTGTTACCCAAAAAGGTGAAGCTGGAGAATACAGCCGGGCTTTGTCTGGCGGAGGATATCAAGTCAGATTTAAATATGCCGCCGTTTAACAGGTCTGCAATGGATGGTTATGCTGTGATTGCAAATGATATAAATCCACCGGTGGATCTTGAAGTCATAGAAAATATACGTGCCGGATACAACCCGAAGAAAAGAGTTGGCAGGGGACAGGCGGCTAAGATCATGACGGGTTCTGTAGTTCCCAAAGGCGCTGATGCGGTTATAAAGGTGGAGGAAACAAAACCATTAGACAATGACAGAAAGGTGAGTATTCTTAAAGGAACAAAAAAGGGTGCAAATATTGCCAGGAAGGGAGAGGATGTCCGTGTTGGCAACGTGGTCCTTCGCAAGGGAACGAAGATAAGGGCACAGGAGGCCGGTATCCTTGCCGCAGTTGGCAAGAGTAACGTTAAAGCGTATTCAACTCCGAGTATAGGCATTATATCTACAGGTGATGAGCTGGTAGAGATTACGCGCAAGCCAAAGCCATGGCAGATACGTAATAGTAACAGCTATTCTCTGGCGGCACAGGCTCGGCAGATCGTTCCGGACGTTGAGATTCTCGGCAGGGTCAATGATAATGAGAAAGAGATAATGAAATTGATTAAAAGGGGTTTGAGGAAAGATATATTGATACTGTCCGGAGGAGTATCAATGGGGGAATTTGATCTTGTAGGTGGTGTGTTACAGGATGTTGGTGTTAAGATATTCTTTGATAAAGTAGCCCTCAGGCCGGGCAAACCCACGGTGTTTGGCAAGAAGGGTGATAAGCTGGTTTTTGCACTCCCCGGTAATCCCGTGTCAACCTTTGTTACCTTTGAATTGTTTGTAAAACCATGTATCAAAAAGATGATGGGGTTCACCTCTTATGGACATCCAATAATGCATGCGGAACTGGAAAGGGAGATTAAAATCAAGAAAAAGCGCCGAGAATATCGGCCTGCATTGTTGAGCCAGGCAGGTTCCGGGTGGAAGGTCTCTCTCGTAGACTGGCACGGTTCTGGAGATCTGTTTTCAACCACAAAGGCTAATTGTCTGCTTATTGTCAGAGAATCGGTTGAGAAGCTGAACGCCGGTGATATGGTAGAAGTAATGTTGATAGATGGCTTAAACGTGTTTTAATAATTTATTAAGTTCATAAAAAGTTTAAAGTGACTAAAGTTTGAAGTGAGCTAAAGTTGTGGTAAGAAACAATTTTTTAACTTCCTGCCCGAACTGATTGGCAGGCGGGTAGGCACTTTAGTTCACTTAAGACACTTTAAACTTGTTTACGGCTTTGCCGTACTGTATTAACCACAGGCTATTTAGCAGGAAAATTATATTGTATAAAAAACCTTTTTATTTAAACCTCCTCCTCTCTTTTCTTACAATCACTCTTCTCTCATTCTCTTTTCCTTCACCTGGCATAAGTTACTTAGCCTGGATTGCCCTGGTTCCATGGTTCATAATAATTTCGTCCGGATACAGGGTAGGGCTGTTTTCGTATTTAATTGGTTCTCTGTTTTTTGTCTTCAACTTGTCATGGCTCTGGTTTGTTACAGGTATTGGCTGGATATTGTTAAGTCTTTTTTTAGCTCTTTACTTCTTTGCCTCTGGTATTGTCTTACATTTTTTACGCGGGAGACTAAGACTTCCATACGTCTTTATCGCTCCGTTTGTCTGGGTGACTTTCGAATATCTGAGATCATGTCCATATTTCGGCTTCCCATGGTTTTTTACAGGTCACAGTCAATATTTAAATCTGCCGTTGATACAGATTGCGGATATCACCGGCGTTTATGGTATATCGTTTCTGGTCGTTGTATTTAATGCGGCTATTGCAGATTTGATAGAACGGTTATTGCTTAAACGTAGTCCTACATCAGGAATAGATCCGGTTGTTCCTTCTGATAAGAAGTGGAAAACATTCTGGCTCACCATAATTATCCCATCTCTTCTACTGTTTCTAGTCCTGGCCTATGGTTATCTTGATTTAAGAGGCCGCAGAGTTTTGCAGGACGGTCCTGATGTTTGTGTTGTACAGGGAAATGTTCCACAGGGTGTCAAGATTGAAGCCGATGATGAACAGAAGGAAGAGATATTGACGAAATACATAAACTTATCATTAGAGGCTGTTGGGGAAGAGGCTGACATGATTGTCTGGCCGGAGACTATGGTGCCAGGTATCCTTAATATTGATCCTGAAATTCTTAACAGGAAAATTGACAAACTGTCTAAAGAGTCGGTTCGTATGTTGACGGAGGCAACCTCTGCTAATTTGATGTTGGGAGGTACGGCAATTGATGTAAAGGAGTCCTCCGCCTTGTATTTTAATACGGCTTTCTTTTATGACAGGGAAGGGAGTTTTGTAGACCGTTATGACAAGATACATCTAGTGCCTTTTGGAGAATTCATTCCATTCGAAGGCTGGATCCCATTCTTTGCCAGGTTAGTGCCTTACAGTGTAAGTTTGAGTGGAGGAGACAGGAGAACTATATTTGGGCTTGATTCAAAGAAGAACGGTAAAAACTATAAGTTTGGCGTCATAATATGTTACGAAGATACAATTGCACCTTTTGTGAGGAAGTTTCGGAAGGATGGAGCCGGCTTTCTGTTAAATATTACCAATGATGCCTGGTTTCACAATAGTTCTGAACTGGATCAGCATCTGGCAGTGATGGTTTTCAGGGCTGTTGAGAATCGTATCACTATTACACGTGCTGCTAACAGCGGAATCTCTTCCTTTGTTGCGCCGGACGGTGAGATATATGATTACCTGTCTGAACATGGAAGATATAAAGAGATAGAAGGTGTATTGTGTAACAAAATCAGGTTTGAGGATTCGGCGGCTTCATGGTATACAAACTATGGTGATGTGTTTGCGGTTTTATGTGTGTTGGCAACCGCTATACTGTGTCTGGTTGCGTTAAGAAGGAGAGTTTTCGCTTGACATTTATATGGGCGAACGTATAATCACCCACGTAAGCCTATGTAAAAATTTAGCTTATATCCAAAGCAGAGAAAGAGGGCGACAAAAATATGCATCCTTTAGATTATTTTCTAGGGTTGGCTTCTACAGATATGGGCATCGACCTGGGAACTGCGAATACTCTGGTATGTATTCCCGGTGAAGGAATAGTGTTGTTTGAACCATCTGTGGTAGCAGTGAAACCTGGCACAAATAAGGTTTTGCTGAACGGAAACGCAGTCGGGCAATCTGCGAAAGCTATGCTGGAGAAAGCCCCGAATAGTATTTCTGTTATCAGGCCGATGAAGAATGGAGTTATTGCCGATTTTGACATTACAGAGGCGATGCTTAAGTACTTTATTCTAAAGGTGCATAAAAGAAAGTGGGGAGTACGGCCAAGGGTAGTAGTTGCCATTCCATCTGGAATCACTGCTGTGGAAAAACGTGCTGTTGTGAATTCTGCAGAGAGAGCGGGAGCCAGAGAGGTCTATTTAATATCTGAGCCCAAAGCTGCTGCGATTGGAGCAGGGCTTCCTGTTGGAGAGCCGGTGGCAAGTATGATAGTTGACATCGGAGGTGGTACCACAGAGGTAGCTGTTATTTCGTTAGGAGATATATTTGCGCATGAGAGTTTTAGGGTTGCCGGTGATGCGATGGATGAAGCGATAGTTCAATTTGTTCGTCGTAATTATAGCCTGGATATCGGTTATAGGACTGCGGAAAGCATTAAGGTCGAAATTGGATCGGCTTTCAAATTAGAAGAAGAAATTACTGCGGAAGTTAGAGGCCGTGATGCCATAGCCGGATTACCGAGGGCAATAAAGATTACTTCGGAAGAGATAAGAGAAGCTCTTCTTCCAACAACAGATACTATTATAGACGCTATAAGGAAGACGTTGGAAAAGTCATCGCCGGAATTGTCTTCTGATCTTTTGACTACAGGTATGGTTCTGATTGGCGGTGGTGTAATGCTGAGGGGTTTAGATAAATTGGCTGCAGAGGAGACTGGACTTCCTGTAAGGATGGCAGAGGATCCAATTACGGCAGTAGCAAGAGGAACAGGCATACTTCTGGAAGATCTGGATTTATATAAGGATGTTTTGTGGGATAAGGAACTTGAGGCGTAATCGTGACAGATCTACAAAAAGATTTATAGTATTTGTTTTTGTCGTAGCATCCATTTCTCTTTTATTCATACCGGAAAGCATTACAAATAACATCAAAGTAACCGTTGCTTCACCCCTTGCTCCAGTACAAAAGCTAATCTCTCATACATCGAATTTCTTCAAGAATGGTTTTAAGAAGCTGGCCTCATTATCTACTGCAGCTGATGAAAAAAGTGAACTTGAAAAAGAGGTGTTCCTTCTTAAGAATAAGATAGTTAAACAACAAGATATTATAAATATATTTAAGAAAAAGCTGGAAATTGTATCAGAATATAAAAAGGACATTGATGATAAAGAAGAACCGGTAGTTGCAGATATAATTGGCTTCGACGTTTCTAACTTTAGAAAAAGTATTATTGTTGATGTTGGGAAGAAACAGGGTGTTTCAGTTGGAGATGTTGTAGTTTTTGGAAATGCGCTTGTAGGCCGAATCTCAGCTATAGGAAGTTCATCCGGCAGGGTTATGTTGATTACCGATCCCGCTTCAAATGTTCCCTCACGATTTCTCAATTCAAGAACACAGGGAATGGTTCAGGGAACCGCCGATGGCAAATGTGTGATGAAGTATGTGCCTCGGCAGGTAAAAGTGGATAAGCCTGAGAAGATTATATCTTCCGGTATGGGTGGGATATTTCCAAAATCTCTATATATAGGTAATGTTATTGAGGTTAAACAGAAAAGCGCAAGCCTTTTTAAGGATATTAAGATTATACCAAGGGTTGACATCTCAAAGATTGAAAATGTATTGGTAATCAAGAGGAAAAAAGAAGAAAATACTCCTGAGTAAATATACTTGGGTTTAAAGTAAGTTCTCAATAAGCAGAGGAAAACCTCCCCTTAATCCCCTCCTTCATAAGGAGGGGAAAAGGGGAGGTCAAAAATTTATAAGTTTTCTCATATTGATTGAGAACTTACGATATAAAGACAATATTTTAGGAAATATAAAAGGCATTCCTATGCCGTGGATTACAATAATAAGTGTTACTGTATGCATATCATTAATCCAGACAACCTTATTGCACCATATAAGTTTTCTGGGTATTCAACCTGACCTCTTTATAATCTTCCTGGTTTTTCACTCATTGAACGCTAACCGCGAACGATCGTTTCATGCAAGTTGGGTAGTTGGCCTTACTAAAGATATTTTTTCTGAAGGGCCTTTTGGCCTGAATACTGTTTTGTTCATTATTGCAGGATACATTGTTTCAATAATCAGAGGTAATATTTATGGCAGGCATTTGGCAACGCAAATTTCAGTTACGTTTATAATTTCAATAATTTATAATCTTCTCTACCTTTGTTTGTTGTCAATGTTAATAACCTCTACAGGCTTGTTATCCGTTACGTGGAAATGCCCCCTGATTGCAATCTATAATTCTATAATTGTTCCTCCGGTATTCTGGCTGTTCAGCAGATTTTACTTCTCGTTTGGATTTCCATCTTCAAAAAGAAGGTTTTAGATAATGTATAAGAGCCGTTTTAAGATATTTTTTGGAATAATAATAGTTTCGTTCTTTGTGATTCTCTGCAAACTGTTTTACGTTCAGATAATCGAAGGTGGAAAGTTCAGCGGTATGTCTGATAGCAGAAGAATAAGGACTGTCAGTATCGACACACTGAGAGGGACTATATATGATAGAAACGGTTCGGTCCTGGCTATAGATAAACACTCCTTCGAGCTTACGGTACCTTATGCAAAGTTATTTAATGCCTTCCTATGTATTAAACAAAACATTCTGCCTGAAGTATCCGTGGGTAAGGATAAAAAAATAACTCATAATCTGTGCAGGAAGTGCCATTCAGATAATGTGTCCTGGATAGAGAGAGTGGCAGAAACTCTTGAAATTTCATATGCAGATATCCTGGAGAAAACTACAAATATTGTAGAAAGAGTAGAAAAAATTAAGCGTGTCGTAGAGATGAAAAGCGAAAGGGAGATACGCATCAAGGAGGAGACTGTACCACATTCATTATTATCAGACTTGTCATGGGAAGACACTGCAAAGTTTCAGGTAAGACTGATGGATCTACCCGGTATACAGATAGGCGGAAAGCCTGTGAGATGGTATCCAGGTGGCGATTCGGCATCCCATATAATAGGCTATGTTGGCAAGTTGGATGAGAAGGAAATACGCGCTTACAATTTCAAGAAAAGATGGTTTGAAAACCTGGAGGAAAGCGAAGAGCCGGAGTCAGAATATTTTGTTCAAAAGGCAATTTCAATGAACTCTCTGGTTGGAAAAAGCGGAATTGAAAAGACATATAATTCAAGGTTGATGGGTGTGCCGGGAGAGAAATTTGAAGAGATAACCCTTGATACGATGAGAGTCGATAAGCTAATCCTTGAAAGGCCGTCAATACCCGGAAATAACATTATTTTAACAATAGATGACAGGATACAGGGCGTTGCAGAAAATGCGCTGGGGGAGAGGAAGGGTTCCGTTGTAGTAATGGACCCGTGGAGTGGTGAAGTGCTGGCAATGGCGGCATTCCCCAGATATAACTTGAATACCCTGAATGAAGATTATTCCACCCTTAGTAAGAACCCACAGAAACCATTCCTAAACAGGCCTATTCAAAGCGTTTTGCCTCCGGGGTCAGTATTTAAAATCGTTACGGCAATTGCAGCACTGGAAGAGAATAAAATAGATGAAAATACACAGTTTGCATGTTACGGGTCATTGAAGGTTGGAGGAAGCCGCTTCCGATGTTTTTCAGAGTATGGTCATGGTTTGTTGAATGTTGAGGAGGCCATTCAATATTCATGTAATGTCTTTTTCTTTGAAGTGGCAAAAGTGTTGGGAGGTTCTTTATTAAAGAAATGGGCGGACAAATTTGGCCTGGGAAATACCACAAACATTGATCTTGCCTATGAAAAAAAAGGAAATATGCCGGCATCGAAGTCTATGTCCCAGACTGTGAATTTGTCAATTGGTCAGGGTGCGATGCTGGTTACACCGATACAGGCTACGAAGATGATAGCCATGGTTGCAAACGGCGGCTGGTGTATCAATCCGTACATTCTTCAAAAGTTAACAACTTATAATGGTAAAATGATTATGGATAATGAACATACGTCTGCAGAGAGAATAGATGTGTCGGAGGAAAATATGGATGTTATTAAGCGATCGTTACGAAGAGTAGTGACCAGCGGTACGGCAAAGAAAACCGGTTTGGGGGAGCTGCGTGTAGCCGGTAAAACAGGGACCACACAGACAGCGCGTGACGATATAAACCATGCATGGTTTGTAGGGTATGCACCTTTTAAAAATCCAAAGTATTGTTTTACCGTTGCAATAGAGCATACAGCAGGTCATGGTGCTGAAGTGGCGGGTCCGGTAGTTGAAAACCTTTTGACACAGCTTGGTCTTTAGGCATTTTTAATTTTTTACACCGCAAAGACGCTCCCCGGACTGGAAAGCGCCGAGGACAAGCGAGGACAAGGCAGAATAAGCACCAAATAATAAAATCCCTGCCTTGCCGGCAGGCAGGCAAATAACAAACAAATTCCAATGAAGAAATCCAAAATATCAAACAAACTGATTCTGGTCATTCGGACATTGTGTTTTGTAATTTATTTGTAATTTGCTATTTGAGATTTGTAGTTTTTACTCCTACAGAGGCAAGAAGCCAGATGATTTAGTCACTTTAAACTTCCCGCCCAGACCGGCGGGCAGGTAGGCACTTTTTTTCAGGGTAACATTATATGATAGTTAGTTTGCGAAATTTTGATTGGCTG
>JAANXD010000087.1 GCA_018263435.1 Candidatus Scalindua arabica | reverse complement strand
GACTACACAAATATGTTTTCAATTGATTGGTTTTTTTTAAATGACAAGTGGGACAAAGCCATTGTTTTTCTAACACCAACTGCTATTAATATCTATTCCTACCTCAGCAACCATATCCTTTTAGGATTGATTCCCGGTATTCTAATAGGTCTAACCTCTGGATTTTTCTTTATGAGAAAATGATACAAATACTTATGGTCAAAGTGTTAAATACTTGCCGCAGGTAGTTTTTGAGTTAACTAATTTAGCTTTTCAGATGTATTAACCTGTGTTATCTGCTACAAATTTCTGATAAGTAAGCACGTCTTCTTTGCTTCCTATGATTAAGGGTACTTTCTGGTGGAGCTCTGTCGGCACAATGTCCATTATATTTTCCTTGCCGGTAGTTGCCATTCCACCAGCTTGTTCTATTATAAATGCCAAAGGTGAAGCCTCATATAATAAACGCAATTTACCTTTTGGATTTTTTGGGTCTTTGTAATCAGCGGGATATAGGAAGATACCGCCGTAGAGTAGATTTCTGTGAAAATCAGATACCAGTGACCCGATGTAACGCAATGAGTATGGCCTGCCGGTGTCAGAATCTTTTTCTTTCAGATGGCTGATGTATTTCTTTGTTCCTTCATTCCAGAATTTAGCATTGCCTTCATTTGCACTATAGATTTTACCTTTTGGAGGGGTTTTTATATCTTCATGTGATAACAGGAACTCTCCCACACTGGGGTCCAGCGTGTAACCATTTACGCCCTGGCCTGTTGTATAGACCAGTACAGTACTGGAACCATAGATTATATAACCTGCAGCTATCTGATCACACCCCTTTTGAAGGCAGTCTTCGATTGTTCCGTTTTCGCCATCTGTTTTCTTCCGATGTATGGAAAATATTGTTCCTATACTTACGTTCGCATCGATATTGGACGAGCCATCAAGCGGATCAAAGAGCAGTACATATTTGCCTTTAGGGAATTGATCTGGAATGGGAATGATTTCGTCATTCTCCTCCGAGGCCATTGCGCAAAGATGTCCTCCATGATCCATAGCATTAAATAATTTGTCGTTGGCATATTCGTCCAGCTTCTTTACTTCATCACCAGAAATATTTTCTTCACCGGTGAGGCCAAGTATATCAACAAGGCCGGCCTTATTAACCTCTCTTGATATAACCTTAGCCGCATATATTAAGTCCATTAACAATCCGGTAAGACTGCCTGTTGCTTGCGGAAATTTCCTCTCCTGTTCAACAATATGCCTGAGTACACTCATCCCTTTTGTGCCCATAAAGACGCCTCCTGAAGGTTTCCGGTTTTGTCAGTTTGTAAGTTTCTTCTGTTAATTAATGTAGATAATCTTTCTATGCGGAATAAATGTAGCGGAGGTCTTTAGACCTCCACTTACCATGGGGTGAATGCCAGTGTTTATGTGGTCTTTTACTTGCTGGCCATGGATGTGGAAACCTGAAGGTTTCCGCTACAGAGGATATGTGGCGGGGTGCTATGTCAAAGGTTCTGGTGTTTTAGTATCCTCTTTGCAGCCTTTAACAAAAAACTCTATGGCCTTTATTACATCGTCCATATACACATCCGTGTCTACACAGTAGCCGTGAGGTCTCAGGTTAGGGACTGCATATATGGCCTTTGGCATGGCAGCCATTAATCCTGTCCGCAATTCTTTTTCACAGGCAATAGCCACGACTCCCTGAACTTCCTCAGCCATGACTCTTTTAAGGGCAATCCTCCCACCACTGGCAACGGCTATACTTACGCCGTATTCCTTTGACAATGCCAGTAGGTCCATTACCTTGCACTTTCCGCAGCTCTTACACTCATTGATATCATGTTTGATATTTTGTTTGCAAGTTGAATTTTGTATGCAGTGTGGAAAAAGTAGCAGTAAACCCTCCGGCGGGCATTTCTTTTTCCTCAGCTTGGTCATCATGTTGTTAAGTGAAACAAATTTTTTGTCTATAACTTCCATTCTTTTTGAATCTCCCTGGTTTGAAGATAATTAATATCTTATTGAAATAAATAATTAACTTTTAGATCGTGTCCTCTTGAGAATGCAGAAGCACTCATCATTCGCTTGCCTTCCGGCTTGACCTCTGTGACCCATATACTTCCATTTTTTGCCGCAGTCTTAATGCCGCGATTAGATATATCCATAATCGTACCGGGAACGTTAACTGTTCCGGCGTCTGGAGAATTATCTCTCTCCGTCTTTAGAATTATTATTCTCTCCTTTGAATTATTTCTGATTAAAGAAGTATAAGCGGATGGTCTCGGATTCATACCTCTTACAAAATCATGTATCTCTTTTTCACCCTGGTTCCAGTTAATCAGCCCGTCTTCTTTTTTGATTTTTGGTGCAAGAGAAACAAGTTCTTCATCCTGTTGTGTGTATTTTACACTTCCTGTTTCAATCTGCATTAAGCTCTCTAATAAAGTCTCTGCTCCGAGCCTGCTCAATCTGTTCCCAAGTTCACCGGCTGTTTCTTCGGGATCGATTGCTACTGATTTCTGGTCGATCATCTCACCGGCATCCATCTTCTCACTCATAATGATTGTAGTTATCCCTGTTTCTGTCTCTCCGTTGACGATTGCCCAATTAATAGGCGCTGCTCCTCGATACTTGGGTAGCAGTGAAGCGTGGATATTTACACATTTGTGTTTTGGTAAATCCAGTATTCTGTCAGAAATCTTCTGTCCGAACGCAACAACCACTATAACATCAGGATTCAGCTCTTTAAGTTTTTCTAAAACGTGTTCATCATTTATATTGTCCGGCTGTATTATTTGGTAGCCTGCATCTATGGCAACACTTTTAACAGGGGGTGCGCAAGGCTTCCCCTTTCGCCCTTTAGGTTTATCTGTCTGTGTAACTACGGCCAGTATATTGTGTTTTGATTCGCTTATGCATTTTAAACTGGGAACCGCAAATTCCGGGGTACCCATAAAAACTACATTCATTCTATATTTAATTGCGAACAGTATAAAAGACTAACTAACGCCGGCTTTGTTATCTTGATAAGATTGTTCAAGTTCTTTCAGTTTCGGTTTATTGGCTATCGTACTTGCAGGAGACATCTTATCAATAAAGAGGCAACCATTCAAGTGGTCGATTTCATGCTGCCATGCACGGCTCAATAGGCCTTTTGCTTCTATTTCAAGCTTTTCACCCTTAAGGTTGTATGCGATGACTTTTACATATTGTGAACGTACTATCTTTCCCATTACATCGGGGAAGGACAGGCAGCCTTCTTCTTCCAGGGTTTCACCTCTCTCTTCAGCGATATACGGGTTTATGAATACCCTTTCACCGGTTTTCTCACCGGTTATGTCTAATACAACTAAACGTATCGACAGTCCTACCTGCGGCGCTGCAAGCCCCACTCCACAAGCATCATACAAAGTATCAAGCATTTCCTCGGCAATTTGGCAGATCTCGTTGTTGATATTTTCAATTGGTTTAGCTTTGATTTTTAATACCGGATTTGGATAAACTGCTATTTCCATATTTAAAACGATTTGATGTAGTCGCATGGCTTTAGCCTGCGCAGACTGAAGTCTGCGGCTACCAGTTTGAATTTCCTATACTACCAAGCATGGCCTTCCGCTACAGTCTGTTAGTTTTTGACACCACTTTTAATGTATAAGTATATAATATTATTTCCTTTAAAAGCAAGGATTATTTGTTTTTTTGACATTTGAACTATATACCTGAACTATATACCTTGACTATACAGAATCGCCATGTTACTATTTAAGGCTATTATTATAGAAACAATAGTTGAATGAAACAGAGGTAATAAACACTTAAGGAGAAAATATAAATGTTGACGCTCGGAATTGATATAGGGTCTTTATCTACAGACGCAGTATTAATAAATGAAAAAAAGGAAATAGTAGCCTATGAAGTAATCGCTACAGGTGCCAGCAGTAAAAAGGCATGTGATAAAATATTCAAGCATATCCTGGATGCCACAAAGTTAAAAGCAGAAGACCTAACCTATATAGTGGCGACCGGGTATGGCAGAATCAAAGTTCCTTTTGCCAATGAAGTTGTAACGGAGATTACCTGCCATGCAAAAGGTGCAAATCATTTCTTTCCTGATGCCAGAACTGTCATCGACATTGGTGGACAGGATAGCAAGGCCATAAAGCTGGACGCAAAAGGTAATGTCCTAGACTTTTCTATGAATGACAAGTGCGCAGCGGGGACAGGAAGGTTCCTGGAGGTAATGGCAAGGACATTAGAGATTGAGCTTGATGATATGGGGGAGCTCTCTCTTAAAGGAAAGGACAATGTCTCTATCAGTAGTTTGTGTACTGTATTTGCAGAATCAGAAGTTGTATCCTTAATTGGCGCGGACCAGAAGACCCCAGACATTTGCAAGGCATTGCATGTTTCCATAGCCAAAAGGGTCTCTGGACAAGCGAAGAGGGTTGGCCTGGAAGAAACGGTTGTAATGACCGGGGGTGTTGCCAAGAATATAGGAGTTGTGCGTGAACTTGAAAAGAAGCTGCTCTGTACTATTAAAATGCCTGAAGAACCACAAATAATTGGTGCTTTAGGAGCAGCCATAATAGCCTTAGAGAACGCGAATGCTGATCCGAAGGAAGAATCCGTTGCGGCTACTGCTGATAATAAGACATCATCAATCACCGACGTTCAACTCGATGACGATAAAATGCTGAAAATCGGTTATTTCTGTACTTATACACCAGTGGAGATTATCAGGGCAGCTGGATATCACCCTGTCAGGATAAAGGGCTCTAATGAAGAAAATGGAGCAGGAGGTGAATCACTTCTCTGCAGTAACATATGTTCATATATAAAGACTCTTACCGATCAAAAATTAGCGGGAAATCTGAACCATCTCGAAGGAATTGTGTTTACTAATTCCTGTGATGGTATGAGAAGGCTCTACGATGCATGGGTAAGAATAGATAAAGGAGAGAAATTTAATTATTTCCTCGATATTCCAAAAAATAGTGACGAAGCATCTGTACAATATTTTGCCGATGAAATTCAAGCATTAAAAGAAGGAATGGAGAATCACTTTAAACTTAAGATACAGAATGAAGACATTAATAGAAGTATCACTTTGTACAACGGGATGAGAGATAATGTTATGGAATTTTTACAAAGGCAATGGAACGGTTACGTTGGACATTCCGGTTATGAAACCTTCACATTATTGAGAAAGGGCATAAATGCAGTACCTGAGAAATTCCAGGATTATGTATCAACTCTCACCTCTCTTATGAAGAAAATAAGCGATGTTCCTGAAAAGGATCCGGTACCAAAACTCTTTATTTGGGGAAGCATACTGGAAAATGAAGAGATAATCAAAATGATTGAAGATGCGGGCGCCAGGGTGGTATCAGAAGATTTATGTACCGGCAGCAGGTATTTTGACAGAAAAGTAGAAATAACAGATAACCCATACAAGTCCATATCTGAAAGATACCTAAAAAGATCTCCCTGCTCCAGAATGGTCGACGTCTTCGGGAGAATTAAAAGCATAGTCTCTCTTATCGAAAGAAGGGCAATAAACGGAGCTATCTATCACTCCTTAAAATTCTGTGATCATACCTTATATGATTATCCTCTGGTCAAGGAAGAGTTTGAGAAGAAACATATTCCCCTGCTACATATAAATTGTGATAACAGTTCTAAAAGCGAGGGTCAAATAAAGACCAGGATTGAAGCATTCATAGAACAGCTAACTACGTGATTTAGAGCTACCAATTAATCTCCCCAGTTTTTGGTATAGCTACTAACACTCAATCTAAGCCATCTGCAGGAAACATATCTGGTAATATCAAATTAATCTTGCCAAGCATTGTTATAGAGATTTTCTAAACCAAATAAGCTAAAAAGAATTATGGTAAACATTAAAAGCGCAAAAAAGAAGTTTGCTCGAAAACTAACTCCTTTGTTAGCAAAAGAACTATTTAGGTTTCTGAATATATATTCAAAAGTAACCGGAAAAGGCATTTCAAAGGAACACATCGAATCTTTTCATGTTCTATCTAAAAGCGTAATTGAACTTTTTTCTAATTCATACAAACATGGTTCAATATGGACAACGCTATTCGTACCATCAGAGATCATCTTTGCGATGAAACTCTATCCCTTCTCATTAGAAATAGCTGCAGCCCTTTGTTCAAAATTTGGCCAGGGTTCTGGTGCTCTTGCTGAAGCTGATCTGGGTGCTATACCAACCGATGTCTGTTCTTTCCATAGAACAGCTTTAGGAAATGCTTATATGGGTGTCTACCCGCGCCCCCTGTTTCTCGCAGGTACATCAACGATATGTGACAGTAACATAAAGACGATAAAGATCTGTGAATCTATAACAGGAAAACAGAGTATGATAGTAGACGTTCCTCATGAGATGAATGACCACTCTGTAAAATTTCTGACAAATCAATTAATCCGCTTAACAAAGCGCATGGAAGAAGTTACAGGGAAAAAGATGGAAAAACACGCTCTTGCAGAGGCCATCGAATTGTCCAATCAAGCAAGGGAAAAAATGATTGAATTAAATCATGTGAGACAGGATCCTTTATCCCCACTCGCAGGAGGTGACGGTCTTGGCTTCATGGTGCCAAGTCACTATCAAATCGGCTCAGAATATGCAGTAAATTTCTATACAGCACTGGTAGACGAACTCAAGGAAATAATTGCTACAAGAAGAAAGAATGGAGAGGTTGCAGATGAAAAAGAGATCAGGCTCCTCTGGCTGGAACTAAAACCATATTTTAAGGCTGATGTCTTTGACAAGATTGAAAATGCCGGAAATACCAAAATAGTCTTTGAGGAAATCAATCACGTCTACTGGGACAAACTAGACCCTGATAAGCCATACGAAAGCCTCGCACGAAAGCTGATCTCCAACCACAACAACGGACCTCTGGATAACAGACTGAATGTTATTAAAACATTAGCCAAAGATTACAATGTAGACGGTATAATTGCTTATTCCACCTGGGGATGCAGGAGAAACAACGCTGCAGTACCTACTATAAAAGCAGAGCTGGCAAAAGAAGGATACCCCCTCTTAAACCTTGATGGAGATTGTGTCGATGACACCAACTATATGTCAGGGCAGATTGCCACAAGAACCGAAGGTTTCGTTGAAATGCTGGGTGTCAGAAAATAGCAAGAAAGTATCTGCTGTAATACCCCCTCTAATTAGTACACATTCACAGTCAGTTTTATCAGTCAGCAAACGAAGCTTATTGATCTCCTCAAGTTTTCTAGAAATTTCACTTGAAAAATTACCTTAAAGTAATATAAATCATGACTATGCTAATGGAAATATACAGATACTGTCTGTTTCTAATATCATAGCAACTGTGTGTTTAACTATGGGATTGAAAAAGAAGGGAATTTATGCCTAAAATATACATATACTGTGGAATAGCCATAATATTTTATAGCAATGAACACGAACCTGTTCACGTCCATGGTAAGTATCAAGGGAAAGAGTCTAAGGCAGAATTAATAATTAAGGATGGAAAAGTCGAGAGTATTATTATTAAATCTGTAAAAGGGCGGGCCCCATTGCCTGCAAATATTTTAAGAGACTTTGAAAAATTTGTTAACGTCTATGCTGACAAAATTGTCCAGAAATGGATTGATTATTTTGTTTTGCATAAACAAATTTCATGTGAAATTATTGAAAGGAAAGTAAAATGATTCTTGATGAACAAGTTATTACAATTATTTCTGCTGAATACGTTGGAGAATATAAAATCAAATTATCGTTTAATGATAATACGATTCAACTGGTAGATTTGTTTCCATTCTTAAATAGTTCGCTAAACCCTTTAATAAGAAAATATTTAGACAAACAGGAATTTAGAAAATTTAAAATTGATAATGGTGATTTAGAGTGGAATGACTATGACCTTTGCTTCCCAATTGCAGATTTGTATGAAAATAATATAAAACCATAGCAAGTCTCAGAAGTATGTAGTAAAAGAGAGAAATAGAAATGATGCCGCACAATCCAACGCTGGAATTAATTAAAGAGAAATATCCCTATCTTTCGCATGAATTTGGAGTTGAAAAAATAGGCATTTTCGGCTCTGTTGCAAAAGAAACCGAAAGAGAAGACAGTGATATAGATATAGTAGTTAAACTGAGAAAACCAATAGGGTTGAAATTTATAGAGCTTGTTGAATATTTAGAAAGTCTTTTTAACACAAAGGTAGATGTCTTGACACAAGAAGGCATTGATAATATCAGAATCAAAGAGATTGCTGATGATATAAAGAGGAATATTGTCTATGTCTAAACGAAAGGACATTGATTTGACTCCAGAGGATTTCTTAAATCTAAAATAAGATGTCCTTTTTGGATCGTAAACAGAAATGACTTCTTTGAGACTCTTTTCCATCAAAAAGATGAATATTGATAATGAAAAGTATAAACTCGAAAGTAAAATTAAACGTATTGATGAACAGATTGCTTAATTGCAAAAACTGAAAGGCCAACATCTTGCCAAGATTCATGCTTTAAATTCAGAACAAGAAATATATTCCTCATTACCTCCTCTACTTTGGGCTGGCAAGGGACAGATACCCCCTCTTAAACCTTGACGGAGATTGCGTCGACGACACTAACTATATAGCAGGGCAGATTGCCACAAGAACCGAAGGTTTCGTTGAAATGCTGGGCGTCAGGAAATAACTGAAAAATATCTGCCGTAATACCCCCTCTATTTAGTACACACTTACAGTCAATTTTATACGGCAGCTAACTAAGACTATTGATCTCTCCAAGTTTTCTAGAAATTTCACTTGAAAAATTGCCCTCAAAGGAACAGAAATGCAAACAGAAATGGGGTCACACCTTGATCTGTGATTAGTAAATGGAAATCACCTCTCACCGCCTGTCACAATCTTATAAACCTCATCATTGACTCAAGACTGTTTCTACACATGGAATTAAAGACGCCGAGAAACTATAGGGAATGGATTCTTTTGTTGTCTTTAACACAGACACCACAAGTACAATCTCTCTGCAGTCCACTCCCACATCGCTCATATCAAGGGTCTCTATCGATTCATTCAGTAAACATTTCTACACCTTTATTTGCCAGTAAATCAGCGTCTGTGTTTTCTTCTCTGGGAACGTGCTTTATTTTCCATTCCGGCAGCTTTTCAAGAAGGCTTTGCACTTCACTATACAGGGACTTGAGCTGTGTATTCTTAACTCTGTATTCTCCAACAATCTGTTTCACCATGAGCTCACTGTCCGATTTAAACAGTGTACTCTTTGCATTAAATTTTATTGCCAATTTAGCACCAAGAATCAGTGCTTTATATTCTGCAACATTATTAGTTGCCGCACCAATATACTCACAGCTCTCATGTACAATATTTAAATCTTTATCAAACACAGCAACGCCAATACCTGCTTTCCCAGGGTTTCCCTTTGAAGCGCCGTCAACATTTACGATTAGAGAGTCAAACTGTTTATCAATAGTTGAAGCACCCTTTCCCGCTTCACCGGAAATAGACAGATCTTCCTTCTTTACATATTCTTTAAGCTTCTGCAGGAGTTCATCTATTCTCTTTTTTGTTATTGCTTTATTCTTATTCTTCAACTTCCTCATATCGATATTCTTGTGTATCAGAGTTAATATCTCATGGTCAGAAACAGTGCTTTTTTTCATCATTCACCCGCAATCCCTTTAATTATAATTGGTTTGATTTAACAAAAAGAATCATTTAACATAATTACCATGACGGTAGTAATTTACGATGATATTTATTTAAAACATGATACAGGGGCTAATCACCCTGAAAACTCCGCAAGGATAATAAATACGATTGAACACCTTCGTTCAGCAAATTGTTGGCAGAAATTGGATATTAGAAAACCAAGAGCTGCCACTGAAGCCGAAGTATCTGCCATTCATAGCACAAGTCAAATAGAACAAGTTGCTGAAATTGCAAGATCAGGTGGAGGTTACTTAGACCCCGATACATATGTATCCTCCGACTCATATGAAGCCGCATTGAACGCCGCCGGCGCACCTCTCACTGCCATTGATTTAATAATGGATAAAAAGGCAGATAATGCATTCTGTTTAGTACGTCCTCCGGGACATCATGCCACCCCGGAAAAGGCGATGGGTTTCTGCCTGTTTAATAATGTTGCAATAGCCGCAAAGTACATTCAATCAAGATACGACCTTGACAGAATTGTAATAATCGATTGGGACGTGCACCATGGCAACGGAACACAGGACGCATTTTACGACGATCCATCGGTAATGTATTTTTCCATGCACAGATATCCATTTTACCCGGGAACAGGCGCAGAAGAAGAAACAGGTAAAGACAGCGGCTCTGGTTTCACCATAAATATACCTCTATCATTTAATATAGAACCACAGGAGTATTTAAAATTCTTTGAAGACATATTGGAAAAAAGAATTAAACCTTTCAAGCCGCAGTTTATACTAATTTCATCCGGTTTTGATGCATACCGCCTGGACCCCATAAGCGGCCTGAGCCTGGAAGCTTCTGATTACAATAAACTAACTAAGCTTACACAAAATGTTGCTAAAGATTGTTGTGATGGTAGAATTGCTTCTTGCCTGGAGGGTGGATATCACTTACTAGATTTACCAAAATGCATAGAGGAACATTTAAAGGGTCTGATGTATGATATTTAAAAAAAGCAGGCTGAATATCTTCAGGATATTTAAGATGAAGCTGCCTTTTGTTTGTTTAGCATCTTTGTTAAGCGGGATTTTTTTCTAGATGCTGTCTTTTTGTGTATAACATTTTTAGATGCAATCTTATCAAGCTTTTTAGTCGCAAGTGACAAGTGTTTTTCCGCTTCTTCGAGTTCATTTTTTTTGACAGCCAGAACAAACTTCTTTATCTGGGTTTTTAAGGCAGATTTTCTGTCTCTGTTTCTCATCCTAAGTACAGCATCTTGTCTTACATTTTTCTTCGCAGATTTGCTGGTTGGCATTAAGTTTTTCCTTTATTTCTTACCCTTTTCTTCAACTATATTTAATCTAAGAGTTTATGACATTGGGTTACCATTGTCAACAAAAAAACAAATATTGTTCAGGTATATAGTTCCTACTGAAAATTTGTAAGAAATGTGTGTTATTATCCAGATAACGAGACATAATTATAAATATTAGAGGATGGAAGAGAATTTGGTGGGATATTAATAAAAAAAGGCTTATAAGGTTGTACACCTTATAAGCCTCTAAAAGCCATCTTTATTTTTATAAATTGTTAACATATGTGTCTCTATCTTCTTCGAATACGGGTGACTGACCTCCAAGCGCATAATTCTTACTGTGCCTGTCTCTCAACTCCCCTACCTTACTCTTATTCCAGTTGCTCATTCTGGAATAATATCCTACAATCCTCGTAATCCCTTCCAGGACTATAGGTTTTCTTACATTTTGAATTACATTTATAAATTCTTGAGCTTTGTCTGTATCTGTAACTTTCTGGACGATTTCATCGATTGACACTTCAACGTAAGCACCTTCAATACCTTCGGTCTTACTGTAGTCTCTAATCACGAAAACCTCTTCGCCATTAGGAAGTGCTGTACCGATTATCTCGAGGTCTGAAGACAGCTCTACAGCCTCTGCAAAGATTGTTAAGCTCTTTTCAACACTTTCTGTAGTACTGGCGCTCTCCTTTAATAATACTGTCACTATATTCTCCTCCTTCAAATAGAAAAAATAAAGAAATATAACGTTAAACCACTTATTTAACTGATAACCAACCGAAAACTACTCTATTAAACATCCCTCCTTTCTCGGAGACTTAGAGCCGACAGAAATTTACAGTTAAAAAGGAAATGCATCTAGATGCGCAAATTCATAATTGAGTGGTAATATACAGATTGTGGATAAAATGTCAAGTACATTTCCCGCAAAATATACAAAATGTTGTATGTTGTGAGGTTTTGTGTACAACATTTATAGTCGCAAAGACATTTCATTCCATGAGTTACAGAAGATAAGAGAATTGTTGATTTTAGAGGAATTTTTTTCAATTATTACTCAGAAGATGTGATAAAAAAGTGAGTTGTTGCATTTTTTGCAGCAGTTTCGGTATGTGCAAAACAGAGTATACCTTGCGTAATACATAGAATAAAAAGGGGTTACATCATTTACCCCTTTTTTTTGTTTTTGTTTTGTTTTTTGCTTCAAAAGCTATAGGAAGTATTTCGTCTACTTTTTCTACTAATTTAAATGACAACTCTTTTTTTGCCTTCTCTGGAACATCTACTAAATCCTTTTCGTTCTTCTTTGGCAGGACAACTGTGGCAATACCTGCCCTTTTTGCCGCTAATATCTTTTCTTTGATTCCGCCAACAGGCAAAACTCTACCCCTTAACGTTATTTCTCCAGTCATGGCAACACGAGGTCTTGTTGATACACTCTTGAATAGTGATATTAGAGATATTGCCATGGTAACACCGGCTGAAGGTCCATCTTTGGGAATCGCACCTGAAGGGACATGGATATGGTAGTCATATTTTGAGAAATCCTTTAATGAGAAGCCAAACGTCTCTGCCTTTGAACGGACATAACTCAATGCCGCCTGAGCGGATTCCTTCATAACGTTTCCAAGCTGGCCTGTTAACGTCAGTTTTCCGGTTCCCGGCATTTTTGTAGACTCGATAAATAATATTTCACCTCCGGCCTGAGTCCATGCGAGTCCTGTTGCTACTCCGGGTTCAACGGCTGTTTCTGCTATTTCGGAGAAGAATTTTATGGGTCCCAGAAAGTTGTTAACGTTCTTTGCGTTTGCTTTAGCCGGTTTTGTCTTGCCGGAGGCAACTTCTTTGGCTACTTTTCTACAAACTGTGCCAATTTCGCGTTCAAGGTTTCTGAGTCCGGCTTCTTTTGTGTAATCACTTATTATTGTATTAATTGCGCTGTCCGCAATTTTTAAATGTTTTTCTTTTAAGCCATGTGCTTCAAATTGTTTTGGTATTAAATACTGTTTTGCAATTTCAAGTTTTTCTTCTGTGGTATAACCGGGCAAATCCAGGACTTCCATTCTGTCTCTTAAAGCATGTGGTACTGTGTCGAGAATGTTTGCGGTAGTTATGAACATTACCTTAGACAAATCAAATGGTACATCAAGGTAATGGTCTGAAAAAGAGAAATTCTGTTCCGGATCAAGTACTTCTAATAGGGCAGATGAGGGGTCTCCATGAAAATCTGTTACCAGTTTGTCTATTTCATCCAGCATATAGACAGGGTTGTTCGAGGATGTCTTGCGAAGGCCTTGTATGATCCTCCCCGGGAGTGCACCAACATAAGTACGCCTATGGCCGCGAATCTCAGCTTCGTCACGAATTCCTCCAAGCGACATCCTGACAAACTCTCTTCCCATTGCCCTGGCTATTGATTTGCCAAGAGATGTTTTACCTGTACCCGGTGGGCCTACAAAGCAGAGGATTGGCCCTTTCATGTCTTCCTTAAGTTTCCTGACGGCTAAGTATTCCAGAATCCTTTCCTTAACTTTTTTCAGATCGTAATGATCTGTATCAAGCACTTTGTGGGCACTGGAGATATTCAGATTGTCTTTGGTAGACTTCGACCAGGGCAAGGCTATCACCCAGTCCAGATATGTGCGTGCAACAGTGTATTCTGCTGATGAAGGATGCATCCTTGAAAGGCGTGAGAGTTCCCGGTCTGCTTCCTTTATGGCTTCCTCCGGTAATTTTGCCTGCTTTAACTTTTTTCTCAATTCTTTAACCTCGGCGGCCTGATCATCTCCTTCTCCAAGTTCTTCCTGTATAGCTTTAAGTTGCTGGCGCAGATAGTACTCACGCTGTCCTTTATCCATTTCACTCTTAACTTGTGTTTGTATCTTACCGGCGAGTTCTAATACCTGCATTTCATTGTTAACAAATGTATTTATCTTCTGTAACCGTTTCTTCACATTTGAAGTTTCAAGGATTTCCTGTTTTTCAGGAATGCTTATGTTCAGATGAGAAGATATTAAGTCTGTAAGTCTTCCGGGATCATCTATATTAATAATGACAATCTTTAATTCTTCCGGTAAATTGGGAGAGATAGATATCATTTGAGAGAACTGATTTTTGGCATTTGTCGCCAGTGCTTCAGTCTCAACATCTCCTTTATCAGGATCATCTTTTAATACTTCTACTTTCGCCTTAAAAAAAGGTTCTGTTTCGGTAAACTCTTTAATGCGTATCCTTGCTATTCCCTGCACAAGCATCTTTGCTGTATGATCAGGCATTCTTAACATCTGTAATACCACTGAAGCTGTTCCATACTCATAAAGGTCAGAAGGGGACAATTTCTCTTTTTCTGCATCTTTCTCGGCAACAAGCGCCAGGAATCTGTTAGTTGCCAGAACATTATCAAGTAGTTTAAGTTCTTTTTCTGTAGATACCCCCAGAGCTGTAACCATTTGTGGAAAGACCACTACATCCTTTAGCCCCAAAACAGGCAGTTCCTCAGGGACATTCATAGATTCTGGTTCGAAGTGTTTTGGAATATCTGAATTGTCGAGTTCCACATCTTCTGAATTTATTGAGTTCTTTTCCTTAACTTTCATCGCAGTATAAATTAATATGTAATTTTAATGGATATTGTAGAATCAAAGTCTTTTTCGGCTTTTGGGATATTTATTACTATAAATCCGTTCTCGTATGTGGCCTGTATGTTATTTGCATCGACATGTTTTGGAATCTTTATCTTTCTTTCAAAATACCCATATCTTATTTCAACCTGATAAAAACATACCTTTTGATGGGCTGAATCGTCACCTCTTTTGCCGCTTACTGTAAGTATATGGTTAGAAAATAGAACGGAGATATCTTCCGGCTTAAGACCGGAAGCAGCAATTTTTACTATAATTTCTTTGCCCGTTTCATATACGTCAGTGGGGGGTTGCCATGGGGTTGATGAAGTGAAATCATGACTCTTAGTCATAAAAAAGAATTCTTCGAAAAGCTTTTCAATATTACTATGTTTTGCCATTAATTTTTGCGATAATTCATCAGATATAGTAGCCATTTTACCCTCATTTCTATGCCTTAATAGTAGAAATATCTTTGAAAAAGCGTGAAAATTAAATATAACAACTTTGCAAAACCCATTCAACAAAAAAGCCGACCCATAAAATCAGGCCGGCTTTTTTAAATGATTGCTTTATAGTTTTACAGAGATAGAGTTTAGTACATATCTCCATACCCACCATAACCTCCTCCACCTGCTGGCATAGCCGGTGCCTTTTTCTTTTCGGGTACTTTTCCTATCATAGCGTCAGTGGTTAACAGAAGCGTTGCGATGCTTGAGGCATTTTGAATTGCAGACCTTACTACTTTAGTCGGATCTACAATTCCCTGCTTAACCATATCACAATATTTAGATTTGCTTGCGTCATAACCCTCATTTCCCTCGGCATTGGCAACTCTTTCCACAACGATTGGTGCATTTTCACCTGCATTTTCAACAATTTGACTTAGAGGTGCAGATAATGCTCTACGTATAATATCAACCCCTGTTGATTCATCTCCCTTTAGTTTCAATGCTTTCAGTTTACCAATGGCACGCATAAAGGCCACTCCTCCACCAGGTAGAATGCCCTCTTCAACAGCCGCTCTGGTTGCGTGCAAGGCATCTTCCACCCTGGCTTTCTTTTCTTTCATTTCACTCTCAGTAGCTGCACCAACATTAATAAGCGCTACCCCACCAGTTAATTTTGCAAGTCTTTCCTCCAGTTTCTCTATATCGTAATCTGAGGTAGTACTCTGTATTTCTGCTCGTATTTGTGCTATTCTTCCCTGTATATCTTTGCTACTGCCGGCGCCCTCTATTATAGTAGTATTTTCTTTGTCGATTTCAATTTTCTTCGCCCTTCCGAGGTCTTTAAGCTCTACTCCTTCCATATTTATGCCTAAGTCTTCAAAGATGGCCTGTCCACCGGTAAGTATCGCGATATCCTGCAACATTGCCTTTCTTCTATCTCCAAAACCAGGCGCCTTCGCCGCCGCACATTTTAGTGTTCCGCGAAGTTTGTTGACTACCAGGAGAGTTAATGCTTCGCCTTCAATATCTTCTGCTATTATCAATAGGGGCTTGCCACTTTGCGCAACCTTTTCTAAAATAGGCAAAATATTCTTTGCTGAAGAAATCTTCTTTTCGTGAATGAGTATATAAGGGTCTTCCAGGATCACTTGCATCTTTGAAGGGTCGGTTACAAAATAAGGGGAAAGATATCCCTTGTCAAATTGCAAGCCCTCAATCCATGTTGATTCAGTCTGTAGGCTCTTGCCCTCTTCAACCGTAATGACACCGTCCTTACCTACTTTTTCCATTGCATCGGCAATGATCTTGCCTATCTCGGTGTCCTGATTTGAAGATACAGTGCCAATCTGCTCTATTTCTTTTCTGCCTTTTACAGGAATACTCATCGCTTTCAAAGTCTCCACCACCTTATCAACAGCCTTTTCGATACCTCGTTTGAGTGCCATTGCATCTGCACCTGCGACTACGTTTTTCAATCCCTCTAGAAATATAGCTTCTGCAAGTACTGTCGCGGTAGTAGTACCATCACCGGCAACATCACTCGTTTTTGAAGCTACAGACTTTACCATTTGAGCACCAATATTTTCTATATGATCTTCGAGTTCTATTTCTTTTGCTACTGTTACACCGTCTTTCGTAATTGTAGGCGACCCAAAACTTTTTTGCAGTATTACGTTTCTTCCTCTTGGGCCCAGAGTTATTTTGACAGCAGAAGCGAGTTGATCAATACCCTTCTTCAAAGCGTCAAATGCATCCTGGTCAAAAACAATTTTTTTCTTTTCGGCCATAATTTCAAAACCTCCCTTTTTCGGCTGTGCTACAGTTAAAATAAGTTTTTATATTTTTAGTTGGATGGATGTAGTATAGCAAAAAAAATGCCTGATCCGGTATTCTTATTTAATATCTCAGTTTTTTGTCTTTGATTTTTCCCTAAAACGTATACTATCAACAGATCACTGTACTTTTAGTTTAGAAAAATTAGAAAATACTTTTTTGTGCAAAAGAATAAGATTTAGTCGTACTGCCGAATTGGCAGATGTCTTTTATTATGCAAACTCAGGAAGATGTCATACTGGCAGTTGATGACAAAAGAGGATTTTTAAGATATGAAAAACTAATCATAAGTATTTATTAATAAGAAACTTAAGTGTTCTCTGAAATGAGATATGCCGAAGCGGGGATTCGAACCCCGACATCCTTGCGGACACTAGGTCCTGAACCTAGCGCGTCTGCCAATTCCGCCACTTCGGCTATAAGTGTAATAACACTTGAAACTTGATGGTATATTTGTTAATATAATTGACTATAACGGTTTGTCAACATGGAAATTGTTTCAACTAACAAAAAGGCTCGCTTCAATTATGAAATTATTGAAAAAATCGAAGCGGGGATTGCCTTAAAAGGTACAGAAGTAAAATCAATTCGTAATAGAAATGTAAGTATAGGTGAAAGTTATGCACAAATAAAGGATGATGAGGTTTTCCTTCACAATTTACACATAAGTCCATATGAACAGGGAAATCGAGAGAATCATGATCCTATACGTGTAAGAAAGTTACTTCTTCATAAACGTGAAATTAAGAAATTAGTCGCAAAAACCCAACAAAAAGGCCTTTCTTTAGTTCCCCTCTCAATTTATTTGAGGAAAGGGAAAATTAAGGTTGAATTGGGCATCGGTCGCGGTAAACGGTTAGTAGATAAAAGAGAAGCCATAAAGAAAAAGACTATTGAACGTGAAATTGAACGTATCGTTAAAAGATAAAAGGGTTATGTGGATTAGAAGGGGGCGAAAGGTATCGACCGGGTAACTGGATGCAAAAGTTGCACTCTGAGGTGGTCAGGCGGCCTCATAAAAAACCTGACAAAAACTTAAATGCTGATAATGAACTAGCATTGGCTGCGTAAAACCGGCCGCGTCTTTTCAATTCTTTCCTGCGGGGCTGAATAGGCGAAAAATAGCAGGATAGTTAAGCCTTTTTGCTCAAAGGAGGCTTGGCGAAACTTTAATTTGAGATAGTTGTTTTGAAGGCCTGTCTGTCGGTATTCAAAACAGCGAAATTAAAAGACAGACTATGTGTGTAGATGCTTTTGCTGAAATACTTTGGGACGCGGGTTCGACTCCCGCCGCCTCCACCATTTGAATTTGTTAGAGCTTTATCAAAAGGGTATTTAATAAAATGAGCATTGCCAGGATTTTAATAATTGCAGATGCAAGAGAAACTGTTGACGAGCTTAGAGACTTTTTTGAGTTAAACGGTTTTGAAACGGAAGTTGCCCTGAATGCCAAGGTTGCATTTGCAATCCTGGAAGAAAGAAGGATGGATCTGGCAATAATAGGTTTTAAGGTTCAGGATATACCAGGCCTTGAAGTTTTGGCAGATATCAGGGGTATAGATCCTGTTATTCCAGCTATTATAATTCATGGAAGTAATTCCAAGAAAATAAAGTCCATGATACTAAAGGCAGGGGCCCAGGGATACATTCCAAAACCTATCGAATGGGACCCGTTTTTAAATAAAGTAAGAAAAGTACTTGTATCTCGTGTGCGCAAGGCAGTACGAAGCCACCTGTAAGGGGCCGGATACAGATGGCCTGAAAACGGGATGCGAAAGGCCAGGTTATTTTTGGCCGAACTCTGAGATGAAACTCATTTCCAGAACTTATCAAACCAGATATAAAACCTCCTATTTCTTAATAATTGCCTTCGTATTTTCCTGCATCTTATGTTTAGAAAATACATGGTCTACACCAAAAGAAGGAAAATTAGAGGAAGGCATAAATGCAATATTACAGAAATATAAGCCAAAAGACACTCGTGTTGGCATAAGTATATTTTCCATAAGTGAAAACAAGCCTCTGTATAAAACCAATTCTAACAAATCTTTTATCGTTGCTTCCAACATGAAGTTATTTACTACGGCCACAGCGTTGGTTTATCTTGGCGCGGATTTTGAATACAAAACTAAAATATTGTATCGTGGAAGCATCTCTTCTGATGGTAAACTGGATGGTGATATTGTCATAAAGGGAAGTGGTGATCCTAATATTTCGGGAAGGTTCTTTGAAGGTGAGATTACCGCAGTCCCTGCCTATTGGGCTGATGCGGTAAAAAAACAAGGTATAACAGTAGTCACGGGAGATATCATCGCTGATGACAGCATCTTTGATAGGGAATTTATTCACGATGGCTGGCCAAAAGACCAGCTTTCTGAGTGGTACTGTGCACCGATTAGTGGCCTCTCATTTAATGATAATTGCATTGATGTTGTCCTGGAACCCAACGATAAACCCGGAGGTCTTGTTTTCATACAAGTTGAGCCTGAAACATCCTACGTTGAGATAATTAATAAATGTAAAACTACGACGTTGAAATCGAAGCATTCTTATTCGTTTCACAGAAAACCATTTACAAACAGGATTAATGTTAAAGGGTTCTTGTGGTCAAAGACTGAACCTCAAAAAGAGTGGATCACTATACATAATCCACCTCTATATACGGCAACTGTTTTTAAGGAGATATTAGAGCGAAAGAATGTTCGAGTTATGGGGGGGGTAAGGATTATTAACGAATCGGATTTAAATGCCGGATATAAACTTCGTAAATTAGCAGTTACGACTTCGAGTTTAATACAAGCTGTCAATGTGACGAACAAGCGCAGTCAGGGTTTTTATGCGGAACAGATACTGAAGACTATTGGGGCGGTCGTTAAGAATGAAGGGACATTTTCCGGTGGACTGGACGTAATTAAGGATTTCATTTCAAAATTAAAGATTTCAGGGGATCAATATCAGCTTAGTGATGGCTCCGGTTTGTCGAGAGAAAACAAATTGACTCCGGAATTGATAATAAGAGTATTACGCCATATGTACGGACACAAAGATGCCGGTATTTTCCTGGAATCACTTCCAATCTCCGGCATAGATGGTACACTAAAGAAACGCCTGAAAGAAGAACCGTATAAATCAAGAATAAGGGCAAAGACAGGGTATATTCGCGGAACGAGTACGCTTTCCGGATACGTCAAAACATTAAACGAAGAAGTAATAGCGTTTTCAATATTAGTAAACGAAATAAAAGGTAGTACGTGGCAGGCAAAGCAGCTTCAGGATGCCTTATGCAGACTTCTGGTAAATTATAATTAAAGGATTGTAATTTTATGTTTTTTTCTATAAAGTATTGGGTGTTATTATATATGCTCTATTAATAAATAAGGTATTGACGTTATTATTAACGACTGGACTTTATAACTGTTTAAAGATCAATATAATGCCAAAAAAGATCTATTCCCTGTACTCACATTTCTATGATAGTGTGTTTGGGACGCTATTACATCCCGGGCGTCGTATGGCGAGTGAATTAATGGACATACAACCGGGAGAGAAAATCCTTGAGGTTGGGATTGGAACCGGAGTATCTCTGCCCCTTTATAGAAGAGACGCAGAGGTCATTGGAATCGACATAAGCCGGGACATGATTAAGCAGGCAGGAGAAAAAAAACAACGTCTTGGTTATCACAATGTAAAACTGTGCATAACGGATGCATCAGAGATGGCGTTTAAAAATAATTATTTTGATAAAGTAATTGCTTCTCATTCAATAATGGTAATTCCAAAACCTTTCGAAACTCTTAAAGAAATAAAGCGTGTGTGCAAAGAAAATGCCGAGTTCTTTTTTTTAAACTATGCGGGAATCGATGATAGTCTCGTTGCAAAGTTTGAGAAAGCGTTATCTCCCATACGATGCAGGTTGGGTCTGGGAAAAACCATAGACCTTGAGAAATTATTAAATAGTGCAAATTTACATATTGATTTCAAAGACAGGTTAAATGTCTTCAAACTAATCCAGCTCATAAAGTGTAGGAATAATGGTGTGATATGAAATAGTAAAAATGTTTACATGCCGCAAACACTCTTTAAATACCTCCCCGTATAAGACTTTCTGATTCGACATATTTTTTCCGGGGGGCCGACAGCTACAATCTCTCCTCCTCTTTCGCCTCCCTCTGGCCCGAGATCGATTATATAATCTGCTGTCTTGATAACATCTAGGTTATGTTCAATAACTATAACCGTGTTCCCCATGTCAGTTAATCTGTGAAGTATCTTCAGGAGGTTTTGTATGTCTGCGAAGTGGAGGCCGGTTGTCGGTTCGTCAAGTATGTAGAGTGTCTTTCCTGTGCTCTGTTTTGCGAGTTCAGTTGACAGTTTTACCCTTTGCGCTTCACCGCCGGAAATAGTTGTGCTAGATTGCCCGAGCGTTATGTACCCCAATCCCACGTTACGTAGTGTTCTCAATATACGTTCTATTCGGGGAATATTCCTGAAAAAATCGTATGCTTCCTCTACACTCATGTCCAGTGTATCAGAAATGGTTTTACCCTTATACCTTATTTCCAGTGTTTCAGGATTATATCTTTTGCCCCTGCATTGTTCACAAAGAACAAACATGTCCGGCAGGAAATTCATGGCAATCTTCTTTGTGCCCTGTCCTTCGCATAGTTCGCACCGGCCTCCTTTGACGTTAAAACTGTAACGGCCGGATTTGTATCCACGTATTTTAGACTCTTTTGTCAGGGCAAAAACATTTCTTATGTGGCTGAATAGATTCGTGTATGTTGCAGGATTAGAACGTGGTGTGCGCCCGATCGGGGATTGGTCTATTTCAATAACCTTATCGATCCTCTCTATACCTGTTATCCTGCTGTGTTTGCCCGGTTTGGCCCGGCTGCCATAAATTGCTTTCATCAGCGCTCTGTTTAATATCTGGTCGATCAGCGTACTCTTGCCTGAACCGGAAACACCCGTTATACAGCAGAAAACTTTTAATGGGATCCTGACGTCAATTGATTTGAGGTTGTTTTCACTGGCACCTTTTATCAAGATAGAGTTTTTCATGTCTGCCTTCTTTCTCAGGCCGGAGACTTCCACCTTAAGTTTGTTATTCAGGTATTGAGAGGTTAATGAGCCGTTGTTGGATATAATCTCCGGAACAGTACCATCTGCTACCACCGTCCCTCCATGTTCACCGGCACCCGGCCCCAGATCAATTACATAGTCTGCGCTTCTTATGGCAGCTTCATCATGTTCAACTACTATCACGGTATTTCCCGAATCCTTCAATTTTTCTAACGTACCTATTAATCTTTTGTTATCTCTCTGATGTAGCCCTATTGTTGGTTCGTCCAATACGTAGCAGGCGCCGATCAGGCCTGTGCCTACCTGAGTGGCCAGTTGAATTCTCTGCATTTCTCCGCCGGAAAGTGTATTGCTTCTCCTGTTCAGCGTTAAGTAGCATAACCCTATGTCAATCATAAAGCTTAATCTTGTTGTGATCTCTTTTAATATCCTTCCGGCAAGAATCTTCCTTTCTCCCTGGAATTTAAGAGATTTGAAAAAACCGGAGGCTTTTTCTACAGTCATTGAGGTAACCTCGGCTATTGACTTACCGTTCATCTTTATTGATAAAGCTTTCGGCCTTAATCTTGCTCCACTGCACTCCTCACACACATCATAATCCATATATCTTTCAAGCCGTTTTACAACATCGGGACTGTTTGTTTTATCATATATGCGCCATAAAGTCGGGATGACGCCTTCAAAGCTATCAGCATTATTATTTTGTGTCTCGCCATTTAATAAGATGTTTCTGAACCTTTTGTTAATCTTCTTGAATGGCATCTTCAGGTCTATACCGAATTTCCCAGAAAACTCATCTATTAGTTGACTGTAATGATCTTGTGTGATTGTGCTCCAGTTCGACCATGCATGAACAGCTCCTTCACCTAAACTTAACTCTTCATTGGGAATGATCAGTTCCGGGTCGAACTCCAGCGTCATGCCAAGTCCTTCACACTCTTTACACGAGCCGTACGGACTGTTGAAGGAAAACATTCTGGGTGCAAGTTCTTCGTAGCCAATTCCACAGCCCGGGCAGGAATAGTGCTCACTGAAAACCATATCTTCCCACTTCCCCTTTTTCTTCCTGGCAACCATCACTACACCTTCACCCAGTTCCAGGCTTGTACGTATTGAGTCGTAGAGTCTTTTCTGAATGTTGCTCTTCACTACCAGCCTGTCAACAACAACGTCTATATCATGTATCTTATACCTGCTTAGTTTGATATCAGTACCTGCGTCAACAATGTCTCCATCAACTCTGGCACGTACAAAACCCTTGCGTCTTATTTTCTGGAAAATCTCTTTATGCTCACCTTTTTTGCCCTTGATTATGGGTGATAAAATCATGATCTTTTCGCCTTTGGGGATCCGGCTTACCCTGTCTAGAATCTGTTCTATGGTTTGCCTTGTAATTTTTGTACCGCAATTATGGCAATATGGTGTGCCTGCTTTTGCAAATAGGAGGCGCAGGTAGTCGTATATCTCTGTTGTTGTGGCAACAGTGGAACGGGGACCTGTATTACTTGTGCGTTGTTCGATGGCGATCGTGGGAGGAAGGCCTTCTACGATATCGACATCCGGTTTCTGCATCTGGTCGAGGAATTGCCTTGCATACGAGGAGAGGCTTTCGATGTAGCGTCGCTGTCCCTCTGCATAAATAGTATCAAAGGCCAGAGAAGATTTACCGGAACCGCTTACTCCCGTGATGACCACAAGCCGGTCTCTGGGAATATTGATATTTATACTTTTGAGGTTATGTTGTCTTGCACCCTTTATTGATATGTGGCTGTTTGAAATGTAATCTTTCAATGGATTAAAGTATCTTTGATAATTCGTTGGGAGTATATACAGGCAGGATTGCTCGCTTGAAATCCTTAACATTACGACTAACGATAGCATCTACACCAACATGCCTGGCAGCTTCGTGTATGACCGCATCTTCGAAATCTGTAATGTTTGATTTTGCAGCTTCCTCTAAAACGGCTCGATTTACAGGGGCAATTTCAAAAAGTGTAAATAATTTGTCGATCTCAAGTTCAGCTTTTATAGCACCAACTGCTTTCTTTGCAAGATAATGTATAGTAGTTACCGTAGTTGCGCTTATGTATCCTGTTATATCTCCAGATTCAACCTTAGAAAATAATTGAGCAGAAACATTTGAATGTGGCTTCCTGTCCAACATTACGTCAAGTATCACATTTGTGTCAAAAAGAACTTTCAAAGATATTTTTTTTCTAAATACAATTTATAGTCTTTCTTGTTTATATCCTTCCCTTTAAGACTGCCCTTAAGTGATTGGACTATGGGGGTATTTTCAGAGTCTGACGGTGAATATTTTCCAAACAGTATTGAGAAATAATCGGAAACTATTTTTGAAACTGATTTCCCATTTTTTTCTGAGAAGCGTTTAGCCTTTTCAATTAGATTCTCATCAATTCTTAATGTTAATTTCTTTTGCATTTCTTACTCAACAATAAAATTTGACGTATATTTTGTTAATAGTATACGGCACAATTAGCCTTTTGTCAAATCCATTTTGTGACCATCCCGGCAGTATGTCACATTGCTAAAGCAGATAATTCTTGACAAAAAGAGTTAAAGTTAAAACTTACTGTATGCAGCTATGTGTACTTATTAGAAAAATTAATATAAGGATGCAAAATAATGTCTAGGGTAATAAATGCTGTCTTTGAAAACGGTGCTTTCAAACCGTTGGGGAATTGATGAAAACGTAAAAAGAGGATGGTAAAAATGGATGTTCAAATTGAACCAAAAATGGCAATAGTACGACCATCTTCCAGATCAACAGATAACGTGTCATCCGTAACGTTCACATTGATTATTCTAACTGTCGCTAGTGTTTGAGTGACAGAATGCATCCCATTCATTTCTTAACCTTTCCAGATTGCTTCGAATTTGGACTTGAACAAATATTAAGCAAACATTAATCGTCCCTTTGGTACAGGTATTTGAGTACCATCTTCTTTTGCCGTTTTTATCCAAAGGTGTACTGCCTCTTCAGCATTTTCAACCGCTCCTTTTTTTGTCTTACCATGTGCCATACAACCTGGTAACTCGGGAATATCAATAACAAATATTTTATCTGTTTTGTCCCAATATATAATCATTTCATATTGTGATTAATGAAATAATAACACCACAAACTATATTAAATTTTCTGCTCGTCAACATTATTATCTCATCAGGTCTTTGAGATGTAGAATATCCCTGATAAGGGTTCGGTAATACTTTAAGACAGCTAGCCGTACGGTCTTTTTACGATACCAGTCATGTTCCACCAATATCGATCTTTCCGCCTTGAAAAAGCAGTTATTTCTTCTCGAACCTTAAACAGCAACGTGGATCGCTGCGCTTTTTCGGTTGCATGGTTTACGTTTTATAGTCACAGTTATATCTTGGTCAAGTTTGGTAAGCCAGCTTAAGAGCAGATCGAAAGACATGCTCTTAACGCTACTGCCTTTGTTTAGTCTGGCAATCTGTGTTTGATGTGTACTGAATATCTTAGCCGCTTGCGCCTGCGTAAGGCCACGCTTCTTGATGATCTTACGAATCGTGATTGCGAGTGTGCTCTTTGCAAGCATTTCGTCTGCATTTTCAAGATCAAGATCGGCAAACACATTACCGCAACTGTCGGTAAATTCTATTTTTTTTGTCATGGTTTTATCCTCCCTTGGTTATTTTCTTTACTTCTTTCAATCGCTGCCTGATAACGTCCATATCTTCTTTCGGTGCTTAGATCCCATGCTTTGCCTTTTTCTTGAAGCAGTGCAGCACATAAATGACTCTGTTGATTTAATCAGTTTTCGCTAAATAGCCAATTTCCCAGCCTAATGATAGCAATAACTTACGACAACAACTTTTCAGAAAATTGGCAAATTTCGGACTTTATCAACAGGGTCATAAATCTTGTCTTTGATATTCGTATCGTTGATTATCAAGAACTAAAGATTCCATATGGTTGATTCGGTTGGCGGCTTACATATTGCGACTTGTTTCATAAAACCTTGTCTTTTGAAAGAGGTTTTATACTTTTAAAGACTGTTTGAAGTATGGTTAATGCTTTCCTCACAGTTTCATTGTCACTCTTTGAGAGGGAGTAAAACTTGTTCTCTTTATGTAAACCGTTTTTGCCTTCAGAGAAATCCATTAAATCTTTCGTATTAGTTTAGCTCTTTGAAAAATTAAACAGCAAAAAAGGAAAAAAAAGCTGGCGTCAGTTAACCCCATCTGGCATAAAGGTCTTCACAAACAATTAAGGAGAATATGAGGTAGTGACAACAATCGACAATGGATATGAAAGCGTTACAAGCATAAGTAAATTTTATGTTCACAAGGTAGAATAGAGAGCAGGCGTAGTGGCTACAGGTTGAAGTTTGTGTTCAACGTTTCTCACCCTTTAGTCTGTGAGTGTCACAATAGCAAAAACGCCCAATTTGTCATGCTGAATCTGTAAATTCCTTGTTTCAACTCTAAAAGCAATTTTGTAAACTTAATTTACACTTGCATAATATCTCAGTTTAAAATATTATTGTTTTGTGCATATAATCAGCAGGAAAGCATTACAAAGATTTTGGAGGCAATATCCAGACAGTAAAAATTCACTTTCACGATGGTTTAAAGCTATGCAAAAAAGTACGTTTGGCAATTTTAACGAATTGCGGGCAGCCTTCCCCACAGCAGACAAAGTAGGAGACTTGGTTGTGTTCAATATTGGTGGCAACAAATACAGGCTTATTGTATCAGTACATTTCAATCGTAGCAAGGTTTACATCCGTAATATTTTAACCCACCGTGAATATGATAAGGAAGATTGGAAACAATGAATACTATAACCAAAGATATAGAAACTCACTGGTCTGCAATAAGTCCAATTTTGGCCATTCGCAACGAAAAAGAGTATCAAGGAGCAGTTGAACGGATGGAAAATCTTATTGATGAAGTTGGTACAGACGAACGACATCCACTATATGAGCTTTTAGATACGCTTGGCACATTGATAAACGCATATGAGGAGAAGCACCATCCAATGCCAAAGTGTAATGGCACAGAAATGTTACGTTTTTTTATGGATGAACATGGACTCACGCAATCTGATCTACCTGACGTAGGTTCTCAAGGTGTTGTGTCTGACATATTAAAAGGTAACAGAGAACTTAACGTAAGACAGATTCGAATATTGGCAAAGCGGTTCAATGTATCTCCTGCGGTATTCATATAAGTTTGTAGTCATCTTTCATAGTTACAAATATTTCCCGTCTCATTCAATGCCTAAATCTTTCCTCAAATTTTTGCGGATTTATATAAAGTTAAAGGCTTTATCTTATATATACGAAAAAACGAGGATTAGTTGATACGAATATTCTTGTTTATTCAATTGATGAAGATCCGTGATTTCGGAATAATAAGTATTTACCTTGAGAATGAAATAAGCAAAATAACTACTATGGATAAAGATGATTTTAAAGATATAGAAGAAATTGAGTTATTCACCGATTTTCATGGTAACAAATAGATAGTGATTACACTCTTTCAAATTTAGGTAATGCAATAAGTGTACTTCATTTTTAACCGGTTTTGTTACGCATCTTCTTCCAGTCTTGAATCAAACGTGTTAGTAATCGTACACCAACTCCAGTTGCGCCTTTCCTTATGTATGGAGTGTCCTTTTCTACCAGAAAGGTTCCGGCAATATCAAGGTGAACCCATGGGAAGTCTTCTACGAACTCACCTAAGAAACATGCAGCCGTAATGGTGCCTGCATATTTACCGCCGGTATTCTTAATGTCAGCTATGTTACTCTTTATCAATTCGTAATATTCCTTCCATAGCGGCAGTTCCCATACCCTTTCATGGCTTTCTTCACCGGCTTGTTTTATCCTATCCTTAAGTTTATCATTATTGCCGAGCATGCCCGATGTAAATGTACCTAATGCGGCGACACATGCACCAGTTAATGTGGCAAGGTCTATTACGGCATCCGGCTTATACCTTTTTGCGTAAGCGATAGCATCCGCCAATATCAGGCGACCTTCGGCATCCGTGTTTAAAACTTCTACCGTCTTTCCTGACATGCATTTGATAATATCACCGGGTTTCAAGGCGCTGCCTCCTGGCATATTTTCTGTACACGGTATCAGGCCAACAATATGAGCGGCCGGCTTCAGGTTGGATATCGCCTTAAAGGCGCCCAGTACAGCGGCAGCGCCTGACATATCGGCCTTCATCAGATCCATATTAGCTCCCGGTTTTAAGGATATTCCTCCTGAGTCAAATGTTACTCCTTTACCTATGAGAACGATTGTGTCACTGTTCTTTTTTCTTGTATTGTATTCAAGGATGATAAATTTGGGGGGTTGAGAACTCCCTCTCGATACATTCAAGATTCCACCCATCCCCAGCTTCTTCATATCAGGGCGTGATAATGTTCTGCATTTAACTCCCGGTTTCTTTGCAATCTCTTTTGCTTTATTTGCAAGGAAGGTTGGTGTCGCATCGCTTCCTGCCATATTCACGATATCACGCGTGAAACAAACAGCTTCCGCTACAGTTTGGGTATTCTTTGTTACGGATTTAACCTTCGCCAGTACCTCTTTCTTCTGGACAATCAATGTGAAATTATTAATGGTAGCTTTATCTTCCTTCTTTAATGTTTTATACATGGTGAAGTTATACAGCGATAACAGTATGCCCTCTACAACTGAACGGGTAATGTCTTCAATGGGAATACCTTTGTATTCTGTTTTATATAATAACATTGAAGGGTTTTTAAATTTCTTTCCCTGTATTTCCCTTGTTGCAGTACCGGCTGCTTGACGAATTTTATCTGATGAGAGTTCAGTCGTTTTTCCTAATCCAACAAGCAGTATCCTTTTTGGAGTAACCTTCTTATAAGTTGGAATCATTACGGTTTCGTTCAGCTTACCGGTAAAATCCTTGTTCTGCAGTAGATTTGATATGAACCCTCCGGATGCTTTATCAAGAGAGTTTAATTCGGAAGGTATTTTCTTTACATTTTCAAAGAGACTTATCACGATTACGTCTGTAGATTCTTTTTCTGCCGCACCAAATTTTACTGAAATCTTCATTCTCAATCCTCCACGCAAGAAGAAAAAACAAATAATTTAATTACGATTCTATCGACATATTATACTAATAGCGCCTACATAACAAGAGGCTCTTTTTCTTTTGACAATCATAATTATATACATTAGAATCGATAAATTATCTATAATTTTCTAAAATCAACATTGGGGAAAGTAATGAAAGTAAGAATTATTATAACATTGATTTCTTTTAGCTTCTTAGGTTTATTAATAAATGGCTGTGGTGATGATGGAGGACAGAGTCCACATGCCGGTGTCGGCGGTGGCGCTGGTGACATGAATTTTGAGCAGCAGGCGTTGAAGAAGGAACAGGAAGACCTTGCCAAGCTGAAGGCGAGGCAGGAGTATAAACCAGATGACTATGCCAGAATACATCAAGGTGTTGGAGGTGCTACAGCAACGAATGACCCTAACGAAGCTATTGCAATGGTAAATGGAGAGCCAATCCTTCGCCTGGAACTTGACGCGATATTAGATAAGGTAAAGCAGAAAGTGAGTACAAAAAGATTACACCTCGTTGAAGAAAAAATTATAAAAGACCTGGTTACACAGTTTGTACTCAAGCAATTTATCAGAAAAGAAAATATTCAGATTAGTCCAACCCGCATTGAAGAAGAGATAAATGCATTCAGGGAAAACATCAAGAATAATCCTGATACCGCAGATAAAAGCCTTGAAACACTCATGGAAGAGCAGGGTGGAGGTATAAACGAGTTGAGAATGGCCATGGATATTTCATTATCGGTAGACGAATACCTGAACAGGACAGTATCGGAAGAAGAGATGAAGAAATATTTTACTGAAAACATAGGTATTTTTAACAATGAAACTGTAACTGCAAGCCATATACTCATAGATACGAGAACAATAAAGGATGAAGAGGGTTTAAAGAAGGCAAAAGAAGATACAGAAAGAATAAAGAAAGAACTTGATAATGGAGCTGATTTTGCAAAGCTTGCTGAGGAAAACTCCGATTGTCCTTCTGCAAAAAGTGGTGGAGAGTTAGGTGTTATTACCAGAGGGCAGATGGTGGAAGAATTTGAGAAAACTGCCTTTAGTACAGGGGTAAATAGCATCAGTGAACCGGTGAAAACTAAGTTTGGTTACCACATAATAAAGATTACTGATAAACAGGCGGGCAAAGATATCACGTTTGAAGAGACAAAGGAGAATGTCAAGCTTGCACTTTTTAATGAAAAAACAATGACATTAATACAAGAATTAAACGACAATGCAGATGTAAACATTTTGTACACACCAACCCCATATGCATCAACTGGTGGTCACGGCAGCATGGCTCATGGTAGTACAATGTATGGTGGCCCGGGTGCTTCGCCTCATGGCGGCAGTTCTGGCCGTGGTAATCCTAATCCTCACGCTGGAATGCCTATGCCGGGTAGTTCAGCCTATGGTGGTGGTGATCCTCACGCTAGTAGCGGTTCACCTCACGGCGGAGCAATGAGTTCAACGGAATAACCATACACCCTTACAAATTGGGGAATTGTAAACAGCTATCCGGATTTCGTTATTCCCTTCCGACCCGGCCTTGTCTATACAAGGCCGGTGTTCGGCCAATAAATCTCATGGAGTCTTTTATTTTAACAATTCACCCTTAAATAAAATGGATCCACAGTTATATCTAAAATTATCTATTATCTTGTATTGGTGTTCATTACTTATATACACCTCTTACTGGGTAATCGGATTTCTGGGCAGAAGGACAAGGTTTTATGTGCTCCTGGGAGGGGTTATTCTGCATACATTATCAATTACTTCCAGAGGCATCTCCATAGAATATTTCCCACTGACAAACAAGTTTGAGTCCTTCACCGCATTTGCCCTTTCCTGCTTCGTTGTGCTTTTGTGTTATTCCAGAGTAGAAAGCTACGTATACAGGATATCCCTGTTTTGTGTGGGATACTGCTTTTTTGTTGTAGCTTCCGTTTGCTTTTATCCCTATTTAATGAAACTGTCATACGCACCGCCGCTGATGCTGACCATATGGTATATCCTTCATGTCCCCATATCTTTCTTCTGTTACGCATTGTGGACAAGTTCGGCTGCGGCGGCAATGGCGCAATATTTCTCTGAGGGAGATAGGAGGCGGTTTGAGAATATAATTGATTTCGGCTTTCAATACGGCCTGATAGCCTTCTCGATATCCATGATATTCGGTGGTCTGTGGGGATACGTAGCCTGGGGGGCATATTTCCTGTGGGATGCTAAGTTGCTGTGGTCTGTGATTATATGGTTCTTCTATGCTACATGTATTCATCTGGATTACTGGCCGGAGGCCAGAAAATTCAAGACTCCACTGTCCCTGGTTGGTTTTCTGATATTACTTATGACGTATGTCGGTACGAGTTTCCTTATAAAGAGTTCACACAGTTTTTAGCCTCAAACGAAAGTGTAATAATCTGTAGCGGAATGGCTTTAGCCTTCCATTTATACATTTACACATGGTAATGGAAACCTGAAGGTTTCCGCTACGTCTTAATGACATTGGCTACGTATGAGGGATAAATGAGAAAAGTATACGATTTCTTAAAATCTCAGAAGACGGGAATAATAGCCGGGTTCACCGTCACGGGACTCCTCATAATAGGGAGTCTTATAATGAACTATGTCCCGGAAGCTTATGAAGGGCTTTCAGGAGAAGATATTACCTTCTTCTATAATAACCCCAGACTGATACACACCTGGTTTTATGTAATGTTTATCGCCTTTGCCGTGTATGGGATATGTATTTTCTGCTGTACACTGGACTCTATTATCAGAAAGGTGAAGGCGCGTACCGGCAAGATACCCCTGTACGGGGCATCGATTGTACACATCGGATTTCTGATTACGCTGGTGGCCCATCTTATAGGCGGTATATGGTCAGAGTCCGGCATGCCGATCACGATTGCCGATGAATGGGTGCAATCCGGTGAATACGAGTTGAAGGTGACCGGCCTTGAAACCACTTCATACCCCAGCGGCATGCCAAGGAAGATAAAGGCACAGGTGAAAGTAAGGAAGGACGGTGAAGAGTACGACGATACACTTGGCTACAACAATCCAGTACTTGTAGATAGCGGAACCAAGCAGTTTCTTCTGCAAAATTATGGCAATATGCCAAACGGAGTAGTATTGAATATCGACGGCAAGACAAGTCTTTATAATATAAAGGATGTTATAGAGATAAACGGATCAAAGGTACTTCTGGCAAACCTTTACTTTCCTCCACAATTCCTTACACCCGCTATCCAGCTGGTTTCAAAAGGTAAAGACGGCAAATACAATAAGTCCTATGTTCGCATCGGCAGGCAGAATGCACAAAACGTCAAGGGGTCGAACATGATTTTTGAAGACATCAAAGTCACGCCTGCAGTAGCTGTCTCCGTAAAAAAGAACCCGAGCATACCACTTACACTGATCGCAATCGGCTGCTTTGGCTCAGGAATGCTCTTGGTGATCTTCAGGACTGCGTATAAGATGGTGAGGGTGTAAGGAATTGAATATTGACGATAGATGATTGTAGATTATAGATTGTAGAAAATATATAGGGGCAGACATTCTTTTGTTTATTTATGGTAAAGTGTATGCTTTTATGTGGAATTTGGAAAATTGATATCTTCTAGAGGTTTTGCTCCATGATGAACTGTAAGAATTTCGACTTCTTCCGTAACAATACGAAAAATAATTCGGTAATTCCCCAATATTATTTCACGTATATCCTCACGACCTATCTCTGGAACAACCCTTCCTGATTTTGGAAAGGTTTCAAGTCGATCTGTTGCTTCAAATACTCTTATTGCAAATAATCTTGCATATTCAAGAAAATCGCGAGCAATAAATAAACAAATTGCGTCCAAGTCTTCAAGTGATTGATCTGTCCAAGTTACTTTAACCATCTTTCCATTTTCTTTTTTGCCTCATCTTGTGATATTTTGTTTCCTTCATCGGCCTGTTTCATACCCCGGTCTATTTTATAAAGAAGGTATAGTTTTTCCATTGCATCTTCAATAGTTGCATTTTGCGGAAGATCCTGAATAGCTTTAATTGCCTGCTCTTTCTCAATCATGGTTTATTCCTCGAATTTATAAATGATTTAGTTAATAGTTTATATAGTTTCAGTACGGAAATGAAGCGTTAAAGACGTCTCCTAATCCGATCGTCAGTTTTTTTGCTTTTCAAATTAGCAATAATTTGAAAAAAACTTTAAAATCTGAGTTTCTGTCTGAATTTAAACATACCACTACTGTAGTATTCTTGTTAATTATAAATATTACGTCTGTTACATTTACTTCAGTAAAGTATTTGCCATGATACTCAGGTTAAATGCTATTACTCCCAGCCAGACGTAACTTTGAAAGCTTCGCCACCCTTTCCAGGTACACCGGCTTAAACCATACGCTCTCTTTCCCGCGGATATACATCCCTCGATTCCTGCTCTAAATCTTTTTAATCTCTTGTACGCTCGACTGGTCTTCACCAACTCTACTATTTTAGATGAACATTTCTTGGTAAACAAAACTTTCTTAATCTTTTTACCAACTGCATAATCATAATTATTCTTACCGGCAAACCCACCATCTGTAGTTATTTCTTCTGGATGGACGTCATATCTTTCCTTAAGCCGGTCTATCCCTTTTTCAAAATACTCAGCATCACTCCAATTACCTCTCTCTATCATACAATCTAATATCAGGTTACTTTTTCCTCCGCTCAACAGTATCTTGTGGCCAAAGATTACTTTCCTTTTACCTTTAGCCAATATATCACTATGTGTCTCAAATATGGATACCAACTTGTCCTTCGCTTCAACTTTCTCTTCATTTAATACCCGACGTTCTGTCTGGTTTATTATGGTATTCAATGACTCCAAATACCCTGTTAAATCCTCTTTATATACTCCAGCCTCTATATCTCCCTGTCTTACTTTTTTCTCCAATTGCTCTATGCAAGACTCGCCATATTTCCCTGTCACTCTTGACACCTTCAATAAATCTCTATACGCTTCTACTCGCTTTTCCTCACTACTCGTATTGACTATCCTGTACCTGCGCTTCTTTGCCCTCTTTGTATGATTGTGATACCCAATTTCCATATCAGGATATTCATCCATTACTCCTTCTATAATACGATCTATCACTCTTACACAATCCCACAACAACTCTCCATCGGTCGGATAATGTATATTGCTCTCTACTCCTGTTGAGTCCATTCGTACACTTTTACCTTTTTCCACACCCAGCCCTTTTGCGGTTTTTATTATTACCTTGTGTATTTCTTCCCATCCCTCCGGTGATATCCTTTTGATATTTTCATTCAACGTCATTTTCTTCGGCACTTCCCCCTCATGGATCTTCCCAAAACGCCGGTAACTTATATTATCGTTCAATTCATCGTAGAGCTCCTCATAGCCTAACTGACGTAGTTGTTTCAATATTGCTACTCTTACTACCTGTTCTATTGTCATCCCCTTTGCTCCAGCTGAAGATCCTTTTGGTGTCTTGAAATCTTCTGCTACCTTTTCTAAAAAACTCATATCTTTTTGCAAAACCTCAGATATTTTCTCCAGTTTCTTTGACATTTTGCTATGGCTTTGGTAGAATTCAAGCCTCATTTGTGTGTCAGAAATTACTCGCATTTTTCCTCCTTGCATTTGGGATTATTGATATAATTCATTGTTTTACAATAACTTACAGAACTGAATTGTATCATTTTACTCCCAATTTGCAAGGACTTTTAATACCTCCTCACGGATATAAACTACTGCAATCATTAGGCTTAATAATTTCCGTACAGAAACTATATAACATTACTTTTACATTATATATATTTATTAAAGTAATCTTATACTTTGGCAGTTTTTTGTCAATTGGTTTTACTTGCTGGTGCACTTCGTAATTCGAAATTCGTTTTTATCTGTGATCTTTGTGGCTTTGTGTGAGGACTATCTTTTGTCTTTGCAGCTAATACCTTTTGACTTGACTGTTTACGGGTATTGTGTTAGATTCCAAATCCGGTTTGTCAGTTCACATACACCCACTTGAAGGTCATTATAAATTGCCTGATTCCCTGTATCCTTTGAAATATCAGTACCTTTCTGTCAAAATATTCGATTAAACCTATTTAACTCGTAACTTGTAACCCGTAACCCGAAACTCGTAATGAAACTATATAAGAAATTAATCCTGCTGTTTTTGATTATAGTATTTGCCAGCTGTATCATTGCGCCCATCAAGAAGGTTCCTCTGGACTTTATGCTGGAGAAGACGGGTTTCATGGCGGATTCGGTGGACTACGAGAATGGTGTGTATAATTTCGGCAAGGTGATGAGAAGGGTATTAATGGTGGCTGCCCTGATAGTGTTTCTGGTCTACAGGAAGTCGTTGAGATTCGGTACACTGATCTCTTCAGGCTTAAAGAGAAGGCCGGGCTTCTTCAGGCAGTTTCTATTTGGTTTTTCACTGGCGGTATTGTCACTACTTATCTATTATGGTATTGGGCTTCTTTCCGGTGCGTGGGTTATTCATCTTGATTTTATAATTTACGATAAACTGGATTCCGAAGTATTAAGAGAGTCGATAGTAGACATTTTCAAGTATCTGTTTATAGGTTGTTTAATAGGCTTTATGGAGGAGATATTTTTCAGGGGGTACCTGTTACAGTCTTTTATGGAAAATATGTCAACGCTGACGGCCGTAATCGTGTGCAGTCTGATTTACTCGGTTCTGCATTTTTTCAGGGCTGATGTTTTTGTTTCTACAGGTTTTCAGCCGTTTGTCGGTTTTGTAACCATGGCGCAATTCTTTAAGCCTCTGTTTTTTGATATAGTGCAACATCTGCCTGCGATTATAGGGCTCTTTCTGGTTGGTATAGTGCTGTCTTATGCATTGATTCGAACTAAATCACTGTACCTCTCCATCGGCCTGCATTCAGGAATGGTGTTTATGTCGAAGACAGACTCTATATTCATCTCGCGTTTCAGGGAGAAACTGATATGGCTGTTTGGTGGTGATAGCAAGTTAGTAACAGGGATCGTCATATGGATTTTCTTAATATGTATATTAATAGTAATCAAGAAAATCTATAACGATTCATACAATTACGGGAAAGTATAAATGGAAAAGACACTGAAAGAGCTTGCTGAATACGTAGGCGGAGAGGTAGTCGGCGACGAGAATATAAAGATAAAGGGTGTAATGACGATTGATGAAGCAGTGGAAGGTTACATCACCTTTGTATCTAATAAGAAGTATATTAAAAAGCTTGGGTCGACCGGGGCGTCCGCAATCCTGGTGTCACCGGGCATGGAAGCTGAAGGCAAAAACCTGCTGGTAACCAAGGACCCTTACCTGGCATTTGCAAAGGTTGTTGATCTGATGATGAATCCTGAGAAAGTATATTCAGGGACAGTGGATGACTCAGCCAGAGTAAGTGATTCAGCCGAAATGGCCCCTAATGTAACCGTTTACCCATTTGTCTTTATAGGTGAAAATGCGAAGGTGGCTGATGATGTGGTTTTGTATCCCGGTGTTTATGTAGGGGATGATTGTCAGATAGGGAAGGATACCATAATCCATCCAAATACCGTACTCCACAAAGGAACAATAATCGGTGAACGTGTAGTGATCCATAGTAATTCAGTCATTGGCTGCAGCGGTTATGGATATGCTCCGGATGGGAAGACTTACTTTAAAATACCTCAGATCGGAATTACCGTAATCGAAGATGATGTTGATATAGGCGCCAATACAACAATCAACCGTGCCGTACTGGGGGAGACCAGAATCAGGAGAGGTACAAAGATAGACAGTGAGGTAATGATTGCTCACAATGTTGAGATTGGTGAAGATGTTCTGGTAACCTCACAGGTTGGAATTGCGGGCAGTGTTCAGATTGGAAATAACGTTATCCTGGCCGGCGGGTCAGGTGTTGCAGGCCATATCAAGGTGGGAGATAATGTGAAAGTGGGCGGCTGGACAGGAGTTACAAATGACCTGCCTGCAGGCGGTACATTTCTGGGCACACCTGCAATAGAGATCGAAAGAATGAGAAAATGTTATATGATAATACAAAGGCTCCCTGAGATGAGAGAGACTGTAAAGGAGTTACAGAGGAAGATAAAAGAGTTGGAATCTAAATTGAGCGATTGATGCCCGCCCGTACTGAACGGTACGTTCGGGCGGCTACCACAAATTACCCAAATAATTCGTATATTCCAGGTGGAAGAGAAATGAAAAGATTAGGATTGATTGCAGGTAATGGCAGGTTCCCGATACTCTTTGCACAGAGTGCAAAGGCCAAAGGTATAAGTTTAATAGCCGTTGCTATTGAAAACGAAGCATCTCCTGAAATTGAGAAATATGTTGAGAAATTATACTGGGTCGGTATTGCCAAGATGGGTAAATTGATAAAGACATTAAAGAGCGAACATATAGAAAAGGCTGTGATGGCAGGGGGGTTGACGAAGTCACATATACATTCAAGATTTAAACACTTAAAATTAAGACCTGACCTGAGAGCTATCAATATGTGGTATAAAAAGCTGAGGAGTAAGCACGATCATTCTATTCTTGAAGCCGTTGCAAACGAACTGGCCGAGGACGGTATAGAACTTGTCAGTTCTATAGATTACGTGAAGAACCTTCTGGCAGAGAAAGGTTGTTTGACTAAGAGGAAACCATCAGAAAATGAGACAGCCGATATAGAGTTCGGATGGAAGATTGCAAAGGAGATTGCAGGGATGGAGATAGGACAGTGCATTGTAGTAAAGGATAAAATAGTCCTGGCAGTCGAAGCGATTGAGGGGACAAATGAAACAATCAAACGTGGAGGTGAACTTGGCCGCGGAAAAGTTGTGGTAATAAAGTTAAGTAAGAAGGGTCAAGATCCGCGCTTTGATGTACCAACCATTGGGACAGAAACTGTCGATTACCTTAAAGAGGCAGGCGTATCTACATTAGCGATAGAGGCGGAAAAAACTTTGATCCTTGATAAAGAAGATACCGTTAAACTGGCAGACAAGTATAAGATTTCTATAATCGCTTTGTAATAGATAGCATTTAATAAGTACCTGATTTACTTTCCCGATAAAACCTCCAGCATATCTTTAGCATATTTGCTGTATGTGTTACTCCCTGATCCTGTTAAATCCAGGATACGATTACACAGATTTCGCGCGTCTTCAAATCTTTTAAGCCTTGAGTTGGCCATAATCGCATATTTATGGGCCTCTAAATCTCCCTGATCGAGTTGAATTATCTTTTCTGATTGAATCAAGACTTTTTCCCATTTTGCTGTCTTCAAATAGATGTAACTCAGAAGTCTGTAAATATCTGATATTTTACTGTCAGGATTTTTCTTGATGAATTCAAGAAGGGTGGCTTCTGCTTCTTCATATCGTTCTCCGTCATTCATGAATACCTTAGCGAGGTTTAAGTAGGGTGCCTGATTGGATGGTGCAATACTCTTTGCCTCTTTTAACTCATGAATGGCGTCCTCGTACCGACCTTTTTCGGCATAGAGCCGTGCAAGTTTATTCCGATATTCAAGCTTAAACGGATGCAGCATTGCTGTTCTTTTATAGTATTTGATTGCGTTCTTACTCATGTCCTCGTCAGACATCTTATCAAGGAGATGGTAGGCCTGACCAAGGGTAAAAGCAGAATGATAATCCCTGGGATAAAGTTTTTGTACTGTCTCTGCACCGTCAATTGCATTTGCAAACCACATTGTTGTCTGTTCATGCGAAAAGTTGTCTGGCAGGCCCTCCATGATACTTTCGGGATCTTTGCTGATACCAATTGCTGCCATCTTCAGATAGATACCACTTAGCACGTTACGATAATTCAATGCTAATGGATTAAGTTTTACAGCCGTTTCCAGGCTTTGGATTGCCTCATTTATCGGAATTATCGTAGATGGCTTTTGCCCGTCTTGAGTCGGGATATCTGCTTTATATTGGCCAAGTGATCGTCGCCCGTGTTCAAAATATATGTCTGCTTTATAACGATACAAACTAAGTGTAATAAGCAGGATCATTAAACATATGGTAATTCCACAGAATATGTATTTTGCAAGATTCCCATTGAACCGTTTAAACTGTTTGAACGGATTAAGCCGTTTGAACTGTTTGGGGCGGCCCGCCTGGCGGACGGGCAGGCAGGCAATAACCGACATGGCAACAAGAAACCAGAAGAGTGTGATTATGGGTATATGCCCGAAACTAAACTGATTTTGAACAAAATAAGCCAGGCATCCTGTACAAAGGCCTATTATGAGTATTTTGTCAGAACCATCCGCCTTCTTACATCCTTTCCACACCATCCTTCCATAAGCAAAGGCGAACCACACATAAACTCCCAGGCCCAGCAGGCCGGTTGAAACTGTTATATTTATTAAATCACTGTGTATCCTGTTTTGATTTTCAAAACCCCTCTGTTCGTTCATTTCCCGATGAAGCTTTGCTACATACTGAGGGTATATCATGCCTAATGTGTCCGGTCCGATTCCAAGAATGGGATAATCATAAATAATCCTGAGACTCGTCAGATATTGTAGGAATCTTGTAAGAGTTGTGCCTTCTAATTTATGTGCGAGATCGACATCCCAGTAATGATCCTGTTTATCAGACCCGTCCGAACGGTGCTGCCGGGCGGGAAGGCGAGGATATTGGGTTGAGCCATCAAAAGGTGTATGTTGCGCAAGCAGGTCTTGTTCTGCAAGATGTTTACTCTGCAGGTTTTCAGTTTTCTCTCCTGATTTATTGTTTAAGTGGACGGGATTTATGCTGCCTTTGAATCTTCCGACAACGGACGCCTTGTCGTTTACATTAAAGAGAATTGAAATACCGATCATGATAGATATCGTAACAATCGTTTTTGTCTTATCTGCCAGAAGGTTTTTTTTCCCAATCAAAGAAAAGAAAAACAAATTTGAAACAATAAGGCCCAGAAAGGAAGCGCGTGTTCTTGTATAATAAAATGCGATCAATAATAACGCTAAAATTCCTATATATGGATAAGCCTTGAACCATTCTTTACAGGAGAAGATTTTGATAAGAACAAGAGGTATAACCATAATAAGAAATGCAGAAAAGAATGCAGGGTGCCCAAAGGTGGAAGAAACCCTTATTCCATAACCAAAAGACGTGCTCCAATGATACAGGTCTAATCCGAAATATTGCAGGATGCCATATACGGATGCAGCACTGGCAGTTATGATAATTACGTCGAGGAGTGAGCTTAACCTTCTCTTGTCGATGAAATTTACAATGACAAAGAATAATGAGACGTACACAATTGTTGATATAAATCCTCCATATCTTTTGTAAGTGCCCACTAAACTTAAATAAGGATTTATGGAAGATATAGTTGAAAGTCCACTGACAAATAGAAAAGCTACTATCGGCAGGCTTAATGGTTGTGCCTTTGACAGCGGACTCAGGTTGAAACTGCTTAGGTGCTGTTGGTTCCCGCCTGGCAAACTGGCTGGCATGGAAGATTGTAAAATGGTCTTTATTGACCAGATAGCTAGCATGGCAAGTGTCAATACATACAGAATAGTAATCTTGCTCAGGTCGAATACGCTGTGAATATGGACATCAAAATAGAGAGGAACCGCAATAATAATGACTAACAGGATAGCTATTATTATTTGATCACAGTATGGGAACGGTCTAAAATCTTGTGTAGTAGTAGCTTGAGGTTTTTCGTTAAACATATTTAACAAATCCGCAAAACGCTGAATTTAAAAATGTCTTCCAAAAATTTTCTGATTAATCACTATGAGTTTATCTATTTCCAGGAAATTATATTGGTATGATTTTCGAGGACATTGTATAACAGATACACAAAAAAGCTTGACATAAGTATATATGATATTATACTTACGCACACAAGTAAAAAGTATATTTAAGCATGTTACATCTGTCATTAGTAAAATTAATGGATGTTTACAACCTTCTAATATATTTTACTTTACAAACCTTCAAGAAAGGGACTTTGCGAATGAGGATTCCTAAATTAAACAGAGGTTTTACTCTCATTGAATTACTGGTTGTGATTGCAATAATTGGTATCCTTGCCGGAATCCTGCTTCCGGTATTGAGCAGGGCAAGAGAATCAGCACGTAAGACTCAATGCATGAGTAATGTAAAACAGATAGGTATGGGCTTGATAATGTATGCGAATGAGAATAATGAATCATTTCCTTCAAGTACAGCCTCAAACCCGGCAATGGCATCTTTAAACTTGTTATATAATACATATGTAAGTGACAATAAGGTATTTAATTGCCCAAGTGATACCACGGTAAGTGCTGCTTCAAATGCCGGTATGTCATCTGGGACAGCTTTTACCCAAACCCAGAGTAGTTATGGATATGACAGGGCTCATACCCAGGCGGATGATGCTGATGTCGCACTTACCGTGGTATCACTTGGGCAATTAAATACCTTATTGTC